>DATKVG010000083.1:0-17593 GCA_035530195.1 Bathyarchaeia archaeon | reverse complement strand
GCCGAGAAGGAAATAGGCGGGCCACGTGGATTTGTACGGCTCGAGCGTCTCGAAATAGGAAACTGCCAACAGCAGGTTAGTGTTTTCCGTCGGGTTGACGCTGATGCCAGCGCGGCCTACCCAGGCGTTGGAGAGGTCGCTGTTGGCCAGGAATTCGCTGTACACCCAGTTCGAAAACAGCCGGTTGAAGCTCACGCTCGAACTGGCGCTCCAGAATGGGCAGGCCACTGCGCCCAGCCAGTCGACGAATCCGATGTCGCGGGTGTCCTCGCCGCCCAGGTACGCGCCGCCGATATAGATGCGGGGGCTCATCGGAGCGTCGAACGTGTAGCCGACCTCGAGGTTGGCGCCCCAGTTGTCGAACTCGGCGTCGTCCGGCCCGTAAGGCGAAAGCAGCCCCGCACCCGCGAACGTAATGCCCGCGGCGCCGGCTTCGCCAAACTGGTAGGCGACTTCGGCTTCGAAATCAATGGCGCCCAACGTGCCCGCGCCGCGCATGCCAACCGTGTGCAGGTACGTGGGGTCGAAATTGTCGACGGCGAACACGTCTTCTAACCACTCCGCGATGAAGGTGCCGTTTGTGGCGGCGAGCGCCTGGGCATCGCGCAGCAGGAGGTAGTAGGCGTCGAAGGTAACGTTCTCAATTCCGAGGTAACTGGCGTAGACGCCATAGAAATCGGTATCGCCGTCTTCTTCGACCGGGCTGGTGTCGGCCAGTTTGGCCCACCATGCGTCTACGCTGAACAGGTCGGTGGCATAGGTGGCCCTGACCGCGTCAAACGATGTTGCAGGATAATAGGCGCCGTTCACTTTGGAGCCGACCAGCCACTGGCTGCCGAAGAGGAGTTCCTGCCGGCCCACGCGGAGCCGCAACGGCACGCCAAACATGTCATTGGCTTCGATGTACGACTGGAACACCTCGAGGTCGTCGATCGAGACGGCGCGGCGATCCACGCCCGTCACATAGTCCGACCGGAAGTCTTCGCCCCAGATGGCGTAGCTGTCGAGCTCGATGCAGGCGCTTACGCGTTCGGTGAAATCGGCGCGCACGTTGAGCGTGATGCGCTGATCGACGTAGCCCGCGCTCGAGCCGCGCGAATCCCAGTCGGGCCACCCCCAAACCGGCAACCGGCCCGGTTGCGCCGCCCACCGCGCGCCCGCCAGCGGATTGCCCCAGAGGCCGGTCACGGGATCGACGTACCCGCGCCAGCTTGGCGTGCCCCGTACCTGGAAAAACGGGTTGCGGCCCGTGAGGCTGTCGCCGGTCGCCTCGCTGCTGTACCAGTTTCCGCGAATCCGAATGGACCCGCCTACCGCCACATTCTGTAACTCCGCACCGGCCGGCAATGCGTTGGCCAGAACTGCAATACATCCCGCCGTAATCAGCAAAGTTTTCATGCCCCCGCTCCTTGTTGACGTATTCGTCCTGGCACAAGCCATATCGTTGCCGCGTATATGGCTCTCGACGCGTCGCCGCAAAGGGTTGCGGCACGTTCGCTACAGCATTCCCCCACTGCACAAAGACGACCTTGTAGCTGACTACACCAAAATCCTAGCAAAAAGGCGGATACCCTTCAAACGGCCCGCCTTCCGGCGGGGTATCTACCTTGCGGCGGGCCGCTTACTCCTCCAACTGGAAGACGTCACCCACGCCGACGCCAAATGTCCGGGCGATTCGGAACGCCAGTACTAAAGAGGGCACGTACCGATTGGCCTCGAGTGCGATGATGGTTTGCCGTGTCACGCCTGCCTTGTCCGCCAATTCCTGCTGTGTCATCTCGTTATGGTCGAACCGCAACCGGCGGATCCTGTTTTGGAGTGCCGTACTCATGCCTGGGACGCCTCGCGGTAGGAGAAGACGATCGCCAACGACCATGTTACGTAGTAAACAATGAACGCGCCGCCGTAGAAGAGCGGATAAAACCCCGCCGGGATGCCTTTGTCTTTTATCGCCTCGATGCCCCACGCAAAGGCTACACAGAAATACGGAACAAAACAGATCAGGCACCAGTACCCCCAGACCACCCGCCACCCCAGCAGGTTGGCCCGATCACGTATCAACTGGTCGCGCTCATCCATCACCACGCCGGGCTCGCCCGGCTTCCGCCGGTAGAAACGGCTTCCGAAAACCCAGATGAACAGCAGACCGAGAAAGCCAACAGATGAAAAAGCAATACGCGGGCCGTGCAAGAGCAGCAACACCAGATAGGTACAGACAGTGGGCACAAGCACAATCAGAAAAACTATCAGGTTGAACCGGGCATGTCTCAGTTGGGGGTGCATTGGGAGTTCTCCGTTTCTTTAAAGGACAATTTGTAATGTAAACCAATCTTGGTTTGTCAACGGGAATAGTCCGTCAAGTAGAGATGGGCGTTCATTGCAACAACTGCGGCGGATCCTGTTTTGAAGTGCCGAGCTCATGCCTGCGACGCCTCGCGGTAGGAAAAGACAATGGCCAGCGACCATGTTACCTGGTGAACAATGCCCGCGCCGAGGTAGAAGAACGGAAACAGTAGCAGCGGGATGCCCATTTGTATCATCGCCTCGATGCCAGATGTAAAGACTACCCAGCACCACGGTACAAAACAGATCAACAGCCAGTACAGCCAGACCACCCGCCATCCCATCAGGTCGGCCCGGTCACGTATCAACTGGTCGCGCTCGTCCAATACCACGCCGGGCTCGTCCGGCTTCCGCCGGTAGAAACGGACTCCAAAACCCAACAGCCCCATCAGGCCAAGAAAAGCAAAAGCCAAAGAAGCCATACGCGGGTACAAGAGGAGCAGCGCCACGTATCCACAGACAGTGGGTGTAAGTGCAATCGCAAAAACTGTCAGGTTAAAGCGGGCATGTCTTAATTGGGGGTGCATCGGTAGTCCTCCGTTTGTTTGTCTATGTAAAGTATACCATACATAAAGTAAAAAGTAAAGGACAATTTGTAATGCAAATCAATCTTGGTTTGTCAACGGGAATAGTCCGTCAAGTCGAGCAGGGGTTCATTGCTACCACAGCGGCGGATCCAGCGGTCTCAGTCTAGCCCATGGCCGGTTTTTCAAACTGGAGGCCGCAATACAGGCATTTCCAGTGGCGGGAGTTGGAGATCCGCCCGCACTGGGGGCATTTGAGCGGCGTTTCGGTCATTTTGCCGTCTGCGACGCCGTCGCGCAAATCGATCTCCTGGGCAATTTTCACCAGGTCATCGTCGGTAAGCTGGAGGCGTTCGCACAGGAGTTCCCACAGGGCCTGGTTCATGAGTGCCAGCTTGCCGATCTGTTCTCTGGTGTTGCGCAGTTCCGTGCGCAGCCCGGCGACATTCAGGCCCATAGCGGCTTGTTGTTTTTGCTGGCGGCTGTCCTGATCCCCGCCGGTAAGCCCGGCCATCCACATCCCCATCATCGAGGCATCCCTCCTGTCAGTGCAGCGCCGGGTCGGTAACGATCCGGCACAGGTTGCAGGCTTTTTGGGCGGCATCGAGCGCCTCGCCGGCCGATGCGCCCATGGCGAGCGCATATCCGACCCTATCGCGCGTGGCAACATCCACGACGTGGCCCATCACGTCGCCTGGTTTTGCATTTACCCGCACCTGGCGGACGCCGGCCACGGCCCGGGCCTCTTGAAGGCCTTCAACGGACGTCACAACTCCGCTGTGCGTGGGAATCCAACTGATTGCGGCGGAATGAGCCGGCGCCGGCGCCGCGTTTTTGGCGGGCGCCTCGCCGGTGCAGGCGCGCAGAACCGCGGCAACTGCGCTTGCCTCCCCTGTCAGGTCGAGCAGGTCCGCCGGCAGCCGCAAATGCAGCGGGTAGGGGTGGAGTTCGACGAGGAAAAACGCGTCCGCCAATTGGATGAATTCCGCGCTGAATATGCCGCCGCTAAGTTTCAATGCCTTGCCAACCGAACCGGCGGCCGCGGCCAGTTTTACGATGAGTTCGTCTTCCAGCGGCGCATAAACGGCTTGATCATAGCAGCATGGGAGCGGCGCCGGGATGGACCCGTGTGCCGAGATGGCCCTGAAAGAACCGCACTGGACGGCCCCGTCCACCGTGACGTGCCTGCCTTCGACAAACGACTCGACCAGCACCATGCCGTTTCTGGAGGCCCGTTTCGCCTGGAGGAAGGCCAGCGGCATGTCTTCGAGATGATCCAGGCGGCGCACGGCCTCGCTCCCGGAACCTTGCGATGGCTTGACAACCACCGGCAGCCGCACCGTCTCGGCGGCGGTCAATGCTTCCTGCTCGTTTGCCGCCGGGCAAAACGTCGGTTGCGACACGCCGCTGCCGGCCAGTGCCCTGCGCATGGCGTATTTGTCCTGCATGAGGGTAGCTGCGCTTGGCGTCAGGCCGGGCAGATGCAACTCGGCTGCGGCGGTTGACGCGGCAGGCGCAAAAGGATCGAGCGCGGGGTAGATGCCGTCGGCCTGGACGCTGCGTGCGACGCGCGTCAGTTCGCGAGGATCCGAGACGTCCGCCGCAATGCCTTCCTGGGCGGCCGCGATTACGGGCGAGCGGGGCGCATTGTCAACCGCGACCGTTTGATACCCCAACCGGCCCGCCGACACAACCGCCCGCGCCGTCGCGTCTCCGCCCCCAACGAACAGGATCCGCTTTTTCATACCCGCGACATTACCCGCTCGAGGGCAAAAAGTCCAGCGTAGTTTTTGCCAGTGGGCCGATTGGGCCGATTGAGACCTTTGGGACAATCGGGACGGACAGGGTGAATTCATCCTTAATTCCTTTTCCGGCCTCTCGCGGTGTATTCTAGTGGCCCGTTGTTTAAAAAGGCCTGTGGGCGCACATAGAAGGAAGGATCGGCATGAAACAAAAGAACCACCAATCAACCAGCCGGGCGATCGGCCGGCGCGACTTCATCAAACGGACCGCCGGGTGGTCTCTGGCGGCGGCGGCATTTCCGGCCATCATCCCGGGCTCGGCTCTGGGAGCGGACGGCGCCACGGCCCCGAGCGAACGCCTGACGCTGGGGTTCGTGGGCATGGGCAAACAGATGGGCGGCCACCTCGATACGTTCCTCAGACGGCCATCGTGCCAGATTGTCGCCCTGTGCGACGTCGAGGCCAAACGGCTCAAGCTGCGGCAGGAAAAGGCCAACGCCCACTACGCCAAACGCGATGACAAGCCCGGCTACAACGGCGTCGCGGCGTACGGCGACTTCCGAGAGATCGCAGGCCGTGACGATATCGACGCGGTCGTCATTGCCACGCCCGACCACTGGCATACGCTGGTTTCGATCGCCATGATCGAGAGCGGCAAAGACGTCTACTGCGAGAAACCGCTCACCCTCACCATCAATGGGGGCAAGGCGCTCGTCCGCGCCACCCGCGCATATGGCCGGGTGTTTCAGACCGGCAGCCAGCAGCGATCGAGCAGGGAGTTCCGAATCGCCTGCGAACTCGTCCGCAACGGCCGGATCGGCAAGGTGCACACGGTCCACGTCAACGTCGGCGGCCCGCCGGCCGAGTGCTATCTGCCGGCCGAACCGGTGCCCGACGGCCTGGATTGGAACTTCTGGCTTGGCCCCGCGCCGTTCCGCCCGTACAACTCGGATATCGCGCCCGGCCTCGATTTTGACGGCTGGCCCAATTTCCGTGCGTACCGCGACTACTCGGGCGGCGGTATGACCGACTGGGGCGCGCACCATTTCGACATCGCCCAATGGGGGCTTGGCATGGATGAAAGTGGGCCGGTCGAAATCCTTCCGCCGGGCGACGGCCTCGAGTTCCTCACCTACAAGTACGCCAACGGCGTGGTCATGTACCACGGCGGCGCGCGCGGAAAGGCGGGGGTCGAGTTCATCGGCGACAAGGGCAAAGTGTGGGTGAACCGCGGGTATCTGGAAACCGACCCGGCCGGGCTCGAAAACGAACCCATCCGACCTGACGAGATCCACCTTTACGAGAGCCCCGGCCACCACGACGATTGGCTCGATTGCATCAAGACGCGGTCGCGGCCGATCTGCGACGTCGCCATCGGCCACCGGTCGGCCACCGTCTGCCACCTGGGCAACATCGCGTATTGGATTAAACGGCCGCTGGGATGGGATCCGGCGAAAGAGGTATTTGTTACGTCCGCTGGCGAACCCGATGTGGATGGGAACAGACTGTTGCAACGCCCCATGCGCGCGCCGTGGAAATTAACGTGAACTTTCTGAACTTGGAGGCAGGGTGGGGTCGCGCTCCCGCGCGACCGGGTGGTGGCGGTGGTGGCGCTTTGAAGCCTCAGGTCCGCGTGTTGGAGCCACGGTCGAGCAGGAGCTCGACCCCACCGCTGGAGTCTACGCGGCTGGAGCCCGATGGCACAACGCAAAGTCGTCCGATGCCAACGACAATTCAAAGGGGGAAAAACATGATACGTCCAGCGTGCTTTCTGTTCGTTTCCGTTCTTGCGGCGCTGGCCATCGCGCCTTGCGCCTTTGCAGCCGATGGCACGTTTGACGAACTGCTCCCTAAAATCGCCGCTTATGATTACGGCGCCGATGCCGCGCCGCTTGATGCCGCCGCGGACCTCATGACGCGTGCGCAGACGCACGGCGCGCAAAACGACCCGGCGCAACTCCGCGCAATGGCTGCCAAACTCGCGGCACTCCTCACGGCGGAGTCCACAACCGACGCGGCCAAATTGTTCATCTGCCGCCAGATCTACCTGTTCGGCGGCAAGGATTGCATCCCGTCCGTCGCACCACTGCTGCTTAAACAGGCCACAGCCGATATGGCTTGCTATGCAATCGACCGTATGCCGGGCGAGGAAGCCGCCCGCGCGCTCGTCGCCGCGCTCGCAAAGACCGAACCGGCGGCGAAAGTCGCCATAGTCGACGCCCTTGGCCAGAGGAAAGATCCGGAAACCTCCGATGTCCTCGCCAAGGCGGCTCACGACGCCGACAAAGCGGTTGCACAAGCGGCGATCGCTGCGCTCGGCCTGGTTGGTACGCAACCTGCCGCCGCCGCCATCGAGAAACTGTGGTCGGAAGCGCCGGGCGCCGTCGAGCCCGCCTTGATTGACGCGGCCGCACAACTTGTTACCGACAATGCGACTCTCGAACGCGGTGCGAAGATTTATCAGAAACTGTTGGACAAGAGTAAGAACCCTGCGACCCGGGCCGCCGCACTCAAGGCGCTCGCCTGCGTAAGAGGCAGTGCCCGCGCAATGAAATTGATTGTTCAAGGCCTCAACGATACTGAGCCCATCGTGCGCACCGCCGCCGCAGACGCCTTGCGCGAACTCCCTGATGAGGTAGCGGGCGCGTTCGGCGAGAAGGTTGCCGGCCTGGCGCCCGCCGCGCAGGTCATGGTGATTACTGTCTTTGCGGATCGAGCCGCGCCCGGGACTTGCCCGGCGGTAACCGATCTGGTCACTTCAACCGACGCCACCGTGCGGCTCGCCGCGATCGAAGCGCTCGCCAAACTTGGGAACGAGTATTCCAGCGTCTCCCTGCTGGCGCAGATTGCCGCCGGCGACGACGACGACGACGCCAAAGCCGCCCGCAAGAGCCTCGCGCGGATCAACGGGCCTGCTATCGACGGTGCGTTCGTGAAGTTGCTGCAGGCAGGCGACGTTGGGATCAAATCCGAGGCGCTTGGGGCGCTGGCCGACCGGAACGCGCGGCAGCTTGTCCCCGAGATCCTGAAAGTGGCGGCCGATCCCGATGAGAATTTGCGCCAGGACGCGTTCAAAACGCTGGCCAAGCTCGGCAGGCCCGAAGACGCGCCCGCCTTGATCGATCTGCTCGTGAAAGAGACCGCCGACGGCCCGCGCTCTCAGGCGGAAACCGCCGTCGTTGCTGCCGCGCGTAAAGCCAAAGACCCGGCGGGCGCAACGGCCGCCGCACTCGCCGCATTCGACGGCACGAAAGGCAATGTTCCGGCGCGGGCGGCGCTGGTGCGGGTGCTGGGCAAGCTGGGCGACAACTCGGCGCTCGATGCGTTGCGTGCCGACCTCGAGTCGACTGACGCCCAGTTGCAGGAAGCGGCGGTCCGTGCGCTGATGGAATGGCCGACGGCTGCGCCGGTCGAGGATCTCGGCAAGGTAGCCGAATCCGGCGCCACGGATACGGTGAAGAAGCTCGCATTGCGCGGCTACCTGCGCCTGGCCGGCCTCGCCGCCGATCAGCCGGTGGAAAAGCGCGTTGCGATGTACGAGAAAGGCCTCGAATTGGCTTCCGAACCCGGCGAGAAAGTGATGGCGCTTGCGGGGCTGGCGGAATGTCCCTCCACCGCCGCCTACGACGTGATCAAGCGCTATGAAAACGACCCGCAAGTCGGCGCCGAAGCCAAGCTCGCGTTGGAGAAGATCAACAATCCCACGCTGTTCACCACGGCTTCCGATAACGCCGCCGAAGCCGGCAATGCCATCGACGGCAAACCCGAGACCCGATGGACCACCGGCACCAACCAGGCGCCGGGGCAATGGTTCCAGATCGATCTGGGGTGGCCCGCTGAAGTGAGCCGGGTCGTGCTTGACTCGACCAATTCCGGCGGCGATTACCCCAAGAAGTACGAGGTCTACGTATCCGACAACACCCAGGATTGGGGCGAGCCCGTCGCCAAAGGCAGAGGCGATCAGCCCGTGACTGACATCGCCTGCACACCCAAAGCGGGCCGGTACGTCAGGATCGTGCAAACCGGCCAAAAAGATGGGCTCTGGTGGTCGATCCACGAACTCAAAATCGAAAAGCGGCCGCTGTGAGAAAAGATCGGACGGATTGGACGGATTAAGAGACGCGGCGGGGACGCCGCGTCCACGGAACGCGCGGTTTTATTGACCCTGACCCTGTTTTTTTTGTATTCTCAAGTTCAAATTGCCGTGGCGTTGCGGCGGGGTAGCCGGACACGCCCCGGAATGGTGTAGAAAGAGGTGGAAAAATGAAAAAAGTTTCTAGACGCGCTTTCCTGACAACCGGTGCCGTGGTGTTCTTCGGCTGTGCGGCCGGCCGCGCACAAGACGTGAGAAGGCCAGGAACCCGCCGGGTCTCCCCAAACGAAAAACTCAATGTTGCGGCGGTTGGCTCCGGCGGCAAGGGCGCGAGCGACATCCGGTACGTCGGCCAGACCGAGAACGTCGTCGCCCTGTGCGACGTCGACTGGAAACGGGCCGCCGGGACGTTTGAAAAATTCCCGAACGCCACGAAGTACAAAGATTTCCGCGTCATGCTCGACAAGCAGGGCAGCGAGATTGATGCCGTCACGGTGTCGACGCCCGACCACATGCACGCCCGTGTCGCGATGCACGCAATGAGAATGGGCAAGCACGTGTTCGTGCAGAAGCCGCTCACCCACGACATTGCCGAGGCCAGAATGCTCACCGAGGCGGCGCGCGAATTCAAAGTCGCCACACACATGGGCAACCAGGGCCACCAGGGCCAAGGGGTCCGCCGGGTTTGCGAATGGATCTGGGCCGGCCGGATCGGGCCCGTCCACGAAGTCCATATATGGACCAACCGCCCCGGAAACCTGTGGCCGCAACCGGTTACGCGGCCGACGGACACGCCGCCTGTGCCCGAAACGCTCGATTGGGACCTCTGGGTGGGCACGGCGCCGATGCGGCCGTACCACCCCGCGTACGTGCCCCACAACTGGAGAGGCTTCTGGGATTTTGGCTGCGGCGCGCTGGGCGATATGGGTTGCCACGTCATGGACGCCGCATACACGGGCCTCAAGCTCGGCTATCCCACCGCAGTCGAAGCCAAGAGCGAAGGCAACAACGACGAAGGCGGCCCCGCCTGGTCGATCATCAAGTATGAATTCCCCGCGCGCAGCGACATGCCGGCCGTGAATGCCTTCTGGTACGACGGCGGCAAACTGCCCGAGCGGCCCGCCGCCGTCCCCGCCGACGAAAAGCTGGGCGACGACGCGAGCGGCACGCTGTTTATCGGCGAGAAGGGCATGATCACGTGCGGCGAGTACAGCAACGAGCCGCGCCTCGTCCCCTACGAAAAGCCCGACGTCCCCCGCACCATCCCCAAGTCGGTTGGCCATTACGAGACCTGGATCCAGGCGTGCAAGGGCGGCGAGCCGGCCGGCGGCAACTTCGACTACGCCGGGCCGTTCACCGAAATGGTCCTGCTGGGCAACCTCGCCATCAGGAGCGGCCAGCGTATCGAGTGGGACGCCGCCAACATGAATTGCACCAATGTCCCCGAGGCCAACAAGTATGTCCGCAGGGATTATCGTGAAGGCTGGAAACTCTGATTCTGCCTGTAAGAGCGGCTCATTCAGCAGGCCCGGTTCCCAAGAACCGGGCCTGCTTAATTCGCAATCACGAAGTTTTTTGTCGCACCGTGGCTTTTCTTCTTGCACCTCACCCATACATGCTTCTTCGATGCCCTGAAAGGGCCAAAGATAATAGCCTGGGGCAACGCCCCAGGAATGAGCATGCAAGAGAAGCCGCACCCTGAAAGGGTGCAACAAGGCTGTATCGCCCCTTCAGGGCAAGGCATGGTGGTGGCTGTTTCCTGGGGCGTTGCCCCAGGCTGACTTATGACAGCCCTTCAGGCTGTGAAATCAGGAGGTCTGGCCCCGTGGCATCCTTGAGCGTTTGGCTGCACGCCGCCCGTCCTAAAACGCTGCCCGCGGGCAGTGCGCCCGTTGTAATCGGCACGGCCATGGCGTTCGAAGCCGGCAAACTGCACATCCCTTCCGCCCTGTGCGCCCTAGCCGGATCGCTGCTCATCCAAATCGGCACCAACCTCGCCAACGACTATTTCGACCACGCCAAAGGCGCCGACGCGCCCGGCCGGCTCGGCCCCGTCCGCGCCACCCAGGCCGGCCTCATCGCGCCCCCGGCCATGCTGCGCGCCACCGCCGCCGCGTTCCTTCTGGCATGCGTGCCGGGCCTGTATATTGTTTGGCGTGGCGGCTGGCCGTTTATCATCGTGGGCCTCTTGTCAATCCTGTGCGGCGTGCTGTACACTGCGGGTCCGTATCCGCTGGGTTATTTGGGGCTGGGAGATCTGTTTGTGCTCGTCTTTTTTGGGCCCGTCGCCGTCGGTGGCACGTATTACGTCCAAGCTCACGCGCTCAACCGCGACGTCCTCCTCGCAGGGCTCGCCGCCGGCTTGCTTTCCGTAGCCATACTGACCGTCAACAACCTGCGCGACGTCGACCAGGACCGGCTCGCCCGCAAAATGACCCTGCCCGTCAGGTTCGGCCGCACGTTCGCCCGGGCCGAATACGTCCTTGCGCTGGCCGCCGCGATCATGGCGGTACCGGCAATCCTGAGCCCGCGCCACCCCGCTATCCTGCTGGCGATGCTCGCGGCCCTGCCCGCTATTCCAACGTTGCGGACGGTTGTGACTACAACCGACGGGCCCGCGCTTAACAACGCACTCGCCGCGACCGGGAAAGTGCTGCTTGTTTTTGCCCTCCTGTTTTCGATAGGCTGGATTTTATGAGTTCTTCCACAATCGAGATCTACGAGTACAACTTGCCGCTCGTGGCCCCGCTCCATTTGGGGAAGAATGTGCTGACAAATCGATCCGGCCTTATCATCAAGATCGGCCACGATGAGCGCAAAGCCGGATACGGGGATATTGCGCCCCTGCCAGGGTTCAACCCGGAATCCATCGCCCAGGCCCGGGAAGCCGCGATCCGCTGGGCCGATTACGCGCTCGAACTGATGAACTCCGACAACGATCTGGACGACGAAGACGTCCTCCACTCGCTTACGGCCACGCCGTCCGTCCTGTTCGGGGCAGAATGCGCGGCGCTCGGCCTCGCCTACGCCGCCGGCGCCACGTTCACTGACGGCCTGTTCAGCAAGACGCGCCGGTACGTCAGCATCAACGGCTACATCAACGGCCCCATCAAAAGCGCCATCAAAAAGGCCCAGTTCCTCCGCGACAACGGGTACGTCGCCGCCAAGGTCAAGGTCGGCAGGCAGTCCATCAAGCAGGACGCCGAGATCGTTCACGAAGTGCTGAACATCATGAGCGACAAAGTCGAGTTGCGTCTCGACGCCAACAGAGCATGGAGCTACAAAGACGCGATCGCGTTCGCCCGCGCCGTCGACGACGTCCGCATCGCCTACATCGAGGAACCGCTCGCCGACCCCGCGCGCCTCGATCAATTTGTCAGACAGTCGGGCATGCCGGTCGCACTCGACGAAAGCATCGCAGAAGGCCTTTATCAGGAAGACTTTCTGCAGGACAAAACCTGGGCGCGCGCCGTCGTCCTGAAGCCCACCCTGCTTGGCGGCACGCGCACCGCGGAAGACTGGGCCGCCGAGGCTGTTGAATGCGGCTTGAAACCCGTCGTCAGCTCCTGTTTCGAATCCGGCGTCGGCCTCATTGCACTCGCCCACCTCGCCGCCACCATCACCGAAGAAGATATCCCCGCCGGCCTCGACACCTACGATTGGCTCGCCGAGGACCTCCTCGAACGCCGGTTCCAGGCGCACAACGGCAAGCTCGACCTCGCCGAACTCGACGAGTGCGCCGCAACCATCCGCCTCGACCGGATGGAGTGCATCTACCGTGCCTGATTCGCCCGTCGGCGCGCACTCGCGCGCGGCGGAATCCTGCTCGATCCTCCCCGCAATCGTCACGGCGCATGGCCAACTGTCATTCCGCGAACTCGAATCGGCCGCCGCACGCGCCGAACGCCAGTCCGGCGTCATCCGCGGCAACATCGCCGGCGTCGCGCTCGGGCAGACGGTCGAGGCAATCGTGCTGCTCCGCGCGCTGATGCGGCTTGGCGCCGTCGCCTGCATGATCAACCCCCGCTGGCCGCAAAACGAAGTCGACAGAGCCATGACTGCCGCGGGATGCACTCGCCGTATCGACCGATTCACGCTCGAGGGTGCTGACGCCGAGGCCGAACAAACGGAAATGGAAGCCGGCCAACCCGCCACCGTCATCTTCACGTCCGGCAGCACCGGCGATCCAAAACCGGCCGTGCATTCCGCCGACAACCACCGGCAAAGCGCGCTCGCCGGCAACGCCAACATCCCGCTCCAACCCGGCGACCGCTGGCTGCTCTCGCTGCCGCTTCACCACGTTGGCGGCATCGGCATCCTGTTCCGCTGTGCCGCCGCGGGCGCCGCCGTCGCCGTGCCCGACCCCGAAATGCCGCTCGCGCGCGCGCTCGACATCCTGCACCCGACGCATCTGTCCCTCGTGCCCACGCAACTGCACCGCCTGCTCGACGACCAGGATGCCGCAAGAAGGCTCGCCCGCGTCAAAACCGTCCTGATGGGCGGCGCGCCTATACCGCCAAGCCTTGTCCAGCGCGCATTCCAGCTCGGCATACCCATCCACACCAGCTACGGGCTCACGGAGACCTCGAGCCAAATCACCGCCACACGGCCCGGAGACGATCTCGATGCCCTGATGACGGTCGGCGCGCCCCTCACCCCCGGAACCGTCTCCATTTCGCCCGGCAGCGAGATCTTCGTCCGCGGCAAGACCCTCTTCCTCGGCTACCTGCAAAACAAAACACTCTACCGGCCGCTCGATGCCAACGGCTGGTTCGCTACCGGCGACCTCGGCCGGTTCGACAACAATGGCCGGCTCATCGTCACCGGCAGGCGCGACAATATGTTCATCTCCGGCGGTGAAAACGTCCAACCTGAAGAAGTCGAGCGCCGGCTGTGCGCACTCCCCGGCGTCCAGCAGGCCCTCGTCGTCCCAGTCCAGGACGACGAGTACGGAGAGGTCGGCGCCGCCTTTATCAAAATGGCCCACGCCTCGCCGCCCGACCCCGTCCGCCTCGCCGCACAACTCCGCGAACAACTCCCCCCCTGCAAAATCCCAAAACACTTCCGCCCCTGGCCCGCCAACCTCCCCGAATCCGCAACCAAAACCGGCCGCCGTCTTACCGCAAGAACGCTCTTCCCATAGATCCCTGTCGGGACGGCCCCCGGCCGCGCTCCCCAGCGCCGCACTTTGGTGCGCCGTTGTTGGGGGCCGTCCCACTTTTCTCGCGCATTTGCAATGTTTTCACCCGATCTTCTATACTTCACAAAGATTCCGAGTGAGAAAAAATTGAATGGCACCCGGCCGCGCTACGGCCTGTTGTGGGCCTGTACCCGCGCATTGTGGTGCAGGTGTCCCGCCTGTTTGTGGTGCGGGCGTCCCGCCTGCACGAATAGCAGGCCCGCGGGAACCCCAGTGGCAACAGATTCCATCGAACCACGCCCCGGCAGTGCGCCCGGTCCAGGTGTCTAGTTCCCAATCTCACCATTCCACGGTTGGGCGGGTAGCTCAGGTTGGTAGAGCATCGGACTTTTAATCCGGTGGCCGCGGGTTCGAGTCCCGCCCCGCTCACCATTTCTTTTTTTGCCACATCTTGCCAAGCCCTGTCTTTATTGGTCAAGATGCGATCTGTATTACTTGTACTGGTATGGCCCTAAAACTGGTTATGTTGCCTTCTGTAGCCTCAGAATGACATGAATTGTCTGGATCAGACGCAACATTTGGGGCAACGGAATTCGCCGCTTGTTTTCCTGCCGCGGGAACAGATTCCCCGCCGCCGGCCCGGGGCCGTGTCATGATTGACGAAGACGAAGCCGCGGCATTTGATATCGACGCGGTCAGCGAGGCCGATCTGCAGCCGCCCCTGCTGCCCGGCAGCCCCATCTTCGATGCCGTCTGCGCCCGAGGAATCGGAGATTCCAACGGGAAATGGTTCTTGACCCCGGAAATACCCGGCCTCCCCTTGCCTGGGCGCTCCCCACGCGGTGCAATGACTTACAGAGGATGGCATAGTTCGAGGAATCCGTCGAGATCCACCGCTATCTGCCAGCCGTTCTTTCCTTCTTGAGCGCCTTGTTCGAAGGGCACGCGAACACCACTGCTCGCGTATCCACGCGCCGCGTCACTCACACTGCTGCGCTTCTTATGTGCCGCCGTCAATGGTTTCCACTCTTTTGGTCTGCGTAAAGACGAGATCAGCCACTCAGGTTCCAGTCGATCCGCGTGCTTCCTCATGGCAGTGGAAAAACCCGCCGTGGATGGAGTTTCTGCTAAGGACCGGTTGTGGCCACCGGCATAACGCAGTCACCGCTTCACCCCTATCCGAGGTAAGAACCAAGAAGGACGCTCGCAGAACGCCAGAAGCCCGAACAATTCCGTACTACCGCCTCTGTGTTATACTGGCTCGGGACGTAACGATGGGCGAACGACCATAGTCTGTGCGCAAATCCTGAACCGGGTCACGTATGGTGTGTGGAGCCAGGCAGGCAATTTGCGACCCAAACAGGTGGAAAAGCAGCAGCCTGTAGGCTGGCCGCCATGGAGACGGCCGCAAGCGCCAAGAGCGTTGGCGGCGGATTTCCCTGGTTCCTACTGTGTGACTCCTGCCCGCGAGAAAAGGTCACACATTTGGGCATGCGGCCAGGTTGCTGGTGTATATCGGGAACGTCGGATCGGGAACAACCGAACTGGAGGCAATATGAGAAACGCAAGTCGATGGATCGGCGCGATGGTGATGTGTCTGATTCTGGTCAGCGTGACCTGCGCCTTCGCACAAGACTGGCCTCAGTGGCGCGGGGTCAATCGGGATGGGAAGGTCACGGGGTTCACTGCGCCCCAGAACTGGCCCAAAGAACTGACGCAGAAGTGGAAAGTGACGGCGGGCACGGGCGATGCCACGCCCGCCCTGGTGGGCGACAAGCTCTATGTGTTTGCACGACAGGGAGACGATGAAGTCACCCTGTGCCTGGACGCAGCCAGCGGGAAAGAACTCTGGCGGAACCAGTACGCGTCCCAACCCGTGGCGGGGCCGGCTTCCCGGCACCCGGGGCCGAGGAGTTCGCCCACGGTGGCGGAGGGAAAGATCGTCACGCTGGGCGTGAACGGGACTCTCTCTTGTCTGGATGCCGCCACCGGTAAGGAGGTGTGGCGCAAGGATGAGTTTCCCAACGTCGTGCCGCAGTTCTTCACGGCGATGTCGCCAATCATCGACAACGGGACGTGCATCGCGCACCTCGGCGGAAAGGACGGCGGCGCGATCATGGCGTTCGACCTGGCCTCGGGCAACCTGAAGTGGAAATGGGCTGGCGATGGGCCGGCTTATGCCTCCCCCGTCCTGATGACGGTGGATGGGACACGGATGATCGTTGTGCAGACGGACAAAAACCTCGTGGGCGTCGCCGTGGCCGACGGGAAGCTGTTGTGGCAGATTGCGGCCGCACCACAGGGTAGGTTCTACAACTCGGCCACCCCGATTGTCGATGGGCAAACGGTCATCTACACCGGGCAGGGCCAGGGGACCAAGGCGGTCAAGGTCGAGAAGCAAAACGACGGCTTTGCCGCCAAAGAGCTTTGGAGCAACACGGAACTCGGCACGGGATTCAACACGCCGGTGCTTAAGGACGGCCTGCTCTACGGCCTCTCCGATAAGGGCAGCTTGTTTTGCCTGAACGCCCAGACTGGCCAGATGGCCTGGACCGACACCGCAACCCGGAAAGACAATTTCGGGGCCCTCCTCGACTCGGGTTCAGTCATCTTCGCCCTGCCCAGCGACTCCCAACTGGTCGTCTTCAAGACCAGCGACAAGGAATACACGGAGGTGGCCCGGTTCAAGGTCGCAGACACGCCGGTCTACGCGCACCCCGTGATCGCAGGGAACAGGATCTTCGTGAGGGACCAGGAAAACGTGGCGCTGTGGACGATCCCGTGAGGTTGCCAGGCGAGGCGCATAGGGCGCCGTGTCCGCCTAAGGCGGCTACGAAGCCGCATTCAGAATCTTTGTTCGCGACCTTGAGCCAACATCTGCGCGTCGTGTGCAGATATCGCGAACAAAGATTCTAATCCTAACCGCCGGCGTTGATGGCGGGGACAAACCGAAAAGACCCTGCCCGGTTGCTTTGAGACGAAGAAACGCTGAAAAAGGAGACTCTCAAACGGGAGTCAAAAGCAAGAAGGACAAGGGTCTGAAACAAAATTCAACAAAATAGGACCAAAAGTCAAAAGGGAAGCTGGTCAGCCAACAAAGGAAGACCCCGGAGTCGATCTGACGGACGAGGTCAGCCCCAAAAATGCCGTAACGCTCGAGAACCGTAATCGCACGAGGAGTCGACATCTAATTCATGGATCGTCTGGAGGAGTCTTTTTTCAAGAAAATGGCCGCTACGGTGTTGGAATTCAAGAAGCGCCATCAAATAGACGACTAGTCAGATTTTCGTATAGTTTCTCGCTACCTTTTCCCCAAGTGAGTGTCTTCGTGCCAGCCATCAGAAAGTCCCGTACCGCCTTATTCGAAGTGCTGGTAGGCGTCGACGCCGTCGAGGCAGACGCCGTCGAAGCCGGCGGCGAGGATCTGGTCGAGGCAGGCGTTGGGGCTGCCGAAAAGGAGCGCCTGCCACTCAGAGTGCCAGTAATGGACAAGGTAGCGGCCTGCAGCCTCTTGTTCATCGAGCCAGGCAGGTGAGCCGGGCCGCCAGCTTGAACGCCAGTAGGAACGGCTGTCTTCGGCCGCGCCGATGCTGAGGTACGCCAGAACGAGCCGTTTGCCGCCGTTGGCCTTGGTTTTGAGCGACTCGACCTGTTCGGGCGTGAGTATCTGGCCGGCAAAACACGCGTCGATCACGAGCAGGTCGAAATTGCTGACGCGCAACGCCCAGACGTATGAAGGGCAGGTTCCAAA
>DATKVG010000082.1:0-8892 GCA_035530195.1 Bathyarchaeia archaeon | reverse complement strand
CTCCGCAACGTTCGGCAACGACGTCGCACGGCTCAGCGCCGATATGCTCGACCAGCCACGGCGCATCGACGTGGGCGCCGTCGCAAAACCCGTCGACACCGTCCGCCAGCGCCTCTACACCGTCCACCAGGAGCGCAAACTCGAACTGCTCCAGCAACTCCTGAAAGAGGAAAACATCCCGTCCGCCCTCATTTTCCTCCGGACCAAACACCGGACCGACGCCGTCACGTTCGCAAGCCCCGGCGACCACCTCCAACTCAACGCCATCGAAAAAGCCCTCGGCAAAAACCTCCCACGCACCGAATGGGAAGGCGAAGCACCCGTCCTCTCGCTGTTCCGCCCCGCCGGCATTGCCAGACCCAAATCCGGCTTCCGCCGCCAAAGAAGCCTACTCAGGCAAAGATAAGCGAAAAACGCGGACTAGCGAAAAACGGGGACTGGCTCGCTTTCTTCGGCAGTTTGAAGAAAGCGTGCCTGTCCCCGCTTTTCGCGGCCCTCAGTCGAAGTGCGAAGTGCTCAGTTCAACTTCGCACCTCGCACTTCGCACTGTCAAAATTGACGCCGCACGCCGTTTCGCGATATGCTTAATAAGGCCCTCTAGCGTACCCCGATAGTTAAGTGGATATAACACGGCCCTCCTAAGGCTGAAACACAGGTTCGATTCCTGTTCGGGGCACCAGTTTTATCGTTCGAAGTGCCAAGTTCCCAGTCAACTTCGCACTTCGCACTCCGAACTTGTCACTTTCTCCCCGCCAGCATCTCCATAAAGGCGTCGATACGCGCGTTTACCTGCTCCTCGGCGTACACCCGGCTGTCGTTCATATCCGCCTCGAGGATCAGCACCGGCACGTCCAGCTTCTCCCGCAACACCCGCCCCAGTTCATACTGCCCCAGGCTGTACGCTCTGCAACTCCGGTCCGAATGCATGACCACCCCATCGAGCGAATACTTCTCGATCATCCGCTCGAGCGTCCGCATCCGCTCCTCGAGCCCGCAGTTGATATACACCGTCAGATACGCCCGCGCGCATTCGGCAAGCAGGTCGGACGCGCCCGCATTGATCGGCAGTGCCCACGCGCTGGCGTACGTCGCCGCAACCAGGCACGCCTTATGCCCCGAAAACCGCTTTGAAAGACCCGCCATCTTGAACCAAACCGGCAGGTTGTCCCAACCCAGCCGGTACTGCTCGCCCGGCACCGCCGCGATACCTTTCTCGACCCGCTGCTTGATCTCCGCCAGCAGCGCCTGATAATAATCCACGCACTTGTCCGTGCCGCGCATCACCACGATCGGCGCGATATGCACAAACGTGTCGAAACTCGTCATCGGCGACGGCTTGTGCGCGAGCAAATCGAGCGTCTCGCCCCAAAGGCGCGTCGCTTCCGCCGCCAGTTGAAACGTCTCGTGCAGCTTTTCCGTGGTGATCGTCTTCCCCGTGAACGCCTCGAGCGCCCGCAGCGTGTCTTCCATCTGGGCACGCACATACTCGAGCATCGCCGGCGTCGCCGAATCGTGCACAAACGGCGTGTCGATGTACAACAGCGGCACACCAAAATGACGCTCGAGGTTTTGGTACCACTTCGTCACCGTCCCGCAGATGTTGTTGCAGCACACCAGCAAGTCCGGCTTGGGCAGGCCCTGCACCGGGCTTTTCCCCGTGTAGATCGACCCGAAATCCGTCCGCGCGTAGCTGCACACGTCCCGCGAAAAACCCCGTTCCTCGGCCGCCTCGCACAACTCGACCGCCATTTTCTGCGCCCCGCAAAGCGCCGCGTGATTCTCCGGATAAATAGGAATAATCCCCGCCGCGTAAAGCAGTTCCACCGGCGCGCCGCTCGTTACCCACGCTATCTTCTGCGAGGTCCCCTCCGCGGCCTTCGCGCCCAGGTAGTACTCCATCATCAGGCGCATCATCTTGTTCGTCGTCTCGATCGGAACCCGGTCGCCGCTCATCCCTGACGCTCCTTCCTGGCCGCGTCCGTCCTGGCCGCGCCAACGATCTCCGCAAACGCCGCCACACGCGTCTCGAACTGCGCCGTCGGCGGCATGTGCTGCTCCACCTCGAGCAGCAGCAGCGGAACCCCCGCCGCATTGAACTCCGCACGGAGCCCCGGATACTCGAACGCCCACGGGTCGCAAAACTTCGTGAACAACAGCACCACACCGTCCGCTCCAGCGCCCCGTACCGCCTTCAACAGCCACTTCGCATAATTGTGACCCAACAGATGCTTCGCCGCGCACGGACGCCGCACCAAATACATCCGCGCAAGCGATTCAAGCGGGTCCGTAACGTCCGCACATGCGGACGCGTCTACGCGCTCAATCGAAAACCCACGCTCGCCCGTACACAAATCATCCCCCACCACCACGCACTCCGCCTCCTCGATCACGCCCAGCAATCCCGGCTCCTGGCATGCCGCACCCGCTACAAACACACGCGGCACACTCGACGACGGCCCTTTGGAACTCCCCGACGATAGCTCGCCCACGAGTCGCCGCAGCAACTCGAGGTGCTCGTCTTTCGGCATCACGAACGACGCCAGCGCTACCGTCTGCACCGCGCTCGCGCCAATCAGCCCCGGGCGTTCCCGCCGGATCGCGTAAAGGCGCCGCATCTCCGCCCGGTGCGCCGCGTACAAATCGATGGCCGCGAAAATCGCCCCGTCCGAAATCGGCCCCACCCGCTTTTCAAGCTGCCCGCGCGCACGCGCCAGTTCCGACCGGTAAAACCGCACCGCATGCGGGCTCCCCACGTCCACCGGCGTCGACAGCGTGATTACCTCCATCCCCGGCAGGTTCAGCCGCCAAATGTCTGCCAGATTCTGTATCGTGTCGCACGTGTGTGAAAACACCATCGTGTCAATAAAGTCGAGATGTCCCGACAACCCAAGGTCCAGCACCGCACGCGCAAGACTGCACGCATACGTCTGGATCAACCCGTCCGCGCGGTGCGTCGTGTCCGTCCAACCCAGAAGACGGACCGGCAACATCCCCGCCGCGTGAAGCAACTCCTCCGGCGTGTACGTGCACATGTGGCCCGCCACACGACGACCACCAGCCGCCACACGACGCGGCAACGCAAACGGTTCCGCACACGCCGCATCGAACGGCGCAAGTCCCTCAATCGAGCCGAACGTCATGGCAACCTCCCGTCTGTCAACCCTTTGCCGATACTACAAGTTCCGCCACCGCCACGCAAACCTTCCTGCCACAAAACGCTGCTGTCCAGCCCGCGCCATCCAGCCGCGAACCATGGATCAATGCCAAGACCGCCCACAAGAACCAGACCGCAATGACTTTGAAATCCCGGAAGGGATTTGCCAGCCGTCAGCCCAGGATTGCGCCCACCCCGGAGGGGTCGGCGCTATCCTGGGTAACAGCCCCCCCTGTGCGGAACCCCGGCAGGGGTTGGACAAAAAACGCAAAATAGACCCGTCGCGCACCCGAACAAGAATTTGCTTGACTTCTAACAATACGCCCCATTACAATATCCCCAGGAGGAATTCAACCCATGTCGCTCGCCGCCGAACTCAACCTCGATATCCCCTTTTCCGACCTGCGCCACGAAACCGTGCTCAACATCGTCCACACCGCAAACACCCTTGCCGCGCTCGGCGCACGGTTATTCCGCCGGTTCGACCTTACCGAAGCACAGTTCAACGTCCTGTTCTCGCTCAAGTACAAGAACGTGAAAATCACCCAGTCCGATTTGGGCAAGCGCCTCGTCGTGACTCGCGCAAGCATCACGTCCGTCCTCGACAAGCTGCAGGAGAAAGCCCTGATCGAGCGCGTCATCGTACCCGGTAACCGCCGGATCCATCACGTCGAGCTCACCGTAAAAGGGCGCCGCCTCATCGACAAAATCGAGCCCCATTACCGCCAGGCGCTCCAATCCGTCATGAGCGGCCTGACCGAACCCGAATGCCGAGATCTCATCAGCCTGCTCGAACGAGTCCGCGCTAAAAGCCGGACGCTATAACTTCAGGAGGGAGGTAAACTTGACACCCCGGTTGGACAAACATTCCAGGAGCGGGTTCTGGGCGCTCATTGTCACCCAGTTTCAAGGGGCGTTCAACGACAACCTGTTCAAGTTCCTCGTGATCTTTTTCCTCGTCGACCTGTTCGCCGGCCAGCTCGGCCCCGGCGGCGAAGAAGCCGCTACCCAGAAGATGGTTGCCATTGCCACCATCGTGTTTGCCCTGCCGTTCATCATCTTTCCCGGCCTGTTCGGCGGCCTTTCCGACCGCTACAGCAAGAAAACCATCACGGTCTGGTCCAAATATATCGAAATAGCCGTTATGGTCCTCGGCGCCGCGGCCTTTTTCCTCGGCACCTCCTGGGCACTCTGGGTGCTCCTGTTTTGCATGGCCACGCAGAGCGCGTTCTTCAGCCCCTCGAAGTACGGCATCCTCCCCGAAATCCTTCCCGAAAGCCGGTTATCCTGGGGCAACGGCGTGCTCTCGCTCGGCACCATACTCGCCGTCATCGCCGGCGTCGGCGTCGCCGGGCCACTCTACGACCGGCTCGGGTCACGCACCTACGTCGCCGGAATCCTGCTCGCGATGCTTTCTCTCCTCGGCACCACCGCTTCCTACGGCATCTCAAAACCGCCCGCCGCCGATCCCGCCCGTAAGATCTCCCCCAACCCATGGGCCGGGATGGGACAGTATTTCAGCTTTATCTACCGCGACCGCATCCTCCTCATGAGCATGATCGGCTACTGCTACTTCTGGTTTACCGGCGCGTTCCTCCAGGGAAACCTCCTCACCTACTCCAAAATCACGCTCGCACTCTCAAACACCCAGAACAGCATCCTCCAGGCCTGCCTCGCCGCAGGAATCGGCATCGGAAGTCTCGCCGCAGGATACATGTCCCGCGGCAAAATCGAGCTCGGGCTCGTACCCCTCGGCATGCTCGGAATGACCGTCACGACCGCCCTCCTCTCCGTCCCCGATTTCTCATTCTCCACCGTCGTCGTCATCCTCGTGTTCCTGGGCGCGTTCGGCGGCATGTTTAACGTACCCCTCTCCGCCATGGTCCAGTATCGAGCCCCTGCCATCGCCAAAGGCGGTGCCATGGCCACCGCAAACGTCCTCACGTTCCTCGCCATGCTCATTGCCGGCGCACTGCTCTGGGGGCTGAGCCTGATCGGCATCAAAGCCCGGTCAATCTTCCTCATGACCGGCCTGCTCACCCTCGCCGTCAACCTGTACCTCATCTGGGGGCTCCGCTACTTCCTCGTCCGAACATTCGTCTGGACCGTCGGAAACGCCTTCTACCGCATACGCACCGTCGGCGCCGACCAAATCCCGCCCACCGGCGGCGCCCTGCTCATTTCCAACCACCTGTCTTTCGCCGACCCCGGCATCCTCGCCTTCGCCATCGACCGGCCTATCTCGTTCCTCATGTACCGCGCCTACTACGACAAATGGTATATGTGGCTGGCGAAACAATTCGTCAACCTCGTCCCAATTGCCGCCGAAGATTCTCCCGCCGATCTCGCCGCGTCCCTCGCCAAGGCCGGCGAGGCGATCGATCGAGGCGAACTCGTCTGCGTATTCGCCGAAGGCGGTATCAGCCGGACCGGCGAGTTGCTCTCCTTCCAAAAAGGCTACCAGCGAATCAACCGCAACGCTCAGGCGCCCATCATCCCCTGCCACATCGACAACATGTGGGGAAGCGTGTTCAGCTATTCCGAAGGCCGGTTCTTCCTCAAATGGCCCTCGTTTCTACGCCGAGTCACCGTCAGGGTCGGCGCGCTCATGCCGCCAAACACCACGCCGTCCGCACTCCGTAATGCCGTGCAGGACCTCGGCACTGAAAACCTCCTCGAACGACGCATCCCACACAAGCTCATCCACCGGGCCTTCATCAGCTACGCACGCCGCCATCCCAGGCAACTCTGCATCGCCGACTCCCGATCCGGGCCGCTCTCGAGGTTCCGCACACTCGCCGGAAGCATCATCCTCGCAAAAAAACTCAGAAAACTCCTTGACGCCCAGCCGATGGTCGGCCTCCTGCTGCCGCCGTCCGTCGGCGGCGCACTCGCAAACATCTCCCTCCAGATGATGGGCAAGACGCCCGTCAACCTCAACTACACCGCAACGAACACCACCATCGCCAGTTGCGCGCGCGAATGCGGAATCACCCAATGCATCACCGCAAAAGCCTTCCTCGACCGGCTCCCCGTCGAAGTCCCCGGCGAACCTATCCTGCTCGAACACGTCATGAAGTCCGTCCGGCCCATCGACCGCATCACCGGCATGCTCTGGGCCCTGTTCGCGCCACAACGCCTCATCGAATGGCGCGTCGGCAGCCCATGGCGAAGGTCCGAGCAGGATCTCGCCTGCATCATCTTCTCCAGCGGCAGCGAGGGCGAACCAAAAGGCGCCATCCTCACCCAGCGAAACGTGCTCGGTAACGTCACACAGTTCATCCAGGTGTTCCCCCACAAACGAAACGACACCATGATGGCGTTTCTCCCGCTCTTCCACTCATTTGGGTTCACCGCCACACTCTGGGCGCCCCTCATCTGCGGCGTCAACTCCGTATTCCACCCGTCCCCGCTCGAACCCAAAGCCATCGGAGATCTTATCCACAAGTACAAGGCCAAGTTCCTCATTGCCACCCCCACGTTCCTCCAGAGTTTCATTCGCCGCTGCAGCCGCGAAGAACTACAAAGCCTCGAATTCGTCGTCTGCGGCGCCGAAAAGCTCACCGGCAGGATCCGCGACGCGTTCCGCGAAAAGTTCGGCGTCGAGCCGCTCGAAGGTTACGGCACAACCGAATGCAGCCCCGTCGTGGCCGTCTGCATACCCGATTTCAAAGCCCCCGGCATCAACCAGCGAGGAAACAAGCGCGGAAGCATCGGCCGCCCGCTGCCCGGAATCAGCGTACGCACCGTACACCCCGACTCCGCCAAAGTTCTCCGGCACGGCGAACCCGGGCTCTTCCAAGTGCGCGGCGTCAACATCATGAAAGGCTATCTCAACGCACCCGAGAAGACCGAAAAAGTCCTCCAAAACGGCTGGTACTCGACCGGCGACATCGTCTCCATCGATGAAGACGGGTTCATCTTCATCACCGACCGCCTTGCACGGTTCAGCAAAATAGCCGGCGAAATGGTCCCCCACGGAAAAGTCGAGGAGGTACTCCACGAACTGCTCCTGGCCCCCGAACAGGTACTCGCCGTCACCGGCGTCCCCGATCAGGCCCGTGGTGAGCGGCTCGTCGTCCTACACACACTCCCCAACGGACAGTTGGAAGAACTCATCGACCGGCTCGACGGTACCGACCTCCCAAACCTCTGGAAACCGCGTATCAACGCCTTTTACCGCGTCGACGCCATTCCGGTCCTCGGAACCGGCAAAACCGACCTCAAGGCCGTCAAGACGCTCGCCGCAAAACTCGACCTCGGAGAATAACCATGTATCGAGCGCGGCAGATTGCTGCCGCTTTCAAAGCCCACTGGCTACGGCCCCTCAAGTGGACTGCGGCACCAGCCGCAGCCGTCCTTCTGGCAACAATCGGCGCATCTTATGCCGCCGGCGCACGGCTTGTCGCCCGCTCTGACGCCCAACAGCCCCGCGACTCCGCAGGACTGCTAATCGGCGCCGCACCACGCGACCTCGGGCCCGAAAACGCCGAGTGCGCCGTCCTGCTCGTCCACGGCTACCTCGGATGTGGCAACAACTTCGGCCGGCTCCCCGAACGCCTCGCCCAGAGCGGGTTCCGCGTACGCGTTATGCTGCTCCCCGGCCACGGAACATCCCCACGCAACCTCGCCAACGTCTCCGGCGACCAACTCCTCAAAGCCGTCCTCGATGAAATCGACCGCCTCCGCCCCAACCACAAGCGGCTCGTCCTCGTCGGCCACTCCATGGGCGGAACACTCGCCACACTCGCCGCGGCCCAACGCCCGGTCAACGGCCTCGTCCTTGCCGCACCGTACTTCGGCGTCACAACCCACTGGTACTACGGCCTCAACCCCGAAACCTGGGCAAAACTCAGCGGCCCCGTCGTCCCCTGGTTATATAAAGGCCAACACATGATCCAGGTCAACAAACCCGACGCCCGACCCCATATCGTCAGCTACCGATGGGTCCCCGCATCCAGCGTCAAAATGCTCATGGGCCTCGCAAAACAGGCCAACAAACCCGACCTCCTCGCAAAAATCAACTGCCCCGTGCTCCTCATCCACTCCCACAACGACCAGGCCGCATCACCCGAGGCGGCCCAAAACGTACTCCAAAAAATACCCTGCGCCACCCAAAAAACCGTCTGGCTCGACCGGTCCAACCACATCCTATTCTGGGACTACGACGCCGAACAAGCCATCAACGAAACGGTCTCGTTCTGCCAAAAACGGCATTAATTCCTCGATTATCACTTGAATTTGTCCCAAAAACCCGTATAATTAGTCCTTGACATATTCTTCTTTTTTTGCAAATAAGGGCAAGACTGGAATCGTGTGATCAAACAAGAGGTATTCGCCCGTGGCGGACGAAATGTTTTTCTCCCAGGACATGCTCTCGCTTCACCGGGGAAAACGACGCGTCAGCCGGACCCCGACCTGCCGCCCATGCGTCGCCTGGCTCAAACAGAGCCCCGACACGCGCTACTACGGCGTCGTCATGGACGTTAGCCCCGCCGGCGTCAAGATTCGAATGCTCGATGTGATCCCCGCCGGGTGCATCCTCTGCTTCCAAATGATGCGTGACGAAGACTTCTCTGTCCCGCTCGCGCCCCCGCTCGAAGGCGAGATCGTCCGCGTCCAGGAAGAGCAGGACTACTTCGTGGATCACGGGGTTCTGCTGCTTCAAAAGAAGCTGGAGCGCGTCGAGTCCAAGCCCGTCGAGTTGCCGCAAAAACGGCCCATCAAAACCACCAAGC
>DATKVG010000081.1:0-28756 GCA_035530195.1 Bathyarchaeia archaeon | reverse complement strand
CATGATGAACCACATCCCCGGTGGCAACAACGTCTTGTACATGGACGGGCACGTGGAATTCATCAAATACCCGGGCGCCACTCCGTCGTCGGTGGCCTGGGCAGTGTTCAACTCATACGCTACAAACTATTAACAGCAACTTCACGCTGGACTCCGGAGGCGGGCGTTTTGCCCGTCTCCGTCTTTTTTTATCGCAGAAGCTTGGCGTCGGCCCAGTCGGCGAGTGGTTCTCGTGCCAATAGGCCGGCATCTCTTCTCGATGGTGTGGAAACATCCGCGCATGCTATTTCTCACTTTTCGATTGACAAATAGACGGTCTCAGCATTAATCTGGTAGTGAGGTCGGAATGTGTCTGGTTGCGGGACTCGTTCTGCGTGAAAGGCCCGGAGGCATACCGGAGCCATACCGGAGGCATAATGGGCGGCGAAGGAAGAACGGTCAAGCCGAAACTCACGACCCAGGGCGCCGACTCAACAACGCCTGAAGCTGTCGCTCCGCAAATAGCCGGATTAAGTCTGGCGGGGCAAATATTGATAGGGACCGTTTCGGAGCCCGGGTTGGCCGGGCTCGTTTGGTCGGTCAAGTGGCAATAGGAAAGGGACCAAGGAAAGGAGAGAAAGAATTCAGACTGAGCAGTAGCGGCGCAAGAGCGCCGACGGCGTAAAGACGCCGGCATCAACGGCGTAAAGACGCCGGCATCATAGCATGGGACATACACAAAAGAAGTAATCGTAACAACAACGTAAAGGAGTCACAAAATGAGGAAAAAAGGGTTTACACTGATCGAGCTGTTGGTCGTAATTGCCATCATCGGTATCCTTGCGGCAATTCTGCTGCCAGCACTGGCGCGTGCGCGCGAAGCCGCCCGCCGCGCCTCATGCGCAAACAACCTCAAACAGATGGGACTCGTGTGCAAGATGTACTCGAATGAAGCGAAGGGCGGGTTGTTCCCCTCGATTCAGAAGTGGCATGACATAGACCCCGACAACACGATCTGCGACCCCCGCGGCAATTTTGAAGCGTTCATCGATGGGCCGTCGATCTATCCTGAGTATTTGAGCGACATCAACGTTCTTGTCTGTCCATCCGACGCCGAATTCGATAAAGACCTCGCGGGCTTCATGACAAACGACCGGGTCAATCCGTGCAATTTCGCCGCGTACTCGTATCAGTACGTCGCGTGGGCTCTTTCAAAGGAGATCCTGCTTAAAGACCCGGTCACTGAGAATGCCCCCGATATGACTGTCGACACTATCTTTGATTACGTCAATCCCGACCTACTCGTCGGCTTATCCGCCCTCCTTGATGAGATCGAGGCTTGGGGAGCCGGCGGCTCCGGTGCGTGCTTCGACAAGGATTACTCAAGTAACAACGTGACCGCCTATCGAATGAAAGAAGGGATTGAGCGGTTCTTCATCACGGACATCAACAACCCCGCGGCTTCCGCAAAGTCCCAGAGCGAGATGTTCGTGATGTGGGACGACACGAGCGCCGTGGCGACCGGGCTGTTCAACCATGTCCCGGGCGGCGGCAATGTACTTTACATGGACGGCCACGTCGAGTTCATAAAGTACCCGGGCGACACCCCCTTCTCGAAGGCATGGGCAAGCTTCGCAAGCTACTTCCTAACGTTGTAGGTTCAGCCGGAAATGCGGCGATAAGCCGGTGGCTGGACCACACGGCCACACCATAACGCTGTGGGGGCGCCCCCGAGTGGGCGCCCCCTTCGTTAAGTAGATCATCGGAGGAGTTTTGCGTCGGCCCAGTTGGCGTGGTCGGCTTCGATGCCGTTGCCGCCGTCGGTGGTGATGAGTTCGAGCGTCTTTGCGCCGGTCACATCGACCTCGACGCGTTTTGCGGCGTCTTCGCGTTTCATCAGGCCCGACTGCCAGCGGGTCTGGCCGTCGACGCGCACCTCAAACTCGATGGTAGGCCCGGTCGCGTGATCCGCGCCCGCCCACACCTCAAACTTCCTGAACCGGCCGTCGAGCGCGTAGACAATGCGGGATGGCGAGTGGGTCCCGAGACCTCGGCGGTATTGCTGCGCGGCGATGGTGAGCGGGGATTCGAGAACGGCCTGGTTTTTTTGCAGTGTGCCGTGGCCCTGCGTAACCTCGGCCGGCTCGACGGCGTCGAGAAACACGCCGTCAATCCGTTCGACGGGCCGTTCCATTTGTACGGTCTTCTTCGACTTTGAGGCCAGGTCGCACGGTTTGAGCAGCGGTTTGCCATCGAGTGATACGACCTCGGGCTCGGGCGGGAACTTGCGAGGATTGCCCCGTTTTCCCGGCCGTGTCGCCCGCACCCACACCGATGTCAGGACGCCGTCATGGCCACCGTCCGTCTCGACCTGAATATGGCTGCATCCCTGCGGGAGCGGGACACGCAGGAACCGCCACCGGTCGGGCCGCTTGCCGCCGGTCGCCACCCATCCGGTTTCGGAACTCGATAGGACCGGCTCGACGCACTCGCCGTTAACGCTGATGCGCGTTGCGCCCGCGTCGGGTTCGGTCGAGCCATCGTGAAGGACTAACAACTCGCCCCCTGCCGACAGGATCGTCACGTCGGCCTTGAGATCAAGCGCGGAGCCCGTCGCGGCACTGCCGACCAGGCTTGTCCAGTCCGGCCCGAACTCGCCGGATGGACCCGTGTATTCGACTCGGCGGATCGTGGAACGAAGATGGCGGACTTTGATGAGGTGCGCGGAACCCGGGCGGCCGTCAGCGACCTCTCCCCCAAAGGACGCCAGGAAATGTGACGGGGGGCGTTCGGTCGGATGGGTCAAATCAAGCACGAGCGTTTCGTACGGCGCCAGCTCCACGTCGAGCTTTCCCTTGTGAATCGCGCCCTTGTACAGCCTGTGTTCGGGATAGATTGATCGCAGACCAATTTTCCCGCGTTGCGTGACGTCGACATAGGGCCGCAGGTCAAACTCGATCCGTTGGGGGCCGACCCACGGGTTGCGCAGCACCGCCCGCGTTTCATTCGGCGCCACCGACAGATACCCGTACGGGTCGCGCGGCATTGGGTCGTCGTGCTTGAACACGGGGCAGCCGCCGTCGCGCCACGACGCCGGCAGGATCGGCACGATCTCCGACGCCGCGTCGTCATGCACCGCCGACACAATCCCCGCCAGCTTGGCCCACCGCGACTCATCCATGTATTTCGGATTGACATAGAACGGCAGGAACTGGTGGCCGCGCAGGATCGTCACAATCGCGTCGTTGGTGAAATCCTCGGGCGTCTGGTGGATGACGCCGAGCACCTCGAGGCCCGCCTGCGGCACGGCGCTCCAATGGGCCGACTGGAGGTTGAAGTAATCGCGGCCGGTGATGTAGGCCTCGCGATAGTCGGGCGCGGGCGACCGGCCCCACGGCGCGTCATCGCCGAAACAGCCGATGACGGAGTTGAAGTGGAGTAGCCACCACGGGCTCGGGTTGTAGCCGAACCCCGTCGGCTCGAACCACGCATCCGGCGCCACGGCATGAACGGCGTCTGCGGCGGCGATCACGCCTTGTGCAATCGCGTCGGCGGAAAGGGGCCCGGGCTCGTGGCCGTGATTGGACTCGTTGCACTCGAAAACGTAGCCGTCGAGTTTGAAATGGCGGATGCCGTATTTTTGGGCCATCTCGACGAGCCGGTTGCGGAACGCACTCGAGTAGTTCGGCCCGGCCAGGCACAGCCCGTCCTGCTCCATGGCTTCGTAACCGTGTTCTCGCGCCCAGTTGATATCCTGGGCAGGCGGGTACCGGCTGCTGGGCGAGATCCACAGGCCCAGCTTGCAGTTCATCCGCCCGGCCGCCTCTTGCAGGCGCGAGAACCCGTCCGGGAACAGGTTCGGATCGATTTCCCAGATGCTGTCTTTGTTCGACCAGCCCATGTCGATACAGAACGTGTCGAACATGGCGCCGTACGGCTTGAACATGTTCTCCTCGAACACGGCCATCAGGTCGAGGATGTCTTTTTCGGTGTAGTACGGCGCAGGCGACGTCCACCAACTGTTGTAATCGGTGTGGCGCTTCTGAAACTGCGCGTGCGCGCTGATGTAACGGCGAAACGCCTCCAAAACGCGCCCGTCGTGGGCGTCGCCATTGCGCGCCTGGCCGGCGACCGCCCGGTGCGTCTCGTACCACTCGCCGCACTCGAGCCGCTGCCCCGGCCAATACGCCAGCAACAACCGGCCGTTCTCGACGCGTGTCCGCGCCACTGGAAACTCGACGCCATAGAACCGGTTGCCCGCGAACACGGGATAGCTCTGAATGCTGCCCGGGAACCTGCGGACGGAATCTGCGCCCACCGGCAGGTTTTCCAGCACGATTTCCTTCAGGACGAGCGCCACATCCGATCCCACCAGCCTATATCGCGCCCATTTCAGCACGACGTCCGGCCCGCCCTCGCCCACCGGCGCGCGCCATTTATATTGCAGCCGCGGATCATCTTCGCGCGCGACCGTCGTCTGCACCTCGATCCGCGCGCCCTCGATCAGCGGCAGGCTGACGGCGGCGCCGGCGTCTCCGCCGCCCACAACAATCTCGCCCGCCGGCCCCTCAAACACAAACCGCGGGCAGTTGGACGAAAGCAGGTCATCTGCCCAGGCAGAGACAGTGGAAGCGAGCAGTATGGCGGCCAGGGTTGCGAATGCACGGACGAACACGGACGAACACGGACGGACAAATCTTGAGCTGCTTGGAGGCACGATTCTTGAATACATTGGCCGGACTCGCTCCTTCATGACGCCGTCTCCTTCCAAACGGCTCTCGCTTTGCTGCCGGCGTTAGATTCGGCATCGAGCGTGCGGCGGAGGCCTTCGGCGATTCTGGCCGCCGCGTCGAGATAAGATTCGTCGGCCGCTTTTTGCGATTCGGGGGGCAGCGGCGTCAGGGCGCCCGACTTTTGCATGGTGCTGCGTGCGTGGATGGCGTCGTAGTAGTCGATCACGAGCCCCGCCTGCCGCGCTTCCACCGACTCGGCCAACCCACCCTCGCACAACCGCGCGTAGAGCCGGCCGACCCTCGGTAGGTCAACTTTCGGCGCGTTGTCCGACGGCGCAGCAAATCCGGCCACGTCCCAGAACGCGGGATCGGAGATCGATTTCAGCCGCCGCTCTTTTGGATCGGGCTGCGGTTGCGGCTCGTGCGGTGGCTTTGTGCCGCCGAGGCCGATCGAAATCCGCGCCACATCGGGCGTGGCGTCGTACGGCAGCGACACCGCCTGCGCATCGAACTTGTCCCACGGTTTGCCGTTGATCAGGACAGACGTCACCGGCCCCGCGCCGGACGTGCTCAGGTAGATACGCTTCGTACCGAACCGCACGGGGAACTTCTGTTCGAGCGCCGTCACGGCCGGCGGGATGTGCGGCAGCAGCTTGAGGCCCTCCGCGGAGTACAGGTACTCGAACAGGCCGCGCATCATGCCGGCGGGCGCGCCCCAGTTGTCGTACACGCAGTTGATGGGCTGCTTGGGCTGGTATACGGCATTGCCGAAGTCGACCATCGGGTTGTCCATTCGGAAAATGCGCGCGAACTTCAGGATCTGCTCGAACGCGCGGCGCGCGTCGTCGTACTTGCCCAGCCGGCTGTAGGCGAGCATCATCCGCGCCTCGCACGTGGTCCAGTGGCCGCCGTTCACCCACGTGCCGAACTGCCACAACCACGACGTCGGCTCCTCGTACATGTCGTCGAGCCCGGGGCAGTTCGTGATGATGAGGTTGTACGGCCGCAGGCCGGGGATCGACGCCATCTTGTCGTAGATCTTCGATGCCTGCGCGTCGTCCGCCACGCGGAACGCGATTGCGTCGTGGTTGCACACGGCCTCGAAATAGCCGTGCTTGTCCGCGCCGTACACGCCGTGGCGGGTGCCGTCCGGGTCGAGTGATTTGATGAAATAGCCCTCGTCGGTGGTGACATTGGCGAGGCCCTTCCGTGCGAGGTTGCGCCGCTGCGCATACAGTTGCGCCTGCTCGATGCGCCCGGCCATTTTCTCGAGCTCGATGAGCCGGTCGAGCGCCGCGATGTACGTCACCGACAGGCCGGTCAAATACGCCATCCCGTACGTCCCGTCGGGTTTCTTCCAACCGGCGTAACTCGGCGCAAGCAAATTGCCCGCCGCGCCGGCCAAAAACAGGTTGTTCTGCGGGTCCCTGCGTGACTCGATGAAGTTCGCGCTCCGTTCGAGCATCGGCAAGTAGCGATTGATCGCGCCGATATCGCGGCCGACCAGCAGCAGTTCGGATTCGAGCACGATACCCGCCGCAGTGAATTCCATCCCCCAATCATGGATGTCGACACGACCGTCGCCTTGCTTGTAATAAATCGTGCCGGGGGCGGCCGCGTCGCACAGGCATCCGTCCGGCGCAACGAGGTCCCTGTCGCCTTTGTGCGCGCCGTCGCCCATCTGCGTGAACCACAGGTCCTGCGAGTTTTGCAGCCACGCCACGTACAGCTCGTCGAAAAACGGCAGCGCGCAATACGACGGCCCGTAGCTGTTCTGGATCCACCACGCGCCCCACGTCGGGCCCTCGACAAACCCGTTCCAGGCCGGCGAGTACAACATCGAGATGTTCTGGAACTCCGGGTCGGGCTGAAACATCCGCGCCGAGATGTCCAGCAGCCGCACATAGTCGATATCGCCCGACCCGGTGTAGTACCGGCCCTCGAATGTTTCGGCCGCTGCGGCGGCCGCACAGGCAATAAGAAGAGACAAAAGGGCATGTTTCATTGGAGTCTTGCCTTTCTATGGGACCTATGGGACCCATGAGACCTATGGGATCTCAAATCACTTCAGCAGCAGCCATTTGGCGTCCTGCGCTCATTTCACCGGCAGCCATTCGACACCGGCGGCCGACACCTTGAACCGCCGCGCGCGTATGTTGGATCCCTCGCCTTCTTCGTAATACACGATCAGCACAGATCCATCTTTCAGGTTTACCATCGACGGGTATGCCCCGCCCATCGAATCCACCAGTACGTTGTCGCTCCAGGTTTTGCATTCGTCGAGGCTGTAGTGCAGGCTGGTGCTAGGCAGCCGGTGGGCCATCACGATGATGTCGCCGGGCGCGCGCAACAAATAGTGGCAGTGGCCCTCGAAACCGAACGGCTGCGACACGGTCCACGTCTTGCCGCCGTCTTTCGAGGTCGACCACGCGGCCGATTTCCCTGTCGAGGCCCGCTCGGCGGCAAACAGTGTGCCGTCTTTCAACTCGATGACGTCGGTTTCGGCGTCGAGCCTCATTCCGCCGTTGTCGATGTCGATCGGCGCGCCCCACGTCATCCCGCCGTCCTCCGAGACAACCACCGCGCCGTGCGCCGACCCGCCCGATTCCGCGTACAGCCCCAGGATCAGCCGCCCGTCGGACAGTTGCCGGATCGGTGCGCTGCAATAGTAGTTGTCCGTGATCTGGCGGGGCTCGGACCACGTCTTGCCCGCGTCCTCGCTGTACACCATCCACGTGCCCAGCCCGTCCCATGGCGGTTTTTTCCCGGGTGCGTTGCGCAGGCTGAAAAAGTTGCAGATCAGCCGGCCGCCCTTGATCTGGACAATCGACGGGTCGCGGTCGTCGTCCGGCCCGTCGTACAGCGTCGCGGCGGGAGTCCAGGTCCGTCCTTCGTCGCTCGACAGGCAGTACGCCACGCGCCCGCCTTTGGGCAACTGATCGTTGGGCATGGCCACGTGCCCGTAGCCCGCGTAGAACACGCACATCAGCCGCCCGTCATCGAGCCGGCACACGTCCGGGAACGCTTCGTACGCACCGGCGCCCGCGTCCTGGCAGACGTAGACAAACATCCCATCCGGCTCCTCCCCCACCACCGCCGCAGCCAGCAAAAACAGGCAGCCCAATAAAACCCAACAGGTACGTCTCATGGCCTATCCTCCCTCCCATGTTCATTGCGGATTGAAAACCATCTTTTTCCGCCCACAGGCCGCATCACAGAGCCTATACGAATTCGGATTGCAGAGCAACGCCCGCGATGTGTCAATCAAAACAACAAGGCCGCGGGAAACCCTGATAAGCGCCTCCCGCGGCCAACACCTTATCCTGCTGCCATCACTGCAGGTCCACGCTTCTACCGTCCCGGCTCCGGCCCCATCGGCGGCGTGGGCGGCTGCCCGTTGCCCTGGGGGCCAAACTGACCACCACCCGGAGGCGGGCCCATCGGTGGCCGCGGCGGGCCAAACTCGCGGTGGAAACCCCTGAATTCTTCTCGCGACACTACGCCGTCGCCGTTGCTGTCCATTCTGTCAAACACCTCGTCGGGGTCTGGCGGACCGGGACGGCCGAATCGCCCTTGCGGTCCCGGGCTGTTCCAACCGCCCCGCGGCCCGCCTTGCATCCGGCGTGGGCCGCCGGGCCTGTCAAACCCGCCTCGCGGGCCTGCCTGCGGGCCGGGTTCCGGCCCTTGGCCCTGCCCATCCGGCGGACCGTAGGGACAGACGCCCTGCTGCTGGCCGCGACCATACCCTCGCGGGCCTGGGCCTGCCTGCGGGCCGGGTCCAAATCCCTTCTGCCCGCGGCCGCCTCGATGCCTGGGCCGGAACGCTTGCGGATCGCCTCTGCCGAAATCCTGCCGCATATCGGCGGCTTGTGGCGGAACCGGTGGAGGCGGGGGCGCGTTGTCGCCTATTTGGCCGGGCGCCGGAGGCGGTGGCGGCGCCTGCACGGCTTCTTGCGCGGCCGCGGGCTGGTTCATCCACAAACACGCCATCAGAAGGGTGGCGATGCCCAGCGCCAGGGCCGGGATTGTTGCGCGTTGCCAATTTTTGGTTCTCATTGTCGGGCTCCTTTTGTGCTTTGCGAACGTCTGTTCGCCCGTTTCATCTGCCCAAACGTTACCACGCAAAGATTGCAAACCCACCCCCCATTGGATTAAGAATCTGTAATCCTGTGGAGTGCGGCCGATTGTGGTGCGGGCGTCTCGCCTGCACTTGGCATCTAACAACTCACACGTGCAGGCGAGACGCCCGCACCACAATGCACCCCAACTTCCACGGATTAGGACACGGAGTCAACAATGAGAGGAGCTTTTTTCTACGCGCTGGCCGCGGCCGTATGCGCGGCAGTCTTTACCGCCGCTTCCGCCGCCAAGTGGGAAACAGACTGGCGGTCGATGGCCGGGCCTGATGGCGCGCCCGATAATATCGGTCCCATCAGCGCTCCATTCCCGATGCCGCAATTGACCCGCCCGGCTTTCCCGGCCGCCACCTTCTCGATCGCCGATTACGGGGCTGTTGGCGACGGCGTCGCAAAAAACACTGCCGCCATCCGCGCCACTATTGAAGCCTGCGCCAATGCCGGCGGCGGGACCGTCGTCATCCCTGCCGGCACGTGGGTCACCGGGGCCATCCATCTCAAGAGCAACGTCAACCTTCATCTGGCGGAAGGCGCCACGCTTCGGTTTTCAGACGACCCCGCCGACTACCTCCCCGTCGTGTTCACGCGCTGGGCCGGGTTTGAATGTTACAACTACTCGCCGCTCATCTATGCGCGCGACTGCGAGAACATCGCCATCACCGGCCCCGGTAAAATCGAGGGCAACGGGCGCGCCTGGTGGCCGTGGGCCGAACGGCAGTCCGAGGCCGCCATGCGCATGTACCGCGAAAAAATCGTGCCGGGCGTCCCTGTGGGCGACCGTGTGTACGGCACGCCCGAGGGCGCGCTCCGCCCGCAATTCATCAGCCCGATCAACTGCCGCAACGTCCTGCTCGAAGGGTTCACCATCGCCGAGCCGGGCCCGTTCTGGACCATCGACCTCGTCTATTGCGACCGCGTGGTCGTGCGCAAGCTGCGCGTGTTTACACAAGGCGGGCCCAACAACGACGGGCTCAACGTCGATTCATCCACCAACGTCCTCATCGAGCATTGTTTCTTCGAAACGGGCGACGATTGCGTCTGCATGAAGTCCGGCATGAACGAAGACGGCTGGCGCGTGGGCAAGCCCACGGAGAACGTCGTGTGCCGCTATAACATCACCGGAAAAGGCCACGGCGGGGCCGTTTTCGGCAGCGATATGAGCGGCGACATCCGCAACGTGTTCGTTCACTCGAGCATTTTTGACGGCACCAACATGGGCATCCGGCTCAAATCGACACGGGGCCGTGGCGGCGTGGTCGAACGCATCTGGTGCGAGAACATCGACATGAAAAACATCGCCGGCGACGCCATCCAGATCACCACCGCCTACAACGCCTACTTGCCCACAACCGAGGGGAAAGCCCCCGTGTTCCGCGACCTGCACTTCAGCAACATCAACGTCAACGGCGCCAAATTCGCCGCGCAACTCGAGGGCCTGCCGGAGGCCCCACTTCAAAACCTCGACTTCAAGAACATCAACATCTCCGCCAACTCGGGCTTCCATGCCAAGCTGGCAAACACCCTCGAACTCAACAACGTCCACGTCACCGCGCAAAAAGGCCCCCCGTTCCACTGGACCCGCTGCAAAGACGTTAAGATCAACGGGAAAACCGAGTAGGCTGCGAAAAGCGGGTACAGCCACCTCTTTCAAACCGCCGAAAGAGGTGGCAGTCCCCGTTTTTCGCGATCCGTCCGATCCGTCGAATCCGTCTGATCGGTCCCATTTATCATTTGTCCTGTAATCTGTAATGAACTTGCATTTCAGCCCCGCCTCCTTTAATGTCAACCGAGCGAGAACACAACACCGGAGGCGCCCCTAATGAAAACTCAATTACCCACCCAGATCGGCGTTTGCAGTTGGTCGCTCCAGGCCGGCGGATCAAAAGACCTGGCGGAAAAAGTCAATGCACTTGGCCTCAACCGCGTGCAACTCGGCCTGACACCCCACCGCGAGGATCCCGGGGCGTGGGAAGGCGCGCTCGAAATCATGACGGCCGCGGGCATCGAGATCGTCTCCGGCATGTTCTCGACGATCGGCGAAGATTACACGACCCCCGAAACCATCCGCCGGACCGGCGGCGTCGTCCTTGACGCGCATTGGGAAGAAAATTGGGATCTGGCCAAAGCCGCGGCCGCAACCGCAAAATCCATGGGCCTCAAACTCGTCAGCACCCACGCGGGGTTCCTGCCTCATCAGCCCAGCGATCCCAGTTTCGACAAACTCGCCGGCCGCGTCGCCGATCTTGCCGCACTCTTCGCCGAAAACGGCGCCGCGCTCCTCCTGGAAACCGGACAGGAAAGCGCAGAGACACTCCTGCTTTTCCTGGACGAAATGCGCAACCGCGGCGCACGCAACATGGGCGTTAATTTCGACCCCGCCAACATGATCCTCTACGACATGGGCGATCCCATCGGAGCCCTGCGCCTGCTGGCGCCGCACGTCATGCAGGTTCACGTCAAAGACGCCCGCAGGACCGCCGTCAAAGGCCAGTGGGGCGAGGAGGTCGTCGTCGGCACCGGCGAAGTGGACTGGACGGCCTTCGTCCAAATCCTCGCCGCCGCAGATTTCCAGGGAAGCTATATCTTCGAGCGCGAAGCCGGAAACAACAGGCTCGCTGACATTGCCCAAGGCATTTCCACCCTCCGCGAAGTCATGGGAAAAGCATCAGCCTAATCTTCGTGAAGGTACATAAGGGGGGACTCAAAGGACATAAAAGAGCGGACTCTTATGACCCTGGCGGTTTATTCACGGCGCGTCGGCCAACACATAGGCGCCTTGTGGACGAACATTCTTGATCACCGCGGATTGGTCAGCACAAAAGCAAAATGGGGAAACGGGATCCGCGGATAAAAAACCAGCATCAGCCGGTAAATGACCCGCCGGAACAACCACCGCCGGCCGAGGCCCGACTCGATCAGCCACAGGCCGATGCGCCGCAGCCAAGGCCAGTTCCGCCGCGGGTCGCGCATCAACGACGTCATCGGCACAACGCCCGGCGTCAACCCCGCCCCGCGCGCCGCCGCAAAATATTCGCCGATGCTGTAGATGTGTTCCTGAATGCCCATCGCCTTCTCCTCCGCGCCAAACCGCTCGCGCGCCTCGGTGTCCCACCGCCCCGCCACGGGCTCTGCAAAAAAGACGGCGCGCCCGCCGGGCCGCAACGCCCTGCGGCAGTGTTTGAAGAACGATGTCAAGTCCGCCAGATGGTGGATTGACGCGACGGCGAATATCAGGTCCAGTGAATTGTCGCGAAACGGGAACGTGGCCATATTGCTGTACACGCATTCAAACCGCACCTTGTCCGTCCAGTAATTCTTGGCACTAACCAGATGCGGGCTGATGTCTGTCGCCACCACACGTCCAGCACGCTCCGCCAAGTGCCGCGCGCTCCAACCCATATGCGCGCCCACCTCGACCACGACGTCGCCCCGCTCGAGCCGCAGCCAGTCCAGCAACTCAAAATAATCCTGCGCGATATCGTCCAGCCGCTTGAACTGCGGCACCGCCGCCGCTAACTCCTTGTCCTCGACCCGCGGAAACGACCAGTGAAGCCTGTTCCCCGCCTCGCCGGTCAGCCGGTCGTGCAGATGCGCCGGCACGATCTCATCAAGCCACTTCGCCTCCATCGCCTCATGCGCCGCCATCTCCTGAAGCGATTCCGCGCTCGGCGACGGATGAAGATCCAGAATCCCCTCCCGCAACGGATAAACCTCCCCGCACGCCCCGCATCGCGCACCCGGCGCTTCCGCCACCAGCACCCCGCGGCACAACGGACAGCACACCACGTCTAAAAGCCATGATTCCATGGGCCGGAGTATAACATATGGCATCGCAGAAATCGGGGCCTATTGTGTTCTCTGGATTGCATACGTGAGAATTGCCGCCGCGGGTTTTTCACTCAACGTGACGGTCAATCCATCGTTGAGAAGCTGCTTTCCAGAACGCGCCACCGTCTTGCCTGAGTCGCGATTGGTCACGTCATACGTGGCCTTCCGGTTCAGCCCGTGCAGCACGCAGTGGATCGCCGCGGTCTCGCAATCTTGCCGGCGAAACGCCTGGACAAGCCCGCGCTGCTCCTCCGCGTCATGGAATTGCCAGGCCATCCACGTGTTGTTGCTCGTTGAATACGGCGTGAGTGGATAAAAATCCTTGCGAAACATCGGCCCAAGCGCCTTGCACTCCTCGATAGTCGCCCGCGCCGAGTCCCACACCGCTTCGTCTTGCGAAAAATAATCGACCGCAAACGCAAAATGCGTCCCATAACCCGACCGGCACTTGTACCGGTCCGTATCCGCCGCGCCGATCCCCGTGATCGGAAGCCACTGCGCCAGCCCGTACGTGTGGCATTGCTGGCCGGTCGGGTCCCACAGATAATCCGACCGCGTCAGAACCAACGCCCGCTTGATCATCTCGAGATCGATCCGCCGCCCCCCGCTGGCGCACGTGTCTATCAACAGTTGCGGGCGCCGATCCCGCAGCGCGTCAAAATACGCGTACAGCGCCTCGACATACCGGATCTCGCGGATGCCCTGCCGGTCCGCCGGCTCGTTTTCGCGCCAGTAAAATGACGGGTACATGTTGAAATCGTTGCGATAGGCGTCGATGCCGATCTCGTCAATCATGTTCGACACGGTTTGCGTCAGCCACGCCGCGGGCTCCGGGCGCGACAGGTCGAGCAGATGAAACTGGTCGTTGAATTGATAGCGCAACGGCTCGGGCATATCGGCCGGCGGCGCCAGCAGCCACTCGGGATGCTGCTCATACAAAAACGTCCCCGGCATCACACGCTCGGGTTCAAACCACAGCAGAAACTTGAGCCCGGCCTCGTGCGCGGCGTCGGCTACCGGTTTGAGCCCGCGGGGGAAACGCGCCGGGTCCGGCGCGAAGTTGCCCACGCCGCGCGCCCAGTTGCCGCCCGGCGACGTGAACCAGCCCGCGTCGATCCAGAAATAATCCACCGGCAGCTTGTGTGCCGCGATGTTCCGGATGGCCTCGATCATGTTGGACTCCGTCGTTTTTTCAAACGGCACGACCGCATGCGGCGAGGCCGCCGTCATCGGAAAAACGGGGACTGACTCGGTTTTCGGCAGTTTGAAAACCGTGTCTGTCCCCGTTTTTTCGTTGTAACGCGGGACGAAATACTCGAGCAACAGCCTGCGGAACCGGTTCTGCCCGGCCATCCGGTCGTCGCCCGTCCACGGCATCGCCAGCACCGACGGCATCCGCACACGCTCATGCGGGAGCAGTTTGAACCGCGCCTGCTCGATGCCCGCCTGAACGCGGACCTCGGCGCCGCCCCGCGTGAACGCCGCCTTCCACTGGCCTGTCCAGCCTATCGCGACGAGGAGGCCGCGGCCCGGCGACGCCACATTGAAAAACGGCAGAAACCCGTCCGACGGCCGGCCCCCGTATGGCGTGAACACCTCCGGGGCTCCCTCGTCGAGGGGCTTCCGCATTGGCTGGAAATCGGTAATCTTTTCATGGCTCCCCTCGGCATAATAAAGGTCGCACGGGCTGCCGCCCCCGCCTTTCCACGCCAAGTCAATGACGTTTATGTTTTCGAGAACAGGCGTCTCGGCGTCCCCGCCATTGGCAAAATAAACGACCCATTCCGCCGCATCAAAGTCGCGATACAACGTCGCTTCGAGCCGCACCTCGAGCCCCGTCGCCGGATCTTGCCATACGTATACGCGTTGCGTTCTGGTGGAATCGAGCTTGGTCACCGTGCAATCAGTTTTCCAATCCGACAGAACCGACCCCGCGTAGGTGCGCCCGCCATACGTGAATGAAAAAGGAAGCGGCTTCCCCGCCTTGAACAAACTACCCCCGGCGGGCGCAACCGGCGCCAAGGCCATAAAGAACAGCACAAACGCCCGCAGAATCATGACCGCTCCTTTCCAATAATGTTAGACTTGTACTCGTTAGAAATGTCACATTCAAGCCTGGGAGAAACTGAATGATGTGTGGTTTCGGCGTTCTTGCAGCTCTCCTTATGCTTGTGACCAGCCAAGCGCCTGCAGATTACGCCATTGACAAAATGCCCGAAGGTTACTACTTGCAGGCGTACGACGACTGCGGCATTCCAGGCCGGCAACCGCATTTCCTGAAAGGGCCTGACACCACCACGCACACATTCACTCGCGATCAAGTGCCCGCTGACGAAAAGGCCCGATCCGTAATTACGAACCCCCGGCAGATCGATGCGGTTTATCCCGGCGTCGATCCACAACTCGAGTATGTCCTCGCCGTCGTCTATGCCAACGAGCCCTTTAACAACCGATCGCAGAGCCTGTGGGCGGGGCCTGTGCCATTGCACGGGCCGCACCCGTTGCCAAAAGGAAAAACGGAGCGATTGTTGTTTCGCGTGCCCGCTCAAGCGGTGGCGGAGGGCACGCTGGCCCTGCATTTCAAGTTGGAAGCGGAAGTCAACGTGGTCGTGTCGGTGGTCGAATTGTGGGCGCCCGCGCCGTCTCCGAGCATCGTTTATCTGAGCGGCGTAAACGGTTTGGTTGGGCCTATTGAAGGCAACGTGCTGGGTCTATCCTACGACGGCTTGGCGGACGTCGACGTGCAGTTGGTGGAAGCGGGGGAAGAAAAAGCGCTTACCAAAACCGGTCCCGACGGCTATTTCACGTTCGCGCGCGATCTCTTCGACACCGGCGGCACGGTGCAACCGCTCGAGGTGATCGCGCGTCTCGATGGCGCCGAGGCGCGACACCGTCTCGAGCGGGACGACCTCTATTTTGAACCCGTACGGTACCGGCCCATGCCGGCCCAGGTTGATGGGCTTAACGAGACCCGACTGTCGCTGAACGGTCCCTGGCAAATCGCCACGCAGGCTGATCCCCCCGCAACCGGCACATGCCAGGTGCCCGGCCAATGGCTGCAACAGGGCTATGATGTCCCGCTCGACCAGCACGTCACCATGACGCGCGAGTTCCGGCTCCCCAAAGAGTGGCAGGGCAGGCGCATCTTCCTGCGGTTCGACGCGATTCATGCCGGCGCCCGCTACTATCTCAACGACACCCTGCTCGGATACAGCGAAAACTTGTTCACACCCGTCGAGTGGGAGATCACCCAATATGCGCGCCCGGATCAGACCAACGTCCTGCGCCTGGATATGGTGGTCGATACGGTTTCGGAGAAACTTTCCTATTCGTGCGGTTACGCATTTCATAATCTCGGCGGCATTGACCGCTCCGTCTGGCTGTATGCGCTCCCGCAAATAAACGTCCGCAGCCTGCAAATCGATGCCGGGCTTGATGAGCACTATACCGACGGCATACTCCGCATAAATGCCGATGTGGACAATCCGGGCGGCAATGCTGAAGACGTCGAACTCGAAACCAGCCTTTATGCGCAAGGCGACACCCCCGTCGCTCTCGCAAAAGGGGAGTCATCGAACTCGTTTCGCGCGGCGCCCGGCATCACGCCCGTCTCCCTGACGGCAACCGTTCACAACCCGCTCAAATGGAATGCCGAGAAACCCGCCCTGTACACGCTTGTTGCTGAACTGAAGCAACATGGCCGCGTATTGGAACGCATGGAACGCCTGATCGGGTTCAGGAAAATCGAGATCAAGGCCGCGCAACTCTACGTGAACGGCCAGAGGGTAAAACTGGCCGGCGCCTGCCACCACGAACTTGATCCGCTGACCGGCCGCGCCGATACGGGCCGCCTCGCCGAACTGGACGTCCTTCTCCTGAAACAAGCCAACCTCAACTATATCCGCACCTCACATTATCCGCCGACGCAGGAACTGCTGGACGCCGCCGACCGCATCGGCATGTACGTCGAAGTCGAGGCGCCGTTCTGCTGGGTGGCGCCATCCGAGGATCTCACGCCGTTGCGCCAGGTCCTCACCCCCACGTCCGCCATGATCGATTACCACGGCGGCCACCCCAGCGTTATCATCTGGTCGCTGGCGAATGAGTCGGCTTTCAACCGGTTTTTCGAAATCGCCAACAACCTCTGCAAGCAACTCGGTCCTACGCGGCCAACGACCTTCAACAATCCCGATCCGGAGCGCGTCTGCGATATCGCAAACCTCCATTACGCACCCATGCCGTACGACGAGCAGATAAAGGACGACCCGCGCCCCGTGTTTCTTGGAGAGTACTTCTTTCCCATTTGCCACGAGCAGACCGACGTGATGATAAACCCCGGCCTCCGCGAACTTTGGGGGCATGGCCATAGCCGGCCCGACTCGGAGTGGGGCCGGTACTGCGCCCAAAGCTTTGATCAATCCTACACCCATCCCGGCACACCGCCCGGCGCATGGACCCACATCTACAATTCCAACCGCCTAATTGGCGGCGCCATCTGGGCCGCCATCGACGAGCCCTACTACCTGCCTGACGGCCGCAACGTCGGCTACGCATGGCACCACGGTTTTTGGGGCTTAATCGACGCATGGCGCAGGCCCAAAACCGAATGGTACCTGGCAAAAAACATCTTCAGCCCGGTTTGGTTTCCGGCGCGCGACATCGAGTCACGCCCCGGCGAAACCAATATGTCCGTACCGGTCGAGAACCGATACTCGTTCACCAATCTCAGCGAATTGACTTTCGTCTGCAACGGCGCAACATGCGTGTCGCCCGACGTCGCGCCCGGCACGAAAGGATCTCTGACCATTCTGGCCAACGTCAAAGCGCCCGAAATGAAAATCACCGTGTGCCGGGGCGCCGACGAGATCGTCACCGCCCAGATTGGGACATCCATAGAAAACGAACGGCCCCTGCCAAAACCCGACGAGTGCCCCCCGGTTCAGGAAGACGGCGCCCTCGTCGTGCTGGGCGAAAGAAACTTGGCGCTAGTGTTTGATCGGGTGCGCGGCGAGTTCAACGCGGGCGATCCGCGCCACACCGCCGCGGTGTCCGCGTTTCCACGCCTGCACGTCACCCGCTTCGATTTCGGCGATCTCGCGCCCGAGCCACCGTACGCCGTGCTGCCCGATCCGGCAACCCGCGCGATCGACCGCGTCGAGGTCAAGCAGCAGCCTGACGGCGTGGCCATGACGGTGCACGATCATTACGTCGGCTCCGCCGGAGCCGCTTTTTCCGGCTATACGCGGTGGATTATTGGTCGCAACGGCGCCGGTTCTGTTTCATATGACTATGCCTATTCGGGAGTGAATCTCAACGCGCGCGAAGTCGGCATCAAATTCGTTTTGAAACCCGGGTGCGACCAACTCCAATGGAACCGGTGGTCCGAATGGGGCGATTTCCCTATCGAGGCAATCTGCCGCGCCAACGGAATCGCAAACGCACGGCGCGATCCCGCCTTGGGAGACGTCCCCGAGAGCCGGAAGCCGGCATGGCCATGGGCCTTGGATCAAACCGAACTCGGCACCAACGATTTCCGCTCCGTCAAATTCAACATCTACGAGAGTTCGCTGGTTTCAAAAACGGGTTCCGGCCTGGCTGCCCATGCAAACGCCGACGCACACGTGCGTACCTGTCTCGATCCACAAGGCGTGTTTTTCCATATCCTTTCGGAGTGCCGGCTCGGCCCCGTGTCGATCGCCAAAGGCGACCATATTAAGGGCGAGTTCGTCATCGTGCTGCTGCCTCAAACAACGCCCGCCGGTTAGCCGGTTAGAGGCAACGGCAGATCGGCTGGGCCTCTGCGTCAAAATGGTTGTGGCCGCCTGGTTGCAGGAACAAGTCTGCCTGTGGCGTCAATCCATGCGTCCGGGAGTAAAAAAGGGTCTTGGCATGATGCCGTGGCACCATGCCAAGTCCTGACTTCAAACCGCCGTTACCCGGCGCTACCGACGGTACGAAACGCCACCCACCGTGGCGCTTTGCAACGGCAGCGGCCCAAACAGGACCGGGCCTAGATCATGCGCCCAGATCGCTATCGGAACCACATGTTCCCCCGCCTGTTTATCGCCAGCAGGTTCCGGAATCGTTATCTGGGCTGCAAGGCAATCAGCCTGGTCGCCCACGCCGAAATCGGCCAACGTCATCGAGTATGGCCAGTCAGGCAACAGGCTCGACAGGCTGCCGGTGGCCTCGGCATACGTCGCGTTCTCGAGTTCCGCGTTCAGGTTCACGATCAACTGCACGACGCTTTCCGCGGCCCTCAGATAGATCCCGGCAACGGCTGCCAATGCCTCATCCCCAGCCTGAGTCGTGGCGGCATAGCTCTCGAAGAACGCAGCCAAATCGCCAAGCATCTTCTTGTACGATTCGGGTTTGAACGCCGCCTCGGTCGGATTGTCCACGTCTTCCAACAGTTGGTCTATATCGCCCGTGATCTCTTGGATGTAAGGCTCGAGATCCAACAACTCCACGACCAGCGCATCGAACGCGTCCGCAATGATTGCCGCGCCCTGCGCGATGGAATCATCCTCGTGTGCCGCGGCGTATCCGTCAGCCCACACCGCAAGCGCAGAGCTGAACGCCTTCAAGTTCGACACCCGGAAATCGCCCAGCTTGTAGCTCTCGAGAATCACCACGATTTCCCGGGCCGGCGTCAGTACCTCGAGCAGTGCCGCCTTGTGGCTGTTTACAAGCGCGTTCTCCGAATCGTACTCTTCGATGAAATCCATCAGTTCATCGACGTCCTCCGGCTCAAGTCCAATGTAACTGCCGATGATGGTTTCGGCAATCGCTTTCATTTCCAGCGCTTTCAGAGACTCCGCCGCTTTGAGGGCATACTCTTCTTCATAGGGGAATATGAAGGAGACGATATCCATGTAGAACGTCTCAATGGCCTCGTAGTCCTCTTCGGTGCTGCCGAAGTTCGCGAATACCCGGTCGTTTTTCGCCGCAATCGCCAGGGTCACCACGATACTCTCAATCAACAAGTCCGCGTTTTCATATGTGTCAAACTCGTTGCCGAACGATTCCCCAAGCGCCAGCAATGACTCTTCCACGTCCTCCGGTTCCGGCAGGGCGTCCAGATCGTCCATGGCCTGCTCGACGATGGCCTCTACGGCATCGACAAACAAACTGATCGGCTGAACGGAGGAAGCCACATCGGCAAGAAGCTCGATCCCGTCGGCCAGGATTGCGTTTTCGTTCGCATATTCGTCAAATTCCGCGCCAAACGCATTCAGGATCGGGAACAACGGGGCAAGATCAAACGACTCCGCGTAACTGTCCTCGTCATTGTCCGCCATCAAGCTGGCCAGGAACGCCGCCAGTTCGTCATTGTATTCGGCCGCCGCTTCCGCGGCCGTGCTGAGAATCTCGGTTGCGTCGTTAGTCAGCGTCGTCAGGCAATCGCTGTACAGAACGTACATAAGCTTTCCGATCAGCTTGACAAGATCTACATACGGAATGAGCGAATCGGTGTTGGGGAGCGAATCCAACTGCGCCGGGTCCAGCGTGATGTACCATACGCCCTGTACGTTCACCCACCAGGTATCGAGTTCCAGCGCACTGTCAACCGTCACCCCGACCGGAGTGGGAATGGACACGCCGGGAAACGCTATCCGCACTTGCCAAACCGTCAGCGAGTTTACCGAACTCTCGCCCACAACTTCCCACGTCATCACCGCGTTATCTTTGCCGCCAGCCTTCAGCACCGACGTCAAAACGTTTGCAGGCGCCACCTTGTAAGGCGAGCCGTAGCCAAACCGCCAGATGTTGCCCTCGTCGAGCGGCCAATAAGCCGGGTCCAGCGCCGCCACCGACGAGGCAACCACCACCGGAATGTGCGTGGTCCCGCCGGACGACGTTATGGTGATTGTGGCGTTGTTTAAGGACAACGCAGCCAGCGCCTCACGGTCAATCTGTGCGGTCACAACCGCGTCGTCCGTGCCCTCGTTCTGCGTAAAAGTTATCCAATCTACGTCCGCATCAATACTCCACTCCAACTCGCCGCCGCCCGTGTTCCGAATCGTGATCGCTCCCGAATCCGCCCCCGGGTCGATTGAAAGACTCGCCTGGTCGACGGCGAGCTCGCCCTCGTTCTTGTCCGGGCAACCCGCCAAAACTACAAGCACTGCCAGTAGAATTACACCTGATGCACGCCTTAAATATTTCATGACTCTTCTCCTTCCAGTTAGGATCTTTCTTTTTCCCCAAAGCGGTCTTACAACTGCGAGTACACGCATTACTGTTCTACATCTACCGTTACGGTCGCCGAATGAAGATAAAACCGGCCAAAGCTGGTCTTCCCGAACAAGATCCCTGTCCCGCGCCCCAGCACCATCCGCTTTGGCCGCCAGTCGTAGCCGTCGTCCGACGTGTGCAAAATCACCACCGGGTCGCTCGAATAAAACGCCTCCGGCAGAAGATCGGCGCGCGCCGAGGCCGGCAAAGCCTCCGGAAAGTACCCGCCGCAGTACTGGATAAAGAGCCGCTTCCCGTCGCTTTCCGTTTCTACCATGCGGGGGCTCAAGTCCGAGTGCAGCGGCACGATGGTCCAACCTTCCAGGGCAGGCAGCGCCGCAATCCGCGCGCCCGCCTCCGCGTCGTCACGGCAGTAATAGAGAAGACCGTCCACCGACGTTATATACCCACTGTCCCCGCCGCCAAAAAGCCACGAAAGACCCAGCAACAGATACCACGGCGCATCAAGCGTCCCGTGCCAGACTTCATAATCCCCCGAAACCACTACCTCGTCCATCGTCAGCGAAAACTTGACATACAACTCATCGCCCGGCTCCTCCGACAAGTACAGGCGCCAAGTCCACGAGTTACCCTCGGCTACGGGAAAATAGTCGCTAAGCGAAAATGGGCCCGCGGGACCATCCTTGCAGAGATCAGCCCCCTTCTGCCGTGGACAAGACGTCATGCCCAAACATAGTACAGCGAATATCGTCAAGATACCGGCTTCACCGCAGCGCCTCATCCCGCAGTACCCCTTCCTTACAGCCCCTAGTCGAAGATATTAAGCAAGTGCGGCATTATATTCAGCACCCGCACATGTGTCAAGGTGCCGACTAGAATGACCAAGCGTCTCCCGCCATTGAATCACTCAGCGCGAACGTATACATTACTCGCAGCCAGCGTGGTGCAAAAATAGGGGCAGAAAGGGACGTCATGACAGGTTCAGGCGCGCGGATTCCCGAAACGGGCACCGACAGGCAGGTCCTGCTCGATCGGATGCAGGCCATGCGGGTGGCCGACGTGCAGTGGCGGCAAAACAAGGCGTTCGGGCTCGTTTACCGCCACAGCGACGCCCATACCGAACTCATCAAAACCGCCTACGGCCTGTTCCTCTCTGAAAACGGGCTCAACCCGATGGCCTTCAAAAGCCTTCAAGTCATGGAACGCGAAGTCGTCGGCATGACGGCCAATATGTTCCACGGCGACGCCGACGCCGTCGGCAGCATGACGTCCGGCGGCACCGAAAGCCTCCTGCTCGCCGTCCTCACCTACCGCAACCACGCACGGCGCAAACGCCCGTGGATACGCAAGCCCGAGATCGTCGTCCCCGACTCCGCGCACGTCGGGTTTACCAAGGCCGGCGAGTATTTTGACGTCCGGATCGTCCGCACCCCGCTCCGCGCCGATTACCGGGCCGACGTTGCCGCGCTCGAATCCAGAATCAACCGAAATACGATCGGCATAGTCGGTTCGGCGCCCTCGTACCCCTATGGCATCATCGATCCCATCCAAGAACTCGGCGAAGTCGCCCTACGGCACGGCGTCCCCCTTCACGTCGACGGATGCCTGGGCGGGTTTTTCCTTCCGTGGGTAGAAAAACTCGGGCATCGCATCCCGCCGTTCGATTTCCGCGTCCCCGGCGTCACCTCGATCTCGGCGGATCTCCACAAGTACGGCTACGCCGCCAAAGGCGCATCATCAATTATCTACAGGTCCCTCGACTTTTTCCGCGACCAGATCTTCGCCGAGGTCGACTGGTGCGGCGGCGTGTACGGCGGCGCAACCATGGCCGGCACACGCCCCGGCGGCGCGATCGCGGCGGCCTGGGCGTCGCTCCATTCGCTGGGCCAGGCCGGTTACATGGAAAATGCCAGGGCCGTCATGGAAGCCACACGCATATTCATGGACGGCGTCCGCGCGATCCCCGGCCTCTGCGTGCTCGGCGAGCCTGAAATGAGCGTGTTCGCATTTGGCGCCAAAGACAACCGGATCAGCATGTACGCCGTCGCCGACAAACTCGAACAGAGCGGCTGGCACGTCGACCGCCTCCAGCGGCCCGAGTCGATCCACCTCATCATCAATGCGGGCCACGGCCAAGTCGCCGACCGGTACCTCGCCGACCTGCGCGCCGCCGTCGATCACGTTGCCGCGCATCCCGAAACCGCACTCGAGGGCCAAGCTCCCATGTACGGCCTCATCGCCAAAGCCCCACTTCGCAAAATGGTCAAACGCAACGTCGTCAACATTCTCGCGCAACTCTACATCCAGCGCGAAACCGGAGCCGACGACGAAGAAGAAGTCGGCGCCGATTCCGTCCCCAAACCCGTCATGCAGCTGCTCCGCCTCAAAATGCGCATCCGCCGCATGTTCCAGCGGCCAAAGTCATAACGCCCCATGATGTTCATCCTGATCGCCGCCATATTCGCGCTCGGCGCGTGCGTCCAGACCATCGCGGGGTTCGGCTCCGCCCTCGTCGTCATGCCCATACTCACCCAGTTCATCGGCGTAAAACCCGCAGCCAGCGTCATGGCGATCGTCGGCGCGACCGTCACCCTCACCGTCCTTTACCAAAACCGGCAGGGACTCCAATGGCGCGAAGCCGGCCGGCTGCTGACCGGCTCCGTGATCGGCGTACCCCTTGGCGCGCTCGCACTCAAAGTCCTGCCACCCGCGCCCGTCATGGCACTCCTTGGCATCGTCCTCCTCGGCTACGGCATCTACACACTCGCTGCGGCACGCCCGGACTCCACCCCCGATCTCACGCCCGCCCGCTCGGGCCGGCTGACCACTGCACTCGTCGGGTTCTGCGCCGGCCTGCTCGGCGGCGCATACGCCACCGACGGACCGCCGCTCGTCATCTACGGCTCCGTCAAACGATGGTCAAAACAATCGTTCCGCTCGATTCTCCAAGCCTGCTTCCTCGTCAACGGCATCCTCATCGTCGCCTGCCACGGCGCCGGCGGCCTCGTCACCCGAGACGTACTCACCTACTGCGCATACGGCATCCCCGGCATGGCCGCGGGACTCCTCATCGGCACGCTCCTCGATCGGCGAATCAACCACGCACTGTTCCACCGCCTGCTCGTGTGGCTCATCCTCCTGCTCGCCGCCGCCCTCCTCGCCAGAGCCGTCATCGCGGCGTGACAGCCGACCCACGGCTGTCCCATCACGCTTGCCCGGATTCCGAGCCGATCAGGTATTTCTTATTTCAATTAGCAGTAAAACTGAGCGAATTGACTTTCTTTCCCAGTGTCATTGCGAGCCTCGCACCTCCTTCGGTGGCCGCCTTCAAGCGGCGATTGGCCGTGCGAAAATGCTCTTTGCAAGCGCGGCTGTGTGGAGTGCGGCCGATTCTGGCGCGCTTGCTGCCGCTTTGTCAACGACCTGACTGCAGTCAGACAATCGCCTTTCCAAGTACGTCCACCCCAATGCCTCAAACACGTCCAGAAAACGGCAAAAGCGGCGTATGCCAACCATGTGTGGAGCTATGACTTCATTGAGGACCGCACCGTGCGGGGCGGGAAACTGCGGATGCTGTGCGTGCTGGACGAGTACACGCGGGAGTGCCATCACATACGCGTCGACCGTTCGATTGGGGCGGCTAAGGTGATCGCCTCGTTGGAATGGCTATTCCTGCTCCACGGCGCTCCGGCGTACCTTCGTTCGGATAATGGCCCGGAACTGGTCGCCAAAGCGCTCCAGGCCTGGCTCGAGGAACGCGGCGCCAGAACGATCTAGATCACGCCAGGCAACCCCTGGGAAAATCCGTACATCGAGAGCTTCAACGACAAGTTTCGCGACGAATGCCTGAACATGCACGTTTTCACCGACGGCCATCATGCTCAGGAGGTGGTGGTGGCTTGGCGAAATGAATACAATGAAGAACATCCCCACAGCAGTTTGGACTACATGACCCCGGCGGAATTCGGTTTTCTCGACTTGTTCCACATCCAACCACTCGCGAATAGCTATCCGAATATTTTCGATGGCTTCCTCGCGTGTTGCACCCTGAGGGTGGCAGCCGCGGAGCATCGGGCAACTCACCGCCACTCCTTCATCCGACTCTACGAGGAGAACGCGAAAGTCCATTGGTTGAAACTCCTTCTGTCCCATTTCACCGAAGCGGCTGAGTCCGTATCAAAGAGCCGGATAGAACTTCGAATCGTAACGAGACTATCCCAGGAGTTTCTCGAGGTCGAACTGCCAGTAGCCGGAATCGGGGGCGTTTTTCCAGTTGCCGGCGGGGTCGCGGGATTCGTAAGCGACGTAGAAGTCGAGGTCCGTGGGAGCATAGACGACGCTCATGACGTCCCAGTCGTTTTGGTCGAGTTTTTCGGTGTTATGGGCGACGGTGGCGGCGATGTTGAGGGCTTCTTCGCGGCCAATCGGGCGTGGTTTGCCGGCTTCGATGACGCGGGTGTTGCGCAGCGGGTAGACGTATTGGGCGCCGGTTTCGTAGGCGCGGAACATGTCGTGCATGGGCTTGTGGCAGTCGACGTAGGTGGGGGCCGTAAACGGGTCGCCGTCGTTGCCGGGCACGACGGGGCCGTTGTCGGCGGCCTGGAGTGATCTGACGGAGGGGCTGAACGCCATGTCGGCGCGCATGACGGCGTGCTTCATGGGCAGGCCGTATGGCAAGAGGTTGCCGTTGGGGTCGCGCCAGTAGGCGTTGTGTTCTTTTGGGTCGTCGTCGCGGAATGTTTCGCAGCAGGTGAAGTTGGTTTCAAACGCGGCTGCGCCGGGGGCGTATGCGGGGGTTCCATAGGCGCCGGGATCGCCGTCGGCCGTCATGAAGTTGTAGCCGATGGTATGTTTTGCTCCGCGGACAACGGCAATGGCGTGGTCGAGGGAGCCGGTTTCTTCAAGGACCTTTCGGGCGGTGAGGGTCCAGGGCGTGCCGTCGAGTTCTTCGGAACCGCTGAACGCGCCGATCTCGGAGAAGCAAATGCCTTTTTCGTTCATGCCGGCGAGCGCGCCCACGATGCCGGCGTAACCCGCCGTGACGAACCCGAGGCCGCCGCCGGGGCGGTAGACGGTGACGAGGCGCGTCTCATGCATGCCGGTCCGGGAGACCCAGTCGAGGTTGCGCGAGGCCAGCAGCTTGCCGCCTTCGGTTCGCGGTCCCCACGCGGCGAAAAACGTGCAGGACGGGGCGGGGGGCAGTGGGTTGACCAGCTCGAGCAGGCGTTCGTCGCGCCGGTACATGTCAAGGTTGGTCACAGCGACCAGGCGGCGGATATCTTCGGGTGCGACATCGAAGCCGGCGTTGCGTGCGCCCGCGGCTATGGAGGCGATTTCGGCAAGCACAGCGTCGGACACGTGAGGGGCGAGCCGCGCCCAGGCGGCGTCCAGGATGCGGCAGACCAATTCGGCCGGAATGCCATATTGGGTGAACAAACCGAGGGTCATATCGGCGTTGCGCCGGATGAGATCGCCCACGAGCGCGCCGTATTGCCACCCCATCTGCTCGCGTGTGCCGGCGACGTGGAGGACGGGCAGGTTGCCCAGTGGAGATGAGTAAATCTCGAAAAAACCTTCCCCGGCCGTCCGAACGGTCTGCTGGCGGGAAGGCCGGACATGCAGAATTCCCATGGCTGCCTCGCGGTTTTTACCTCGGCTAGTATAGCAGGGGCCGGCGGACTGGGGAAAGTAATCAATTGCGGATTTCGGATTTCGGATTGCGGATTGGATGGGCAGGGGGTAGACGAAAAGAGGGACGCCCCCCACAACGCGTACTAAGAAGCGCGGCCGGGGAAGCGTCCCAGACCGCCTGTGGCGATGGCCATTTTTCGCTTTATTTTGGGTTTTGGGAGCCAAAGAGGGGGCAAACTACAATATCTAGTGGGGCGACTTTTTTTGTTGCATATATATGGTGAATCTGTTAAACTTTTGCTCGATATGTTGTGTTGAGGGAGGGGAAAGGGGCGACATATTGTAGCGAAGTGGTCTTGTGGAGACAGAAGCGGCAGAAGGAGCGCTACATGTCGAAACGGTGTGTACTTGTGTCATTTCCACGTTTTCCGTACACCTTTAACACGCTACTCCCGGACAGTCTTTTAGCGGGGATAGCGGGTTCTTTGGCAGATGCGGGCCACCAGGCGGTTATCTTCGATTATGGGACGCTGGAAACGCTTCATCGGTGTTTTCCGGCGCACCTGCGTCGGGCCTCATTGTCTCTAGCCGACCAAATGCTGGGGGAAACGCCGCCGGGGTCGTTAAAGGCTCTGGCGGCGTTTCTACGCCTGCGCGGGCTGGGAGGTTTGCACCGTCACCGTCGGGAAAGCCTCCGGCGCGAGCTGGGGCGCGAGGCTGCGCGTGAGATAGCGGAGTTTGGCGGCGTTGATTTGGTGGTGCTTAGCGTGCGGGACGCGGCGGACGTGGGTAACGCGGTGCATCTGGCACAACGTATTCGGTCGTCACAGCCCGACGTGGTACTGGCGGCGGCGGGGCCGTTCGTAGAGCGGTATGGGGAGCTTCTTGCGCGGCGAACGAAGGCTTTTGATTGCCTCTGCCTGGGGGAGCCGGAATGGACGATTCCGCGGTTTGCGGATGTGATTGACCGGCCGGAACTTTGGACGGAGACGCCGAACCTGGCGGTCGTGCGCGGGGGCACGTTGCGGCTGACGCGGCGGAAGCGGATCGATCTGAACAGCGTGGCATTTCCCGCCTATTCGGCGGAGGTTTATCCCGCGCTCGACGGGGACGGAAAATTCAAGCTGCTGGGAGTGGGTTGCACGCGCGTATGTTTGCAGCAGTGCCCAGCCTGCCCGCATGGTGAAATCCAGCCGGGACTGAGCCGGCCCAGGACGCCAAGGAATGTGTGCGAGGCCCTTTCGGAGGCGATGCGGCAGCAGAACGTGTGCGCGTTTGCGCTGGAAGGCCCTGCGTTTTCAGAGGCTTACGCGGCGTCGTTGGCGCGCGAGATGCTTTCGCGCGGTTTGGCGGTGTTGTATATGCGGGAGGCGTCGATCCGGGAGACGCGGGTAGCGAACCTGGCGACATACAAGGCGTCGGGTTGCCAGGCGTTGTCGTACCGTGTCGACACGGGCAGCCAGTGGCTATTGGAAGACTATTACCGGCGCGGGTTTTCGGTTTCGCAGTGCGAAAAGGTGCTGAAATCGAGCGGGGCGTCGGGCATATTCAGCGTGGGGCGGTTTATTTATCCCTCTCCGGCGGACGACTCCCACACCCGGGCGGAGACGTTGCGGCTCATCGAGCGGGTCCGGCCTGGCGCGGCCCTTTTCGAGCTTCCCGAGCCAGCCCCGGGTTCGGAGTGGCATGAGCGTTGCCAGGAGTTCGGGTTCAGGCTTGACCTGCCGGGATACGTCCAGCGGGCCGTTGACAGCAGGGGCTCGGCAAAACTACCCTTGAAACCCTGGCGGACCCTGCTACACGCCCGCCGGCAGGTACCGCTGCACCGGGCTCAGCGGGAGTTGGAACAACTTTGCGGCGACGTGCGGGACGCGGGGGTGTCGACGTGGGTGACGCCGGAACTGGCTCTGGTGGCGCGGGTGTCGGGGTATGAGGATCACGAGCAGGATTTTGTAACGCTGATGCACCGCAAGTTCCTCATGGGAGACGTCGGGGGCATAGCCGATGCGGCGGCCCGTTTCAACCGGCAGGCGTCGTTGCCCGCGCAGCGGGTTGCCGGTGGGGCGTACATGCCGGTTTTGGCCGCGGCGGGGAACTGAGCGAGATGACGCAACCGATTGTAATAACAGGGCTTGGCGTTCTCGCGTGCAACGGTTTGGGGCGGCAGGCATTCTGGGATGCCATCGAACACGGGCGCTCGGGCATCCGGCGGTTGGACCGGTTCGATGCCAGCGACCTTCCCTGCCAGAT
>DATKVG010000080.1:0-11897 GCA_035530195.1 Bathyarchaeia archaeon | reverse complement strand
CGAGTGCCCGTACGAAGGCTTCATGTCTCATGGCGACACGTCGTACATGTACTTTGGCTATGTGCTGGACAAAGCGAAGGCAACGGATGATCCCATGTCGTGGCCGAGCGGTAACGACGTTCCCCGGCAAGTCATCTCTGCATTTTTGACTCTTCAGCCGTACTTGGACGGCGTCGCTGATGACGATGAAGCTCGAGGTCTGGACAATGACCTGCCGGTGGATCCGGGCACCGGCAATGGCGGCGGCAATTCCATCTATCGGATGCGCGAAGGGGTTGAGCGGTTCATGATTACGGACATTAACAACCCGGCCGCGAGCGCGATGGCGCAAAGCGAGCTTTTTGTCCTGTGGGACATGATCAACGCGAAGGAGCCGGGCGGCCTGGCTCCCATGAACCACGTGCCGGGCGGGTGCAACGTGCTGTATATGGATGGGCACGTCGAGTTTGTGAAGTACCCGAGCCAGGACCGGTTCCCGTGCATTCCTTACTGGGCGGAACTGTTCGGTTGGGTGTACGAAACGATGTTCTAGAATCGGCTCGTTGATTTACTGAGGCGCGCACGGACATGTGCGCGCCTTTGTTTTCTTGCGGGGGGGTGTCAGTCCAATTCCATAACGTAATCGGGGCCGGCGTAATCGAGGCCGGCGTCGGCGGCGAGCATTGGAGGGCCGGATGAGCCCACAGGCGCCTCGGTGGGGAAGGGCAGTTCGAGTTGCTGGTACCGGATGAAATCGTAGCGTTTCAACAGCCTCAGCATTTGCAGGGTGACGGAAGAGGCGTAGGAAACGTTGGGGTGTACCTTTTCGATCAACTCGAACAGGATGGCGGGAAACTCGATGACGTGGCCAAGGTTGCCCTGGCGCAGTGCGGCCAGCGTTTTCTCTCGCGGTTCGGGCGAGGCGGGCAGTTCGCCGATCACGAGCACCGTGGTGAAATCGTCGGTCCCGAAAAAGTTTTTGCCGAGCGCGAGCGATTCTTCGTTGGCAACATCAAACAGGACGGGGTTGGCCTCGATGTGCGAGACGTACATCCGGTCGGCGTGCCACGCCCGGACCTCGACGACGGCCCGGTTCAGGCCCGCCGCCTCGTTCACCCGCAGGAGGAACCCCGGCGGCGGCGCGGCGGGCGGTGCGGCGTTCTCGACGAACAGTTGCAGGCCGCGCTCGGGCGTGCGCGTTCGGATGTGGTCCTGCTGCCAGTGGGTCATGACGCGGAACGAGTTGAGTTCGAAAAACTCCCGCACAAGCTGCACATTCAGGTCGCTCATGGCATGCTCCCAAAATAATTACAAATTATAAATTACGAATTACAAATTACAACTTGTAAACGGCAAGACAATTACTTTAGGTCGCTGAGCGCCTGGCCGAGTTTATGGCCGGGGCTCAGTTGCAGGATCCGCGCGCCGATGGCGCGTGCGGCTTCCTTATCGCCCATCCGCTGGAGGCAAAGGCCTTCTTTCACCAGCACATCGAGCCGCGTGAAGTTCTCGCCGAAGGCCGAGTAGCTGGCGTCGGCCGCGGTCCGGGATTCGGCGGCCCGGTAACTGTCGAGGGCTTCGAAGTACCGTTCCTGGACAAACGCGATTTCGCCGCGAAGGTAGTGGCCTTCCGGTGCGTCGGGATTCAGTTCAATGGGCTTCTCGATCTGGGCGAGCGCCTCTTTGAGCGCGGAGTCGGAAAGCGGGTGGTCGCCGTCCAGTTTGGCGGCTTTTCCCAGCAGGAACAGTACGGCGAAACCGGCGCTGCCGAGGCTTCGTGCGGCTTGCGCGAGCGCGGTGGCCTGGGACCAGTTGCCGAGTTGAAACTCGACGTGGGCCAGCCCGAGATGCCCCTTGCTGCTGTCGGCCTGAACCTGGACGACTTGGCTGAACTGGGCGCGCGCCTCGGGGATGTTGCCGTGCTGGAGCAGGGCGTAGCCGAGATCGATCCGCGCCGGAATCAGGTTGGGTTTCCGCGCAAGGACCTGCTGGAGCACGTGGACGGCCCGGTCGGTCTGGCCGATCCGGAGAAAACACCTGCCGAGCTGGTGGTAGGCCATGATGAACGACGAATCCAGCTTGATCGCGTGCGTGAAAAACTCGATCGCCGCTTTGACGTCGCCTTTCATGACGGCCGTGAGGCCCTCATCATAATAGCTTTCCGCGTTTTCGCCCCCAAATGGCATGGCGTTCTTCCTTATGTCGCGCGCTCGCGCGCGGGCATTTGCCGGAGGGCCTCGAACGCCTTCCGGACCTGTTCCCGTGAAATATCCGCCCGCTGGATGACGTGGCCGATCCGGTCGGGCAGGACAAACCGCAGCGCCCCCGACCGCGCTTTTTTGTCGTGTTTCATAAGCGCAACGGCCTCGTCGACGGCGGATGGCGACTCAAAACCCTCGAGCCACGTGACCGGCAACCCGCACGCGCGGAGGCAGTCGCGCTGGCGCTGGGCCGACTCGGGATCGAGCAGGCCCGTATCGACCGCCAGTTGCGCGGCGCACATCATGCCGAGCGCGACGGCCTCGCCGTGGAGGAACCGGGTGTAGCGGGTCGCGGACTCGATGGCATGGCCGAACGTGTGGCCGTAATTCAGGTTTGCGCGGAGGTTCTGCTCGCGTTCGTCCTGCGCCACGATGGATGCCTTGATTTCGCAAGAACGCACCACGGGCCACTCGAGTGCCGCCAAGTCGCCCCGCACAATGGCGGAAGCGTTTTGGTCCATGTAGTCGAACAAGACCGAATCGGCGATCATGCCGTGTTTGACGACCTCGGCAAGCCCCGAGCAAAGTTCCCTGGGCGGCAGCGTCTCGAGCAGCGTCATGTCGATCAGGACGGCCGACGGCTGGTGGAACGCGCCGATGATGTTCTTGCCGAGCGGATGATTGACGCCGGTTTTGCCGCCGACGCTCGAATCGACCTGGGCCACCACCGTGGTCGGGATCTGGACAAATCTGATGCCACGCATGAACGTGGCCGCGGCAAACCCCGCCACGTCGCCCACAACGCCCCCGCCCAGCGCAACAACCGCGCTGCCCCGATCCAGCCCGCCTTCGAGAAATCGCCCGCACAGCCACTCGATTTGATCGAGCCGTTTCCGCTCTTCGCCGGCAGGCAGTGTGCAGATCTGGACCCCGTATCCACTCAACAGGGCGCGGACGCGGTCGGCATAGAGCGGGCCGACGTTGCTGTCGGTCACCAGCGCCAGCAGACCTCGAATGTGCGCCTGCGACAGGACGCCCGGCAAACGATCCAGAATGCCGGAGCCGATGTAAATGGCATACGACCGTTCGCCGAGATCGACGGTAACGGTATGCATGACGCAGTCCTTTGGCAGCGCGCGCCGGGCGCGGCGTTATGCCGCGTTGCGCCGCGTTGCTACGTGAGTTTCACAGTGCGCCCTGTGCGCGCGGCCTTTTCGGCGGCCAGGATGATCTCGAGCGATTTCTTGCCTTCTTCGCCGGGGCAGTAGGGCGGTTCGAGCCCCATGGCGGCCCGGACAAACGCGCCGCTTACGTCCAGCCCCCAGGAATCGGCGTAGTTGGTGACAGGCTCCGGCACGTCGAACTTGATCCGGCACTGCGGTTTCACCAACTCGGCCACGAGGGGCTTTCCCGGGATTTCGCCAATGCGCAGCGTGCCGTTCTCACAGTGGAGGATCGTGTAATTGGCCTCCATGCCCTTGACGGTCCACGACGCGGCCAGCGTGCCAATCGTCCCGTCGGTGAATTTCAGGCAGGCCACGAAATTGTCTTCGACATCGGTGTTCTTCTTCTCGAGCCGCGCGAAAAACCCGTTGATTTCGGCCACTTCCTTGCCGGTGAGGTAGCGGATCAGGTCGGCTTTGTGCACACCGAGGTCGGCCATCGCGCCAAACCGCGCCTCCTTCTTGCGGAAGAACCATTTGCCGGTGGGGCTCCAGTATTCGGGCCCTTCGTGGCCGAACATAGCGGTGACGTGGATGATCCGGCCCAGGATGCCGCTGTCGATGACTTCCTTGGCTTTGACGTGGGGGGGAAACAGGCGCTGGCTCTGGTCGACGTTAAGCAGTTTGCCGGCTTTCCGGGCGGCGTCGATCATTTTCCGGGCTTCGGCGGAACTCGTCGCCATCGGTTTCTCGACGTTGACATGGCAGCCGGCCTTAAGCGCGTCGATTGTGATCTGCGCATGAAGATAGTTGGGCGCCGCCACGGTAACGGCCTCGAGCCGCGCTTCCCGCAGCATTTTTTTGTAGTCGGTATAGATGGCCGCACCGGGGGCCCATTTATCGGCGAGCGCACGGGCTTTCTCTGGGATGAGGTCGCTTAGGGCAACGAGCTCGGCTTCCGGGCAACATGCATAATCCGGGACGTGAAGCACCTTGGCAATCTGCCCGCAACCAATCATGCCCACGCGCATTTTCCTGGTCATTCTCTTGCATCTCCTGAAACGGACCGTCTGATTGGCTATTTTATGCAGCCGCCGCCGCGGGAAGCAAACGCGATGGGCTCGCGCCTCATCAATCCTCAGCGATTCGGCAAACGCTTTAGGAATTCAAGCACGGCGGCCTGATGATCCCCCTGCAGTTCGATGGCTTCCTCGCGAACCACGCCGCCGGCCCCGCACCGCTTCTTCAACTCGCGAAGCAGCGCCTCCGCGTCGCCTGAAACATTGCGCAAAACCGTGACCTGTTTACCCTTGGCGCGGCGTTCGAGCGATATGGCGAAGCCGCCTTTTCGGGTCTTGCCGACCGCCCAGGCGCATGGCGGCGCGGCCGGCGTCGGCGTTTCCGGAGCAGTTTGGTGTTGAGGCAGGTGTTCGGGGACAGCGCCCGCTAGCGCGGCGAAGGGGTTGTGCGCCAGTTTTCCAGGGGCCAGCTTGGGGTCGATGAACTTCTTCATCCCACCATTGTAGCAGGCCGCCGCCGGGCAACCCAGATCCGTACGTAAGAAACGCGGCAAGATGCCGCGTCTACTTTTGCAGCCCGTGTAGAAGCGGCATCTACTTTTGCAGCCCGTGTAGAAGCGGCATCTTGCCGCTTGTCCTCTCGCTACGTCGCATCAAGAGACCCACGGTGTTCACAGCAAAACCCCAGGATGGTGGAATGGCCTGCCATTGCAGGCCCAATCAAGGACTCGCTTCGAGGTGAGAGAGCCTTACGTGCGGATTTTGGGTCAACGCGCCTTGTTTTCGTGAACCGGAAACCTGTAAAATAGATATACTGTCAGTTTTGGCCGGCCCAGGCATAGGCCGACAACGGCATGTGCAGGGATTGGTCGGGGCGTTTGGTACTCATTTCCCAGGAGGTAAACGTATGAAGGCAAAGGTGGATCCGGATTTGTGCGGCGGCTGCGGTCCTTGCGCGGAGATTTGCCCGGAAGTCTTTCAGTTGGAAGGCGACGTTGCGGTAGTCATCGTGGATAAAGTGCCGGCCGGGGCCGAATCGGCCTGCCGGGAAGCCGTGGAAGCCTGCCCGACCGACGCCATTTCGATCGAGGAATAGCGAGGTTCTTTTTGCAAAGGCGGGACGGCGTGAGAGCCACCGTGTCCCGCCTTTGTTTTGGGTCCCTTCAGCCCCGGTCGGGACTCAGACGCTTCTCGTAAGCCACACCGCCTCTTGCCGCCGGATAGATCCGGGCCGGACACCATCAAGTGGCTAAGCGGTTTTTTGCCTATCTGCTTGTTCTGCAAGAGGATACGCAACGACGGGGGATACCGGCGGCAGCTTGAGCAGTACCTCGACGAGCACTCCGAGGCCATATTCAGCCACGGTTTATGCCCCGAATGCGCACGTCGACTCTACCCGGATCTATTTGAAGAAGAAGACATCTTCGACATATAGATGTATAATAGCTATATTTGATGTTATTCCTACAAAGGGAACTTTGCCCTATGCCGATCGAGATCCTCCTCATCGAGGACAACCCCGGGGACGCCCGCCTCCTCCAGGAACATCTGCGCGAAGCAGGAACCGCCAAATTCAACCTCACACATCTCGAAAGCCTCGATGAGGGCATCAGCCGGTTGCAGGCCTGCGCGAAAGGGCAGAGCCCATACGACATCCTGCTCCTCGATCTCTCGCTGCCCGGCAGTAGCGGTTTGAAAACCGTGCGCCGCGCCCAGGAAGGCGCCCCGCGGACGCCCATTGTCGTCCTCACGGGCCTGGATGACGAAGAAACCGGCATCGAAGCCGTCCGGATGGGCGTACAGGACTATCTTATCAAGGGCCACGTCGATCAGCGCACGATCGCCCGCGCTATCCGCTACGCCATCGAGCGAAAACGCGCCGAGGAACAACTCCGGGAACTTAACGAAACCCTCGAACAGCGCGTCGCCGAGCGAACCGCCATGGCCGAAGAGCGGGCCAGCCAGTTGCGCGCACTCGCCAACGAGCTGACCCAGTCCGAGCAGCGGCAGCGGCGCAGGTTCGCCCAGATGCTCCACGACGAACTCCAGCAACTGCTTATTGCGGCCAAGTTCCGCGTCGGCGCGCTCCGCAGCCGCACCTCCGGCGAAGAACAGCTCGATGCCGTCGACCAGGTCGACGAACTCCTCGACGAATCTATCAAGGCGTCCCGCGTGCTCACGATCGAGCTTAGCCCGCCCATCCTGTACGACGCCGGCCTCGTGCCCGCGCTCGAGTGGCTCGCCGGATGGATGCGCGAAAAACACGGGCTGACCACCGCCGTCGACGCCAACGAAGAAGCCGAACCCGACAGCGAAGATATTCGGATCCTCCTGTTCGAGGCGGTGCGCGAGCTGCTGTTTAATGTCGTCAAACATGCCCAGATCGACGAGGCCACCGTCCTTGTCCAGAAGACGCCCAACGATGAAATCACCGTCACCGTCGAAGATACCGGCGCCGGGTTCGACCCAAAATCCGCACAGGATCGAAGTGGCGGCGCCGGGTTCGGCCTGTTCAGCATACTGGAACGATTCGGCCTCGTCGGAGGCCACATGGACATAGAAACCGCGCCCGGCATGGGCACCCGCGTCACCTTGCGCGTTCCCGGCTCCGCCTGACCGCTTCCGCCTTCCGCGCTTCTTGGCACCGGATTTGCTCCCGTCCACTCCATCTTCGCGGAATCCGCCAATAATCTTTTACGGCCATAATGGTTGGTGCGCGTTTGCCCTTTTGTTCTTGATGGAGTCCATTTGGCCGGCAGCGTCGTTCTGTGCTGAAATGCGCAAGGTCAACTCGTTGATCAGTTTTTCGAGGGTGGAGGCGGCATTGCCAAGGAGTAGAACCACATTGTCCCGTTTGTACAAGGGGTTCTCGATCCCGGAATACCCGGGCTGCGTGTCTGCATTGCAGATGATGACTCGTTTGGCCTCATGCGCATGCAGAATGGGCATGCCGTATATGGGCGTTCCTTTTGCCGTAATGGCGGCGGGGTTTACCACGTCGCATGCACCGACGATGAGCACCACGTCGGTCCGCGGAAACTCGGGGTTAATCGTCTCAAGTTGAACCAGCCTGTCATAGGGGATATCCACGTCGGCGAGCAGTACGGTCATGTGGCCGGGCATGCGGCCGGCCACGGGATGGATGGCGAATTTCACGTCCTTGCCCCGGCGCTCGAGCACGTCGTACAGGTCTCGAACTTGGGTCTCTGCCTCGCCGAGCGCCATCCCGTATCCCGGGACAATGACGACGCTTTGCGCTTCGAGGAGACTTTCCACAGGATCGAACGTGACCGGCTTGCCGCGTTCAACCGGGCCAGGATCGTCCTCCTGGGGAGAGGATTGGTGGGAAGACGTCGTAGCAGAGTCGGGGGTGTTCGCCGATGCTACGGTAGCTCCCGTTAGAACCTGAAGGAGCGAGCGGTTCATGGCCGCGCACATGACCCGCGTCAGAATCAGCCCCGCCGCCCCGACAATAGCGCCGGCCGCCACCAGGAGGGCATCATCCACCACGAACCCGCAGATACTTGCCGCTACTCCAGACATTGAATTGAGCAGCGATATCGTAATCGGCATGTCTGCGCCGCCTACGGGAAGTGTAAAGAGCGTCCCGAAGGCCAGGGCACATGCGGCAACAAGCAGCAACCAGAGGGCCGTTTCAGGTCCAGCGTAGCGAGATCCAAGGAGGATCAGCAGGAACACCAGGAAGAGGAGCGTGGACGTTATGAGACGGTTTCCCCGCAAGTGAATGGGTTTCTGGGGGAGGAGCCGATGCAACTTGGCGGCTGCAATGAAGCTGCCGCTCAACGTCATGCCGCCCACGGCGACAGCCAGTCCTGCGGTGACATGGCTAGCAAGGTTGATTGACTCGTCCCTGCCGGCAACAGCAACGAAAGCCGTCAGCATGGATGCGGCGCCGCCTAGTCCGTTCAGCAGCGCCACCATCTGCGGCATCTGGAGCATGGTCACTCGGAACGCGAGGACCAGGCCAAGAACACCGCCAACCGCAAGGGAAGCCAGACCAATTGGCAGCGTCAGAACGGTGTTGCGCCAGAGAACCAGAAGAATCGCCACCAGAAGACTCGAGGCCGCCAGACGATTGCCTCGAACAGCCGTTTCCGGCGCACCCATCAGCCGAATTCCCAAAAGGATGGCTACCGCCAGGGAAACCTCCACCACGACATCCATGCCAGGCACAACCTCTCTCTTAGCGGTTGGATCGGAACATTTTGAGCATTCGATCCGTGACGGTGAAGCCTCCCACGACGTTGATCGTGGCGAGCACAATGGCCGCGGCGCCGAGGACACGGCTGCCCGTGGTGAGTGCCGCGGCCGTTGCGGCCAGCGCGCCCAACACGGTCACACCGGAGATGGCGTTCATACCGGACATCAGGGGGGTGTGCAACAGCGGCGGCACTTGGCGGATGATTCGATAACCAACCACCGAAGACAGGATGAACACGGTGAGGAGTACGGCTAAGTGCAAGAAGTCGCCCCTTTCTTTTCAGAGCACTGTGCCATGGCTTCCAGCGCTCCGGCGTGCACCACTTCGCCATTTAGCGTCACCAATGTCGGGCCAATGATCTCGTCGGTACGGTCGGCGCGAACCACGCCATCGCAAACTAGATACAAAACGAAATTGTAGAGATTGTGCGCAAAAAGCCACGACGCGCTTTGCGGAACGTACCCCGGAATGTTCTTGGCCCCGATGATGGTCACGGCATGGTTGACGTCGGTGCAGCCAGGTTTCGTAAGCGCGCAGTTACCCCCCTGGTCAATGGCGATGTCGACAATTACGGAGCCTGGTTTCATGCCCCGGACCATCTCTTCGGATACAAGCACCGGAGCAATGCGTCCGGGCACGAGTGCAGACAGAATCACGACGTCCGATTGGCACACGGTCTTCTGGATGGCTTCCTGTTCCCGCAAGAGCCACTCTCGCGGCAGTGCCTTGGCGTAGCCGTCTGTTCCTGTGGCGACGTGGGCAGGGACGCCGGTCTCGACGATCTGGGCGCGAAGACTCTTCGCCTGTTCCATGGCCTCAGGACGGATGTCTGCCGCGAAATTGACCGAGCCCAGCCGTTTCGCCGTAGCCAACGCCTGAAGACCCGCAACGCCCGCTCCCACAACGAAAACTTGCGCGGGAGACACCATTCCGACAGCGGTGTTTGTCAGCGGCATGAAGCAGCCCAACTGATCCGCGGCCATGATGACGCCCTTGTACCCGGCAACCGTGCTCATGGAAGTCAGGGCATCCATGGGCTGTGCATTGGTAAGCCGGGGCACGCCATCCAACGTGAAGCTCACCACACCCTTGGCGGCGAGGTCCCGCACCATCTGATGGTTGGCCGGCGATGCCGGATGGAGAAACGCCACAATCGCCTGGCCCCGCTTCATCATCGTTACCTCGTGGCGGTTTTTCCGGGTGTCGAATTGAGGCTCTTTAACCTTCAAGATGATGTCAGACCGTTCAAACACCGTGGCACTGTCTGCCACGATCTCGGCCCCGGCGTTCCGGTATATGTCGTCATAATGATGGGCGGCAGTGCCCGCCCCGGTCTCGACAAGCACGCGTGCCCCTTGAGCGATGAACTTCGCTACGGTCTCGGGAATGGCGGAAACCCGGAACTCGTGTTCCATGATTTCCCTGGGAACCCCGAGGGTCAGGCCTTTAAATACCATGCTCTGCAATCCTCCCTACTTAACGCACACAGCAGACATCGTGTCGTCTCCAGCCCGACACCGGGCTGTCTGAACTCGATTACAGGTGATAATCCCCTGCGGCCTCCGGCTGATACAATATTTGCCCTATCCGGTACATCAGGGCATCCTGGCCGGAGCCCAGTAAGAACACATCACCCAATCGTCGCCCAAACATCGCGGTTCCGAACGCATTCAAAATCGAGACGTTGTCGCCTGCCAAGGCGGCATCCCGGGGAAAGACCAGGGTGTAAACTCGGTCCACACCAGTACCAAGATTCACCACGCGTACTCTGGAATTCATCGTGACTATATCCGGCGGCACTTCCCGAGGATTTGTCACCCGGGCGTGCTTCAACTCTTCGGCCAGCGCGTCGGCGTCGTCCTGACAGTCCTTCTTACCGAAGGCACGCACGACGTCAAGCAGCTCTCTGAGTCGATCTAAGTCATAGCGGCTTATATAGATTGTGCGAGACCCCGCCGCGGCGGTCGTTTCAGCGTCCTGAGCCGGCTCGAGCGGGGGACCCACCCCGTGAAGCAATACGGTCTTCATGTGGCGGGCGACCTTGGCCAGATTGTCCGATTGCAGCGCCCCGGACCAATACCCCATGAAGGCCGTTATCATCCCCTCAAGACTAGCCGCCATCTTCATCCCCGGAGTCGGCTTTTGCCCAGTCCGTGCGAAACAGCGCGCAAACACTTTCTCGACTAGATCCACATATTGTTGATGGAGTTGGTTTACCTCGGTCCCAAGACGTGCCGGTTCCGGCTCCACACCCAGGTAGGCTGGAAAACAAAACGGCAGGAAGAAAAGACGGTCATTCACGTAGTTGCACAAACGCAGTCGGACGACGTCCAACACCGCTTCCTCGGGATCCTTGCTGTGGAGCAACGGCTGGATCCGACTTATGAGAGACCGGCCAATTCGTTCAGCAACCTGCCCATACAGATCCTCTTTGCTCTTGAACGAATTGTACAGAGTTCCAACCGAGATCCCCGCTTCCCGTGCTATCGCCTCCATCGTCGTCCGCTGATAGCCCTTCCACCCAAACACGTGTTCCGCCGCATCAAGAATCACCGTATCCAAAGACGCATCCCGGTTCCTCGCCCCTGCCTTGGTTCTACGGCCCGGTAACATGCTGTCCAACCCCGTCGACGTGTGAACATGTGTTCAAAACTGAACGCATATTCATTATGGGCCGCTATTCCATGGCTGTCAAGCTCGGGCACTCAACTAAGAATGGGGGCCACCCGCCCCATCCCCACACGCGCGTAAAAAAAATCCAGCAAGCCGGATACTCAACCACCAAAATCGGCGACGAAATCGCCAAACTCGTCGCAACCATATAAGCCTCCAATTGTGGTGCGGGCGTCCCGCCTGCACTCCTCGTAAACGCGGCGTCCCCGCCGCGCATATGCCAACCACCCACACCCGTTTTTGACACAGCCAACACGATTCAATCCCGCGCCTCCCGGTTACGTCCTCGTCTCAACCACACCTCGCGCATCCGCACCAACACCCTCTGTTTTATATAGCCAAGTTGGTGCACGTTTTGACCCGGAAACACAGGCGAAACCCGGCCGAAATTCGCGAAACAGGGGTGATTCAGTTGACAGATTTGGCGCTAGAGATGATGATTCTGAGAAAATATAGCGCCAAGAGAGGCGCAGAAAAGATTTGCGGGGAAAAGACTCGAGGTCGGAATCCGGCCCCTGGTGGACCTCGGGTCGGGCGCTGCCGTTGAAAACGCTGGGCTTGTCTATTACACTGGTCTGAGCGCTGGCGCGTAGGTGCGGTTATCGGTTCGGGGACATCAACATGGCCAGCGAAGATTGCG
>DATKVG010000079.1:0-2866 GCA_035530195.1 Bathyarchaeia archaeon | reverse complement strand
CGAGGGGATCCTCACGCCCTGCCATAAAGGGCCATGAACAAAAGCCTTAGCCAGCGGCTGGCAGGGCTCAGGATGACAGGCTTTGGGGCGGGCTTTGGATGACATGTTTTGATCTTGGTTTTCTTTCACAAAAAAGCCCTGGCGCAGGGCTTGGTCGCTCAGGATGACAGGCTTCGATTTTGGACGGGCCTTGATTTTTGCGAGAAATTACTGGGAAGTTGCGGGAGATCACGGAGAAGAGATGTTCAATGATATAATGGCGGCATTGGTTATTTTTGGGGATTGACTGCCACGGGGAGGTTGACAACATGACTCGCATGTTATTGATCGCGGTAGTGATACTTCTTGTTGCATGCGCGTTGCCGGCAATAGCCGTGCCGGGCGCGGGTGATGAGGCGCCGAGTTTTGTTGCGCGCGACATCCATGGGAATGTGGTGGATCTGGACAAGATCATCCAGGGGCGGCCCGACATGGTGATCCTGTTTTTCTTCACCACGGACAGCGGCGAGGAAACCGCGCTGAAACTCCGCCGGCTCGACATGCTCTACAAAGACAAGCTCAAGATTGTTGCCGTCGGGTTCAAAGAAGCCGAGACGGCATTGAAAAAGTTCGCGGACGACCTGGGCATCGAGTATTTCGTGATCCAGGACACGCCGGAGGTCGCGGCCGAGCAGAAGTACGGGCCGTTCGTCGATCCGCCCGTGACGTTTATCCTCACCGATCGGAAGCGCGTCCACAAGATTATCAAGGGCAGCGGCAAAACCGAAGCCGAACTGATCAACGCGGTGGCTGTGGCGTATTTTCAGCAGCGCAAACTCGAACAAGCGCAACGGATCGCCGATGAGGCGGTTGCGGCGGGCGAGTCGGCGAAGTCCGCAACCGAAACGAGAGGGTACGCGCTGGCCGCGGAAGGCAAACTCGATGAGGCGCAGGCGGAATTTGGCAAGATCGACTCGAAAGAGGGTTTGGCGAAGGTGGCGCTCGAGAAGGGCGAGTATGAGAAAGCGATCGCGATCGCCAACGAGGCGGCCGACAGCGGGTACGCCGACGTGGTGAAAGGGACGGCGCTGGCGCGAACCGGCAAATTGGATGAAGCCGCTACCGCACTCGAGTCAGCCACGCAAAAACCGGCGCAGGACTGGCAGAAAAGCGAGGCCGCCAATGGGCTGGGCCGGGTAAAACAGGAAAAAGGCGACGAGGACGCGGCGATCCAGATGTTTGAGCAGGCGATCGCGCTTGACCCGTACAACGTGGTTGCCCTGAGCAACGAGGGCGCCGCTCACCGCAGCAAGGGCGACCTGAAAAAGGCCGCAGAAACGCTCGAGCGGGCGCAAACAATCCGCGGCGACGATCTGGTGGCGCTGATGCTGCGGCAGGTGCAAAAGGAAATGAGGGAAGCGAACGACGTGAAGCGGGGTGAACTGATCCGGGCGCAGATCAACGACCTGCGACAGCGGTACGAGGCCCTCAAGGCCGCGGGCAAAGACAAACCCGCGGATTCGTGGACGTCGCCGCCGCTGGTGGTGGCGTTTTTGCCGTCGACCGCGGCGCAGTCGGTGTTTTTCGACAGGGCGGGTATGGACGTTGTGGTGCGTCGCGAGATCGAGGCGCGCCTTGGTGCGGACCCGTCCGTGGGAATAGTCGAGCGTGAGGTGCTCGACAAGCTGCTGCAAGAACTTCAACTGGGTAGTTCGGAATTGGCGGGCGCGGACACGCAACTCCAACTCGGCAAGGTGTTGTCGGCGCGAATGCTGGGTTTCATCGATTTTGCGCAGGTCGGCGCGGACATCACGATGTACCTGCGGCTCGTCGACACCGAGACAACGTCGCTGGCCGCGCAACTTACGCGCAGCGTCAAAGATCCGTCGGCCATCCCGGCGCTGGCCGACGCGGTCGCCGCGGAAGTCGTGGCGAAACTGGCGAACGGCCGGCAACTCCAGGGGCTGATCGCCGATGTCGCCACCGACGAGGTCATCATCAACCTTGGCACGCGCCACGGGGTGAAACCCGGCCAGCAGTTTAACGTCGTCACCGAAGGCCCGCCGATCGAGGCCGGCGGAAAAGTGATCGGCCACAGGGAAGTGAAAGCCGCGCTGCTCGAAGTCACGGTGGTCGAAGAAAACTATTCTGTGGCAAAGGTCGTGGCGAAAACAGAAGGCGCCGCGCTCGCCAAAGAAATGAGGGTGAAGCAGGCAAAGGCGAAATAAGATCGATCTGACCGATCAGACGGATCGGACGGATCAGACCGATCTATTCTTCGATCACGAGCCCGGGGATCTTCTCTTGCAGATGGGCGATGGCTTCATCGGTGATTTGTGACTGGTGCCTGCAGAAGAGCCGCAACTCCCGAAGCGATATAAGACTCTCAAGCTGCATGAGGCCCGCATCGGTGATGTTGGAGGCCCGTATCTTCAACTGCTCGAGACGGCATAACTTGGCAAGCTGTTCCATACCGGCATCGGTCAGGCCCATGTTGTTCGGCATACAAAGTAGCTTGAGGTTTGGCAGCTTGGAGAGGTGCTGCAAACCTTCTTCGTTGAACCGGCCGAAATAGAGCCACAGAAATTCAAGGGATGGAAAATCCGCCAAATGAGCAAGCGCCGCGTCTGAAATAAAATCCCGGCTGTCGTTCATCCCGGCTTGGAATCGCAGTTCTTTGAGATTGGGCAGCGGCTCGATGGCCGCCACCGCTGCGTCGCTCAAAGCCCCCACCACATGCAAGGATTCCAGCCCCGTGAAATGGGAGAGGTTTGCAAAACCCGCGGCGGTGTACTCATACCCCTCGCCATCGATTTCGAGTCTTTTGAGCGATGGCATGTCGGGGAGGGCAGCGAGTTCCTCATCCGTCAGGTCGCCCATGGACAGA
>DATKVG010000078.1:0-7487 GCA_035530195.1 Bathyarchaeia archaeon | reverse complement strand
GACACCGCCTGCAAACCCCAATAACGAATTATGTTCGGTATAAAACACTCCTTATGCTTGATCTCCATCGTATCGAACGCGCAACCATCCGAATCGATCGCAATAAAAAAACCCTTGCTCGCCTTATGTCCCTTCAACGCGGCAACCGGATCTGTCATCTCAAAAAACCTTTCCACAAAATTGTAGCGCAGGCGTCTCGCCTGCATTTCTACGTCCTGCGCCCTATACGCCTGAAAACGCCGAGAACCCCCCGTCTATCGGCACCACAATCCCCGTCACAAACCGCGACGCATCCGACGCCAGCCAGATCGCCACACCGCACAAATCCTCCGGCTTCCCAAACTCGCCCATCGGCGTGTGCTCGAGGATCGTCTTGCCCCGCGGCGTCACATCGCCCGTAGCCTCGAGCATCAAAAAACGGTTCTGTTCCGTCAGAAAAAAACCCGGTGCAATCGCGTTCACCCGCAACCGCGGGTTGTATTCCTGCGCCAAATGAACTGACAGCCACTGCGTAAAATTGCTCAACGCCGCTTTCGCCGCGCTATACGCCGGGATCCGCGTCAACGGCCGAAACGCGTTCATCGAACTGATATTAATCACCGACCCGCCCGCTGGATTGTCCTTCATCCGGTTCAAAAACACCTGGCACGGCACGATCGCACCCGCTATCAGGTTCAGATCGATTACCTTCCGGATCTCTTCCGCCGGCAAACCGAAAAAACTCTGCGCCGCCGAAGTCGTCGCACCCTTCATATTCCCGCCAACCCCATTGACTAGAATATCAACCTGGCCAAAATCACCGTACACCAACTCGCAGCACGCCTCCACCGTATCCCGACGAAACATGTCCACCGCGTACGCCTTCGCCTCACCGCCTTCCCCCTTGATCGCCTTTACCACCGCACCCGCCGCGTCCCCACGAATGTCCGCCACCGCCACTTTCGCCCCCGCACCGCCAAACGCCTTCGCGATCGAACCGCACAACACACCGCCACCAGCCGTCACTACCGCCACTTTACCCCGCAGCGAAAACAAGTCGCACGACGACATCGCGGATCCTCCATGTATGCATCAAAGATCAATCAAATCGCAGGGCTCAAAGCCTACCACGCACCTTCAACCCACTTCAATCAAGTTGGGACGCCCCCCGGCAGTTGTGGGGGGTGTCCCACTTTTTCATTGTGGTGCGGGCGTCTCGCCTGCACGATAGGTCCGATCGGTCCGATCCGTCTGATCATCTTTCCTCCAGACTCCAGTCTCCGGAGTCCAGACTAATAAACGCAATCCGCCGCCGCCCGCGCGTAAGCCTCCAAATTCGCCATCGGCGCCTCAAAAAAATGGTCCGACGTCGACATGATATACGCCCCGTCACGACCGAAGCCCTCAAACAGCCGCACCACCTCCCGCCGAACGTCTTCCGCCGTACCCGCGGTCAGCACGTTGAACTGATCCAGCCCGCCGATCATCGCCACACGACCCGCATACGCATCCCGAACCGCCGACGGCTCCGTAATGTTGCCCCCCGTACCCGGCGGCGACAACGTCTCCGACGCGTCCGTCTCGTTTTCCATGATCTGATCCAAAATGTGCATCATCCCCCCGCACGTGTGATACGTCACCAGGTGCCCCGCGTCGTGCAGCGCACGGTGCAGTTGACGGTCGTACGGCATGCAAAATTCGCGGTGCAACGCGGGCGAGATCACCGTGTCGCTCGAAGACCCGCCGCCCGTCTCGATCAAATCAAACTGCGCACCGCGCAGCGACTCCTCGATAAACCGCAGTTTCTTCTCCAGCAACGCGCGCATCAGCCGGTGAACCCAATCCGGGTTCTCCATCGCCTCGCAGATCAGCGACTGCGGCTCCATCAAACACGCCGCATGCTGCCAGCAGCCCGCCTGGTCGCCCCACACAAATCCGCGCAAAATGCCCGCGTCGCCTAGCTCGTCATACACCCCCACAACCGCATCCTGATCCAATCCGCCCACCGGCATGTACTTCTCGATCAGGTCCACGTCCTCGTGGCGCTTGATCATGTACTCCGTGATCCACGTCGTCGCCCGGTTCCCGCATGTCGCATACGTCAGCGTCCCCCCCGGCGTCGTCACCTCACGCCGCAGACGCTTGTTTAACGGGTTCGCATCGAGCACCGTGATGTCTTCCCGCCACTCCGGCGTCTGAACCACCGACAACTCCGCGTCCGGCAACCAGAACTGGCCCATCGCCTCGAAAAACTGGATCGCCGCATCCAGACCCGTCGTCTTGAACGCATCGAGCGCGTCCATACCACCCATATACTCATCCAAATGAAACTGCTGCCACTGGTGAACCGTCGCCGGAACTCGATCCCCCTTCTCCCCCGCCAGCGCCCGCATCATCCGCTCTTTCGACGTCATACTCGCGCCCTCCCGCCTCAAAGGATAGCGCGGCCAACTCCACAAAATCCAGCAACGAAATATGGGGACGCTGCCCTTATTTCCATTCTCCGAAATATGGGGACGCTGCCCTTATTTCCATTCTCAGCGTGCTTCGAAAATCGCACAGCCCGGGGAAATAAGGGCAGCGTCCCCATATTTCGTCCATATTTCGCTCAACTCTTAGTATTTTCTCTCATCATTCATCATTTCCCCCGTACTCCTCTTTGATCCCGCAATCAAAATAGTAATTGTTCCGCGGCCCGAACCACCCGACCGCCCACGCATTATTCACGCCCCCGTAAACGTTCGTCTCCGGCGCCCATTCCCACTTCTCGCTCGTCACATGCCCGTCGCACCACAAAACGTTCGCACGGCCGTCATGCCGGAAATGCATGCTCGCCGACGCATACCCCCACGCCTCGTTACCCCGCGGCTCGTCCGGCGTCGGAAAATACGGCGCCTCAACAAAACTGTATTCCACCAGGTACCCGGCCTGCGGCATCGCCGCGTCCGCAAACATGATGGTCTCCCCCGGATTCCCCAGCCGGCTGTCCAGTGTCGTAACCTTGTACGACTTCGGGTAATCGTTCAGATACGCCGTCCCCCCGATGTACGACGCGTTATACCCGTATCCGCCCGTACCCGACTCAAACGCGTTATCCACCTCGCCCGTCCGACGGAACTCCGTAAACGTCGGGCACTCCTTCACCCGCGCGTCCGGCAGATATTCCGCCAGCGGGCCCTTCTTCGGGTCGAAATCGCTCGTGTTATCCGACGTCGGCCGCACACCGTGCCAACGCGTCGTCCCGCCAAAACCAACGTCCATATCCGGCGCCGCCGGAACGTAATGACCCCGGTTTTCCGCCGCATACATCGTGTTCGCCAGGAATAGTTGCCGCAGGTTGTTCACGCACTGAACCGACACCGCCTTCTGCCGCGCCTTGCTCAACGCCGGCAACAAAATCCCCGCCAAAATGCTGATGATGGCTATCACCACCAACAGTTCTATCAACGTAAATCCAAATCGTTTGCTTGACATGGCACACATTCCCCTTGGGCCGACAAAAGCCCCGTTGCAGTTGAAGAGGGGAAAAAGTGGCAGGAAAAACTTCAGACCGAAAGGCCCCCGCCGGTACCGACCGGCGCCTGCCGCAACTCTTTCCGCGAAGTTGCCGCATCTCGAAGATACGCGCGTACGCGCGCGTTTTGGGCAGGTCTTCTGGCTTCCGGATCGTCCTACTTGCCGCGCCTTCCCGCCCCCGTGGGGCAGTGGCACTACCGCGGCTTTCGTCCCCGGTTACAGCAGCGCGTCTGCGACGGATTCACACCGTCTTCCCTTGGCCCGTTTTTATGCTGCGAATCACCTCCTTTCAACGTTGCTCCAATGAGTGCATTCTACAAGACCAAACCCGCCCCGTCAACCCTCCCCACCTCCAACATCCGTCCGATCCGTCCGATCAAGCCTACTGCCTAATCTTCAGCAGCCGCGTGTCGCCGGTTTTCAGCGGCAGCGTGATCACCCGCCGCCGATGCCAGCCCACGTCCGGGGACATTACGTCCGTAATGTCCGCCGCCTGGTCCAACTCCAGCGTCCGCTCGCCCGAGTCCTTCCCGTGAATCCCCACAAAACCCTCGCCGAAGAAAAACGTGTCATAAAAATCCTGCGCACCCGGCTGGTAGCACAGAAACACCTCGAGAATCCCCAGGATCTCCCGCAACATCTGTGGCGTCAACGACGGTTCCGCGCAAAGCACCGACCCCCAACCCTCCTCGAAAAACCGCGTCGCCACACTCGGTTTCCCCGACGCCCTGAACTTCGCCAGCATGTCCGCGTTCTCATCCTCGATGTAAAACAGCGGCGCCACCGTCATCCCGCCCCCAAACGGCTCGTCCTTCTCCATCCACTTCCCTGTCAATACGAACGTTGAGCCCGTTTTCTCCGGCCCGTCGAATGCCTTGACGTTGATCCCGGTGATCTGCGCAATGTTCTCCACCGACGCCCCCTCGTCCCCAAAATACCCCGGCGCGTACATCCAGATCGCCGTCGCCCGGTTCCCCTCGAGCACCCCTCGCAACCGCGCACGATCTTCCGCATCGAGCTTGAACGCGTTCAAAAACAAGTAAAGATCCGCACCCGGCGCTTTTCCCGAGATCACGTCCCGCAACACGTAATACTTCACCGGAAGACCCGCACGCGCCGCACTGTCGCGCGCCTGCGTCAGCAGCAACTCGTTTAACTCACCCCCGCAACCTTCCACAAACCGGCTCTCCTCGTCCACCACCACCGCCAACTCCGACATCTCCCCCGCCTGCAAACCCTCCTCCTCAGCATCCGCTGTGTCCGCCGCCTGCGATTCCTCTTTCCCCCAACCCGCCGAATCCGCGTAAATGGCCGACATCGCACCGAACCGTTTCCACATCTCCGAGTCGTGAAGCCGCCCATCCCCGTCCGCGTCCGACCACATCAGACCAATCCGGTGCCCTAGCGCCGCCGCAAAATTCCGCTGCTGAACACTGTAGATGTCTTCCGGCCGAACGTTCCGCGGCCGCGTGATCTCGCCCGTCAACGGGTCCCGCGCGATCCCCGTCCGCGTGTCATCGATCAGGTACCACTGCTTTCCGTAAAGCAGCGCGCTGTCCACCGGCCCCATTAGGCCGCCCGCGCCGCCCAACCCACGATCCACGTACGAAACCGGGCTCGCAAAACCGTCCAGATCGCTCTCCAGCAGCCGGCCCAGCGAAAAATGACCCGCACCCCCCTCCACCAGTTCAAACGAATACCCGTAACTCGCAATCACACGCGCGCTCTTCCCCGCGATCCCCTTGATCTGACCCGTAAACTCGAGAATCGTCCCCGCCGTCGTCTCGCTCGTGTACTCCAGAAAATCCGCCCGGCGCTGCATCGCCGGCAAGTCCAAAAACACCGGGCAACCCTCGCCCGCCGGCGCCTCCGGTATCAGCCCATCCGGGATGGCGGCGTCCTCCAGCCGGACGCCCGCGTCGCCCCACGCCTTCTGCAACTGCGCGTCATCCAGATACCGCGCCTTCAGCCAACGCCGGAACCCCGCCTGGTTCGCCGCCGACGAATCCACCCCACCATCCCGGTGCCACAACCCCGAATGCAGGCATCCAATGAGGTACCCCTGTACGCGATCCGGCGTCAACGACGTGTTCACCGCGCTCACCAACGCGCCCAGCGCCGTTCCCGCCTCTTTCCGCCACGCCTCCGACGCCAAACTCACCGCCTTCGCGCCACCCGGACCCGCCGCCACCGCCGCTTCCGGATGCGCATCGAGCCACGACGCCGGCGGGTCAAGCGTCACATGCACCAGCAACTGGGCCAAACTGTCCGCGCCAACCACGAAGTTCAACGGCTCCAAAAAAGCGTTCATGTCGCCGTCCCACGGCAACGGCACCGACACCGCGTACTGGTGTATGCCCGCCGACGCCGCCATCGATATCTCCTCCGCAACCGCTGAACGTGCCGACGACGACGGAACCGATGTGAAAAAATAAAGCGGCGGTGTGGCCGCGGCTGGTTGGTCCGCCATCGTCGCCGCGGTTGGAGCCGCAGTCGACGCCGCGCCTGCAGTCGCCTCCTCCTCAGAAGGCACCGACTGCGCACCAAGCCAGTACCCCGCGATCGACGCCGCCACCACAAGGACCACCACCAAACCCAACCGCACGTAAAAGCCTGTCAGCGGCTGCTGGCCCGGTTCAGACATCGTTGAAAACTCACCTTATCCAACATCAACGGCGTTCAGCCCGCCTCACAGCCCGATCCAGCCGCCGATGTCTATCCGTTCGCCCGTTTCTTCCGCCTCAAAAACTCGCGCCGACACAAACTCCACCGGCCCCGGCCCCGTCTCGATCACCGCCTCGCCCCGCCCCACCGTCGCCAGCACCGCCAACCGCGCTCCGTGCTGCATCACGTCCACCCGCGTCGACCCCAACCGAGGATAACAATTGACGTGCCGCACCCGCAACGCGCCACCCCCGCTCTCCCATACCGCCCGACGCGACATCGGCCGCACATTCTCACCCCCAACATCCCGCGCCTCGTACCAACCGTCCTCCGGCAGCGGCGCACCACCAAAAAACATCTTGTCCTGCCGGATCAACGGCCAAAACCGGCACGCCGCCCCGTGTTTCGCCCGCCAGGCCAGCGCCCGCGGCAAATACGCCCCCGCAGAGCCCCACGACCGCACGTGCGCCCACGCTCGCCACGGCTCACCATCCAGCAATGCACGACCAATCGCACGCCCCTCACCCACCCCGTAAAGCAGCTTCACACGCGGCCAATGACGAAACGGAAAATGACGCAGGATCACTCGCGCCCGATTCCGCGTGTTCAAATAATACTTCCGCCGCACGTTCTTCCCCGCGCCCATCGTCGCGCTGAACTTGTGCCGCACTCGCGCGCCCGGACAACTCCACACCTCATACCCCGCGTTCCACATCCGAAGGCACAAATCCAGGTCGTCCAGGTAAATGCCAAAATCCGGAGGCAGCAACCCAACTTTCCGCAACGCATCCCCACGGTAAAACGCCGCACCGCCGCACGCCCCGATCACCCGACGCGGCGCGTTCCAACGCTCACCGTCCAGCCGCCCAAGCCCCAAATCCCACGACGACGCGATAATCGAACATTCCAAACCCACCGAATTCAAAATGTCCGGGCAACCGTACATCAACATCTTCGGAGCAAGCGCACCCGCGTCCCGCTTCATTTCCGCCATCTCAACCAACTTCTCCACCGCATCCGGCGCAGTCGCCGTGTCGTTGTTCAGCAAAAACACATAATCCGCACCCGCATCCAGCGCACGCCGCATCCCCGCGTTGTTACCCCCCGCCCAACCAAGGTTCGTCCCGCACTCGAGGATCTCCACCCGCTTGTCGTGGCCGTAATGCGTCCGCACAAACGCAACCGAACTATCCGAACTGGCATTGTCAATTAAAAGAAACCGGGCGTTGGCGTAGGTGCCTGCCAGCAGCGTGTCAAAGCATTCACGCAGGTGCGGCAACCCATTCCAATTGATCACCAACACATATACGAGCGGCGGTTTCATTGCG
>DATKVG010000077.1:0-5802 GCA_035530195.1 Bathyarchaeia archaeon | reverse complement strand
AAGCTGCCGCACTCCATACAGACGTGACTGGCGACGTCCGTTTGCGGTATATTCGCCGCCAATGAGAAACGGGAGCAGATTCATGGGAACCCTAATCAAAATAGCAGCATTGGTGGTTCTGGTTTCAGTGGCGGCGGCGGCGGATGACGATGACGTGGCGGACCCGGCGGTTGTCGCGACGGCGCCGTCGCCCGACGTGTTCCGCCAAAAGGTCGAGTCGGCCGGCGGCCGGGTCGATTTCGTGTTTGAAGACGACCGGCCGTTTGCGCAGTGCCACGCGTCAACGATAGTCGAGGCCGGGGACGGTTCGCTCTTTTGTGCGTGGTTCGGCGGAACCGAAGAGTCGGACCCGGACGTGGCGATCTGGATGTCGCGGTTCAAAGACGGGGCCTGGTCAAAGCCGTCGGTTGCGGCCAAGGTGGCGCAGGAGGCCCATTGGAACCCGGTGCTGTTCCGCGACCCGGCGCGGGGCCTGTTCCTGTTCTTCAAAGTGGGCGTGGACGTGCCGCAGTGGCGCCAGTACTGGATGAAATCGGCGATGGAATCGCACGATGACGGCGCCACGTGGTCGCAACCTGCGGAACTCGTGCCGGGCGACGTCGGCGGGCGTGGGCCGGTCAGGAGCAAGCCCATCATCCTGTCTACGGGCGAATGGATGGCGCCGTGCTCGACCGAGGCGGGCGGGTGGAAACCGTTTGTGGATTTCTCGAACGACGGCGGGGCGACATGGCGGCGGTCGCAAGATTTTTCGATCGACCCGAACGTCGTCAAGGGCGACGGGGCAATACAACCCACCGTATGGGAATCGGCGCCGGGCAAGGTGCACGCCCTGATGCGGACGGCCGCGGGGTTCGTGGCGCGGGCCGATTCGGAAGACGGCGGCAAGACCTGGACGCCTCTCTATAAGACCGACTTGCCCAACAACAACAGCGGCATCGACCTGTTGAAACTCGAGGACGGCCGGCTATTGCTCATCTATAACCCCGTCGGCAAGAATTGGGGGCCGAGAACGCCGTTGACCCTGTCAGTATCGGCGGATAACGGCGCAACGTGGAAAATGATCGCACATGTCGAGGCGGAGCCGGGCGAGTATTCGTACCCGGCGCTCGTGAGGACATCAAAAGGCGTGGCCATTTCATATACGTGGCGGCGGGAGAGGGTGCGGAGCTGGCAGATACCACTTGGGGCTCTGGAGTGAACGCGAAAGGACGGATCGGACAGATCGGACGGATCGGACGGATAGAGAGACCTATTCTTTTTCCGAAAACACCTGGGCGCTGAACCGGTACAGCAGGGTGCCTTTGTCTTTCCAGGCGCCGTCGGGGTAGCCGGCCTTCCGGCATACGCCCGAGAGGAACTGGACGAGGTCCCAGCCTTGCTCGACCGGCACCTGCGGCAGGAGCAAGCCGCCGCGTTGGGGCGGGCGCTCGATGTAAAGGCCGTCGCGGCCCAGGACGATCTCGGAGATGTCGTTAACGCGTTTGAACGGCGTCTCGGGCGTCTCGCCGGGCGTGAGCGCAGAAATCTCGATGGTGATATCGGGGAGCTCTTCGGGCGTGACGGGCATGAACCGCGGGTCTCTTGCGGCGGCGTTGATCGCGTTCTCGCAGATGGCCTCGGCCAGCGGCGCCGAATTGGTGGTGTAGCCGATACATCCGCGGAGGTGCCCGCGGTTGCGCAGCGTAACGAATGCCCCGTGACGTTCGATCAGCGCGTCGGTGAGGGGAAACTCGTCGAGATTAATCTCGCGACTCTCGCGGACATACGCCTCGAGCGAGGCCCGGGCGATTTGCAGCAGCGTGTTTTCTTCATCGTCTGTGAGGTAATGTTCGCTGTGCGCGCTCATTTGGCTGCCTGCACTTGCTGCGGCATCGTGAATGCGATGGCCGCATAGCTGATGGACGTTTTGGTGTCGCCGGTTCTGCGTGCCGAAATGTCGTAACCGGTGACGGTCCCGCTGGCGCCTTGGGGCAGGAGTTTCAGCAGCAAGGCAATGGCTTCCTTCCCGCAGATGGTGTTTTCCGTCTGTTGCAGGTAGTCGTAGTAGCCGGCTGAGTTTCGCGCCAGGATCAGGTTAAACGCGGTTCGGTCGAGCGCCTCGATGCCCTCGAGGATGTTCTCCTTGAACGGGCGGTAACTGAAGTTGTTGCCGAAATGGGTGAAATCGGAACTGACAACAATGAGGGTTTTTTCATCGACGTACCGCGCCAGGACCGACGCGATGGCGTCGATGGCGTAGATATCGAGGTTGCCGCCGTAGTCTTTGAGTTCACCAACCATGATCGGTACAACCACGAACGTTCCCAGCCGCACTTGGAGGTAGGGCAGCATGACCTCGATGGTTGTCTCGCGTTCGTGCAGCGGCTGCCGCTCGAGCATCTTGCCGTAGTTGAGCGAGCGCACTTCGATCAGCGGCGAGAGGCGGTCGAGTTCCCGCACGAGCGGGCAATCAATGGGCACAACGCCCAGCGGCGTGATGTAGGCTTGCGCTGACGGTATCGAACATCCGCGGAACTGGCTGTGATGGGCGGCGGCGAGGATGATGACGCGTTCGTACTGCCCCGGCTGGAGCAGGCGCAGGGTCGACACGGCGATCCCGCCGCTTGTCGCGTACGGCGCGTGCGGCACAATGCAGGCCACAAGCTTTCCCGAAACCAGGCTCGCCGCGGCCCCTGCGTCGGCGTCCTTGTACAGGCCGTCCAGCAGAGTCTGGAGCTTGCCGGCATCGGCTGGAAACCAGGAGCCGGCCGCGACTGGCCGGACCACGCGGGCGACGCCTTGCTCGGCGGCGGCGGTCGGCGCACAGGCCAAAAGCAGCGCTACCAGACCAACCGCGGCGGGGAGCCTTGCCCACCCGAATTGTGGTATCATCGAATGATCCTCCACCCGCAGGATAGCACATTTTGAAGGGGAGGGGACACGGTTTTTCTGGAATCCGTTCAGATGACGGGAGTTAACCCGGCGGTTACCAACTTGAGTGCGGTTTTGCCCGCATAGTATACTTTCGCACTTGATTGTCATTTAAGCGTCGGTGACCGGACGCGGCCGCCAATGGGCGCGCGGATGCGCGGTGACGCAAATCAGCCAATTTCATCGGAGGTAGTCAAATGGCCAGTGTGGATGCCGACAAAGTACGCAACGTGGGAATTCTTGGGCATGGGGGAGCCGGCAAAACCATGCTCATTGAACATATCCTGTTCAAGGCGGGCAAGACCGGCCGCGTCGGAAAGATCTCCGATGGCAACACCGTGGGCGACTACCTCGATGAGGAAAAAGAACGCCAGCAGACGATTTCGCTTAAGTTGATGAACGTCGATTGGAAAGGTTCGCGCATCCACATGGTCGACCACCCCGGCTATGTTGATTTCATCGGCGAAGTGGCGGCATCGACGCCGCTGCTGGACGGGCTCGTGATCCTGATTGACGCCACGACGGGCGTGCAGGTCGGCACGGACAACGCCTGGAAGTATGCGGAGCAGTACGGGACGCCGCGAGCTTTTTTCGTAAATAAGCTGGACCGGGAAAATGCGGATTTCGACGAGGTAGTCGAGCAGTTGCGGCGCAATTACGGGCTTCAATGCGTGCCGCTGGTGATTCCGATCGGCAAGACGCAGAACCTCAGCGGCGTGGTCAACATCCTCACGGGCGAGAACCCGGAGGTCGCCGAGCAGATCGCCGAGCTCAGGGCCCAGATGACCGACGCGGTCGCCGAATCGGACGACCAGTTGCTCGAAAAATACCTCGAGACCGGCGAGTTGTCGCCGGAACAGTTCCATGCCGGCCTCCAAAACGGGATCACGTCCGGCAAGATCGTTCCGATTATCGCCGGCAGCGTCGAAAAGAACATCGGCATCGAAGAGTTGCTCGACATCGTGGCCAACTCGTTCCCGTCGCCGTTGAGGCGCAAGGTTGTCGCCAAGACCGCTCAGGGCGAGGAAGTCGAGGTGAAGGTGTCGGGTGACGCGCCGTTCCTTGCGCAGGTGCTCCGCAGCATCGTCGACCCGTTCGTCGGCCAGTTGACGTTGTTCCGCGTGCTCACGGGCACGCTGCGTTCGGACAGCGAGTTCTACAACGTCACCACGCAAACCAAGGAAAGGACTGGGAAGCTCTTCCTGCTCAACGGCAAAGAGCAGACGCAGGTGGCCGAGGTGGTCCCCGGTGATCTCGCCGCGATGACGAAACTGAAGAACACCCATTTCGGTGACACGATCGCCGCGGTGGGCGCCCAGCGGGTCGAGATGCCGAAGATCGAGTTGCCGGCATCCATGGTGCGCCTGGCTATTGTGCCCAAATCGCGCGCCGACGAGGACAAGCTCGGCGAAGGCCTCAACCGGCTCGCCGAGGAAGACCCCACGTTCACCCACTTCCGGGACAAGGACACCGGCGAGCACGTGGTCAAGGGGATGGGCGACCTCCAGCTCGAAATCCTGCTCGACCGGATGAAGCGCAAGTACGGGATCGAAGTCGAAACCAAAACGCCCAAGGTGGCCTTCAAGGAAACCGTCAAGCGCAAGGCCGAAGCCCAGGGCAAACACAAAAAACAGACCGGCGGCCACGGCCAGTACGGCGACGTCCACCTGCGCGTTCACCCGAACGAGCGCGGGGGCGGCTACGAGTTCGTCGACAGCATTGTCGGCGGTGTCGTGCCGCGGCAGTACATCCCGCACGTGGACAAGGGCATCCAGGACGCGCTCGCCAAAGGCATCATCGCGGGCTACCCGGTGGTCGACATCGTCGTAGAGTTGTTCTTTGGGTCGTACCACGACGTCGACTCGTCAGAAATGGCGTTCAAAATCGCCGCATCGATGGCCATCCAGAAGTGCGTCAAAGAGGCCACCCCGTGCCTGCTTGAACCCATCATGGAGATCGCCGTAACCGTCCCCGAGGACTTCATGGGCGACATCACCGGCGACCTCAACAGCCGCCGCGGCAGAATCCTCGGGATGGAGCCGGCGGGACTCGGCCGCCAGTGCATCCGCGCAAACGTCCCGGAAGCTGACGTCCTGCGGTATTCGACCGACCTGCGCAGCATGACGGGCGGGCGCGGTACCTACACCCTCAAGTTCTCCCATTACGACGAGGTGCCCGAGCACGTCGCGCAGGGCATCATCGCCGCGTATGAGAAGGAAAGAGCGAGCGGCGAGTAACGCAGCTACCCCAGAAACAACGAAGGGCGCATCCGAAAAAGATGCGCCCTTTTGCTTTCTCTTTGCGTCAGATCGGACTGATCGGTCGGATCGGTCGGATCCGTCCGATCTCACCTCCTTTTTTGCTTGACAGCCAGCGTCGTTTGGTCTAATATATAGGCGCGCTAGGCATAGGTTGCCTTGGCTTTTTGGAGGTCTAAGCATGGATTCGCAACTTCTTGCCGGAACCTTGGAGATGCTGGTGCTCCAGGTTGTAAGTCCTGAACCCAGCTATGGTTATGCAATAACACAGGAGGTCTTGCAGCGGTCGCGGGGGTATTTGGAACTCAAAGAGGGGAGCCTGTACCCCACGCTGCACCGGTTGGAACGGGAGGGGCTGCTCGAGTCGTACTGGGTGGATGCGGGGCCGAAACGGCGGCGCAAGTACTACCGCGTAACGGCCCGGGGGCTTGAGGTGCTTGAACATAAAATGTCGGAATGGCGCCGGTTCTCATCGGCGGTGGATGGCGTGATAGGCGCATCTGTCGTGATGTCCCCATCACGCGCGATAGGCGCGGCCGATGCGCTGGCCTGAGGCCGGGGCAAAACTGTTTCCGTTGCCGCACCGGGCGGAACCGGAGAACCTGCGCCAAAACATCATTGACGAGTTGGCGGA
>DATKVG010000076.1:0-43197 GCA_035530195.1 Bathyarchaeia archaeon | reverse complement strand
GCGAAACCAGTTGCGGCAACTCCAGTCGGGCTACGCCCTCCTTCCGTCGCAGCAACTGGGAAGAAACCCAAGCCTGCCCACAACCACCCCTGGAAGCGCCCGTTTAAACCGGACACTTCTACTTTGCAGGAAACCGGACATATCTAATTTGCGTTGACAGAACCACACTGACCGTCGCCGTCCCCGACCCTTCGACCGCGATGGAGGAGACGGTCTCAAAGGACGCGATGGGGGTCTCCGACCCAGTGCCCTTGAGGAAGACCACGAGGTCCGACGTATCGAGGAATCCATCGTCATTCAGGTCCAGGCTCTCTCGTTGGGCCTCCGTCAGTTCGATCCGGCCCAGAATGGCGTCCCGAAACGTGGATTCGGAAGGTTCAGCCGCTTTCTCAGCTTCGGCGAACGCACGATCCGCGAAAAGGCAGAGGCTCACTAATACGCAGAGGGTTAGACAAATCATCAGCGAGACGCTGATGCGATGTGCAGCATGACGATGGAGAACAGCCCTTATTTGCCCCGTCGTTCTTATTTCCTTATACACATCTATCGAAGACACTCATGACCTTTCAAAACTCAATGACCCAAAACAAGAATATCAGATAACTAACGTCATGTCAAGGCTTTTTTTTTCCAGAAGACGAGGAACCAGAATTCCCCCTATGGGAGCACACAAGGCCAACACGAGAGAATCATATTCGTGGGGAAATGGTACGTTTGCGCCGGTTTGGCGACCTGGCGGTGAGCTTGGCTGCATTCTCGCCATCGGCATAGACGGCACCCAACCGCTGCCACCGCACCCTGGTTGCCGAATACCTCAAAGCCAAGTGGGGCAATCTCGACCTCGTCCATCTGTAGTCAACCAACAGCCGACGCCCTCGTTCTGCACCGACCGCTCCCCTGCATCCGTCCACGTCGTCCACTCTGTCTACGATGTCCACAACATGCATTGGTAAAGTCGAAAGTACCACATGCGACACCGGCAAAACCGTCGCAGAACTTATGGGCGGCGCGGGCCAGGCAAAAAAATGGTTCATCCGCATTTTCCGGGAAAGTCCCCGCGCTTTTCTCAAGGCTTTCAGCCCAAAAGCCGCCTTCATTCCCCTTTAGGTTTCTCGTCTTCACCACGATTTGCCAGAGTCTCGTTGATCATGGCGGCCTTGTGACGCCGATGCCTTGCCTTTCCCGCAATTCGCGGATGAACCAAAAAAATCTGGTGACTCGAAAAGCAGCCCACCGAGCCGAAGAAGTATTGGTTTTCGTATCTCAGCGGGGCTGTTTGTCAATCAATTCCCCCTTGTTCCGCAAAATATGCACGTCTCGACTCAATGTGCAGTCCCCAAAAAATGCACCAGAAACCCTATACATAATAGAGGGTGTTGAAGAGGGAAGTTGCGTCGTGCACCCTTGCCGGGATGCTGGTATCGAGGTCTCAAAGATGGTAGCGTGACGGCGGGTACCGGCGTATGGGCAAGGAAGGAGCACATAGTATGTGGAAGTCGCTGTTTAGTGGATTCTCTCTGGCGTTTTGCGTCGTCATATATCCTGCGGTCGCCAGGGCGGCTTTGGTCGAAAACGGCCAGAGCCCGTACACGATTATTATCGAACCGGCGGCGAGTAATTCGGAGAAACATGCCGCGGACGAGTTGCAGTCGCACATCAAGGCATGCACCGGCGCCGAACTTCCCATCGCTAACCAGCCGCCCGCGGCTGGAAGTCCTATGATCGTTCTGGGTTGCGGGCCTGTGGCCAAGTCGCTGGGCGTCGATCCCGCTGCCGACCAGTTGGGCGAGCAGGGCTACCTGATAAAGACCGTCCCGCCGCATCTGGTCATCGCGGGAACCCCCGCCGCAGGCACGCTCTACGGCATGTACGACTTCCTCGAGAACCACCTCGGCGTCCGCTGGTACGCGCCCGGTGTCACCAAAACGCCCGCCATTAAAAACCTCGCGCTGCCGCAGCTCGACTCGCTCGTGCGCCCGACGTTTGCCTGGCGCCACACCAGCTACTCCCGGCCCGGGGCCGATGCCGATTTCTTTGCGCACCAGCGCGAGAACAACGGCAACGGCGGGCCCGACAACCCGCAGGGCGTCCAATACGCCTTCGACAGCAGGTGCCACTCCTATTTCCGTTACATCAGTCCGGGCGAGTTCTTCGACACGCACCCCGAGTATTTCTCCGAAATCGGCGGCGTAAGGCGCAAAAACGAAACCCAGCTTTGCCTCACCAACCCCGACGTACTCGAGATCGTCGCGGAACGCATGCTCAAACGCATGGCCGACTCGCCCGGCGTCCGCCAGCACAATTTCTCCCAGATGGACTGGTACAACTATTGCCAATGCGCGAACTGCTCTGCCATGAACAAAAAATACGGCACGTTGGGCGGCACCCAGTTCTGGTTCGTCAACCAGCTCGCCGAACGAACCTCGAAAGCCTACCCCGAAAAGCTGATCGGCACACTTGCTTACATGTACACGGAAGAGGCCCCAAAAGGCCTCAAAATGCACCCCAACGCCGCCGTCTGGCTGTGCCACATGTACCCGTCCTGCGACAGCCACCCCGTCGCCACATGCCCGCTCAACGCCGACTACAAACGCCGGGCGCTCGACTGGTCCAAGCGGTGTTCACACCTGTACATCTGGCATTACATCGTCGATTTCGCCCATTACCACAACCCGTTCCCCAACTTCGACTCGATGGCCGCCGATATCCGCTTCTACCGCGACATCCGCGCCGAGGGCATTTACCTCCAAGGAATGAGCGGTGGTGGTGGCGGCGGCGAGTTCAGCCTGCTGCGGCCTTATTACGGCACAAAGCTGCTTTGGAATCCCGACTGCGACCCCGACGCCGTCATCCGCGATTTCCTCGATGGCTACTACGGCGCCGCGGCCGAACCCATCTACCAGTACGTCCGCATGCTCCACGACAAAGTCCGCGACGATAACATCCACATGCACCTCTACACCAACCCCGCGCAGGGCTACCTGCCCGACGACATCGTGCGGCAGGCCGCAGCCCTCTTCGATCAGGCTGAAGCCGCCGTCAACGACGACACCGAGCTGCTCGAACGGGTCCGCGTCGCCCGAATGCCGCTCGTATACGCCCGCCTGTTTCCGCGCAACGGCTACACCATCAACGATGGCAAACTGACATTTAACGGCGAAGTCGCCGCCGCCTCGGAAGCCGTCCAAATGCTCGAACGGATGAAGCGCCACGGGTTCACAACCATCCGCGAGCACGATGGCGACCCGCAGCAACTCCTCATGATCGGTATGCTGATGAACACGCCCGTCGCCGTCCTGTCCATCGGCAACGAGTTCCTCACGGTCGACGTCGTGCCCGTTCTCGGCGGCCGTGCGCTCCGCATCACCGACCGTAAGACCGGCCAGTGCGTCACGGCCAGCAACGTCACGAAATGCCTGTTCTTCCCGTTCCAAGGCGGCGAGGAAATCCGGCGCGGCAGTATTTTCGACCTCAACACCATGTTCCTGCCCTACGTGCCCGTCACTCGCTCCGACCGTTCCATCACGCTCTCCGCCCAAGACGGCCCCGTCACGTTCGAGCGCACGCTCACTCTTGCAGACGACAAGCCCGTCCTCACCGTGCAAGCCAGGCTCATCAATAACTCTGAAAAGCCGGCTGAAGTTCAACTGCGAAGCCATCTCGAACTCGACCTCGGCGACCTCCGCCAGACGCGCTTCGAGTTCAAGAACCGCGCCGGCCAACTCGTGCAACGGCAAATGCCGCCCATCATCGAAAACCTCCGCGAAGGCGAGCATTTCCTCGACCAAAACGTGCCCGCAGGCGAATGGACCTTCTCCGGCACAAAAGGCCTGCAAGTCACCCAGCGGTTCAACGAAGCCGACGCCGATTTCACCTGGGTTTACGCCTTCCCCGAAGAACTCAACGACCTCGAAGTGGAACTCTGGAGGAAAACCGTTACGGTAGCCCCGGGCGCATTCGCCGAACTCACGCACGAACTAGAAATCACGCCTGCGGAGTAAGGCCAGGAGTTCTCGACCTACAGCCTACAGCCTTCTCCTCACGGTCCCGGCAGATAGATGTACGACACATTGACCGTAGCGGTGCACGTAATCCGGCGGATGTTGTAATCGGCGGGCGCGGAGTCCGTGTTGCTCCATACGGATGCGCCCACGCTCACGTTTCCCACCGACATAATTTTCGCGTTCATCACGTCGGCGGCCGCTTTTGCGGGTGGATAGGCCTTCTCGACGGCCCGCGCCACCGCCGCCGCCTCGACCTGCTCGGGATCGCTCGCCTCATACGTCTCCGGATACGTCCGCGCCTTTGTGGCCGCGGCTATCGCCGTAATGTCGTCGTGCAGTTTGGCGTATTTTTCGTCGGCTTCTTCGCCTACGGCGTACTGGGCCGCCGAAAAACGGAGGTGCGCCAAAGCATTGGGGCCGAACAACTGCGGATGTGTGTAGTTCAAGCCTGAAAAAGTTATTTGCGTTGGAGTCAGCCTACGCTTTTGAATCTCCGCCCGCACGGTGGTTTCAAACTCGACCGCGTCCTGCAACAAATCCACGGCCGGCCCGCTGCCCGGCAGCAGTTCAAGTTGGAATACAACCGTCGCGGGCGCCACATCCACCGTCGCTGTCCCGACCGAGTCAATGGCGTACGCATCCTGGCCGAACGCCGCCGGCGCCGCGAGCGTAACAGCCGATAAGGCCACGCACAGAACGTAACGCTGATATCTCAACATGTTCGCACCCCTTCAATGTCCGTTCCGAATCTCAAGCCCTGTCAAAAAACGGAAACAGAACCGGGATCTCTTCCTCGGACGGTTGATGCCCGTACTCGCATATCTCAAACGGCTCGACATACCGGGCCGTCTTCATCCGATCCGGGCCGTACCATTTCTCGACCGCTTTCCCCGCCATCTGTGCCGGCTGCAGGAAAAACGGGTCCCACGTCCGTTTCAGCCACTCGAGGCGCGTGCCCTCTTCCTTCGGCACGGCGTCGAGCGTCCGGTCCAGCCACGGCAGCCACTCGTACATTTGCGATTCCATCGCATCGAGCATCGACCATTTCACGTCCATCACGTCCGTGACGTCCACCGCCACGTCCGCCCGGAACGGCGACGGCGTCGTGAACGTGTCCATCAGGAAAAGGAACACCGGGTTCTTCCGCAGCGCCGGCGCGCTCGGGCAGAAATGCGGCACCGTAACCATGAACGCCGCGTCCTGCACCACCATCGACGTGTACCGGTGGTCGGGGTGGTAATCGTTGGGCCGGTGCGTCAACACGATATTGGCCTCGTTCTTGCGGATGATGCGGACGACCCGCTTGCGCAACTCGAGTGTCGGCTCGAGTTCACCGTCGTGAATATCCAGCACGAGGCTCGACACACCCGCCCGTTCCGCCGCGAGATGCGCCTCCGCCGCCCGCCGCCGAGCCAGCGGCTCCCCCGCCATCGCGTGATGGCCCACGTCCCCGTTCGTCAGCGATACCAAAAGCACACGGTGGCCAAGCCGCGCCCATTTCACGGTCGTCCCGCCCGCGTACACCTCGCAATCGTCCGGATGCGCGCCGATGCAAACGATGTTCATGGCGCGGCGGCCTGTCCGGTGAAGTTGATGCGCAACGGGTTGCTCACTTTCGACCCCGTCGTCTCCGGCGTGCCTGTTACGGTCGCCGGATCGAGTGAGGCAACGTCCGTGCCCGCGGGCAGCATGACGATCTCCGCCTCCGCGTACAACAGCATCGACGCCGGCGTTGCCGTCAAGCCTTTCATCGCGTCGAACGTATACGAAACCGGTTTTTTCTGCGCATCGCCCGCGAGCGTCGCCGTCTGCGACTCGGTTGCCTGCCCATCCCGCAGCACCGACACACGAACCAGCAGCGGCCGTTCCGCAAACCGTTTGCTCGAAGTCACCGTCAACGCCACGTCAAGCTTCTGCGGGTGTGGCGGCGCCACGTTGACCGTCAGCATATTCAGGTCGCCGCGCATATCCCGCAGTTCCTCGACGCCAACGTTCGCGGCAACCGGCTCCGGAATCGTGAGAGTCAGCCGCAATGCCGCTTCCGCATCGCCGACGTCCAGCGGCTTCTCAGGCGTGGCCGCCGCCGCTCCGGCTCCCGCGCCCGGCGCCATTGGCCGGTCGGCCGGCGAATCCGTCCGCACCCGGCATGACCCCCCCAGCAACGACGCCCCCAAAACCACGATCAAACCAATCCAAAGCACTCGTTTCGCAAGCATAAGCCAGTCCTTCCTGCATTCGCCGACACACTGCGCCTATTCTAGCGGAAAAGTTACAAACATTCACCGTGTTGTTATGCGTCAACTGTTCTTTTCTTGCAGAAACTCAATAGAACCTGTGCGAGCCTTGGGATGCGGCGCGGTGGGGTCGAACTCCTGCTCGACCGTGGCTCCAACAACCCAGCCTGAGTATCAGAAGCGCCACCGCCGCCAGCCGGTCGCGCGGGAGCGCGACCCCACCGAGACAGCTCCAGTCTCCGCTTTCTTTGGTTGCGGCCTTGGCCGGGCGCAACCAGCACCCTTTCAGAACACGCCATACGGGTCCGGGTCCACTTTCAGGTCCACTTTCGAGCCAACCCCGCTCGACTCAAAAACCTTCCTCGACTCCCGCAACAGCGTGTTGAGCCGCTTTGCGCTTTTGGACAACACCCCGAGGTTCCACCGGTACCGTTTCTTCACCTTGTACACCGACGCCGGCGCCGGCCCAAGCGTCTCGACGCCCCTGAAATCCAACTCCCGGATCCGATCCCGCACGATCCGGTGCAGCGCCGCCGCCGCCTTCTCGGCCTCGAGCACATCCTCCGACTCGACCGCCAGGTTCGCCATCCGCCGCAGCGGCGGATACGCAGCCGTCCGCCGCTCCTCGATCTCGCGGGCGAAAAACGCGGCAAAATCGTGATGCGCCGCCGCCTGCACCGCGTAATGGTTCGGCCGGAACGTTTGCACGATCACCTTCCCCGGTCTCACCCCCCGGCCCGCACGGCCCGCCACCTGCGTCAGCAACTGGAACGTCTGTTCCGCCGCGCGGAAATCCGGAATGCTCAGGCTCGTGTCTGCGTTGATCACGCCAACCAACGTCACCCCCGGGTAATCGTGGCCTTTCGCAATCATCTGCGTGCCGATCAGGATGTCGATCCCGCCCGCCCCGAACCGGCCCAATATTTTCGCGTGCCCCCCTTTTCCCGCCGTAGTGTCGGCGTCCATCCGCTCGATCCGCGCCCCCGCGAACGCCCCCATGAGGTATTCCTCGACCTTCTGCGTGCCCGTCCCGAGATACAGCAGCGGGCTGAACCCGCACTCGGCGCACTCTTGCATGATCTCGTGCCGGGCGTTGCAGTAGTGGCAGCCCAGGAACGACCCGCGCGCGTGGTACGTCAGGCTCACGTTGCAGTCCCCGCACTGCGCCACCCACCCGCACTTCGAACACAACACGAACGGCGCAAATCCCCGCCGGTTCAGCAGCAGGATCACCTGCTCGCCCGCCGCCACACGCGCCGTCACCTCCTTCTGCAGCACGCCCGAAAGGATTACCTGCCCGCTCTGCTCGCGCGCCTCGAGCCGCATGTCAACAAGCTGAACTTCCGGCAGCGGCAGCGTCGTTGCGCGCTCCAGCAGTTGAAGCCGCTGAAACTTCCCCGTCTCCGAGTTGTAATACGACTCGAGCGACGGCGTCGCGCTACCCAGCACACACACCGCCCCTGCCAGTTTCGCCCGCACCGTCGCCACGTCCCTGGCGTGATACCGCGGCGAGTCCGCCTGCTTGTACGACCCGTCGTGCTCCTCATCCACCACGATTACGCCCAGGTCCGGCAGCGGCGCAAACACCGCCGATCTCGCCCCAACCACGATGCGCACCTCGCCCCGCTGAGCGCGCCGCCACTCATCGTACCGCTCGCCGCGGCCGAGGCCGCTGTGAAGAACCGCCACCCGCTCTCCGAATCGCGCCACAAACCGCCCAACCGTCTGGGGCGTCAGCGAGATTTCCGGCACCAGGATTATCGCTGTCCGCCCCCGCGCCAGCGCGTATTCAATCGCCTGCAAGTAGACCTCGGTCTTCCCCGATCCCGTCACACCCTGCAGCAAAAACGGCTGGAACTTCCCCGACGCCATCGCACCCACGATCGCTTCGTAGGCCGCACGTTGTTCCGTGTTCAACTCGAGTTTCGTCTTCGCCCGCGCGTCCGCCGCAAATTCCGGCGATCGGTAACACTCCCGCTCGACCCGCTCGACATACCCCTTCTTCACCAGCGCCGTCACGACCCCCCAGTCCGCCCCGTGCTTCTCATACAACACCGCCGCCGGCTGTTCCGGCTCGCCGTGAAGCAGATCGAGAAGCACCGCCGTCTGCCGCGGCGCAGTCCGTTGCAGCCTCGCCAGGTCCTCCGCCCCGGGAATCGCCGCCTCCATCACCCGCACATGCGTCTCCGTCCGCATCGAAACCGACCCCGCCGCCGCCGCCGGTTCCCCCACCGCGATGCCCCGCGCCATCAGCGAGTGCAGCGTGTTGCTCAGGGCCGTCGCACCAACGATCTTTGCCAGTTGCGCCTGCGTCAGCGGCCCTTGCGCGTGCAACGCGCCAATCACCTTCCGCTGTCTATCCGTATACCGGCCCGGCCCCAACTGGCCCTCCACCAGCGCGTAACGCATCTTCCACCGCACCCGCAACCCCGCCGGAACCGCGCATTGCAGCGCCTCTCCCAACGAGCAGCAATAGTAGTCGGCCATCCACCGGCACAGATCGAGCATCTGGTCGGAAAAAATCGGAGAGAGGTCCGGAAGATCGATCAGCGGCCGCACCGTCTCGAGCGAGGTCGATTCGCTGAACCCCACGATATAGCCGGTTTCCGTCCGATTCTGCACCGGCACAACCGCACGCATTCCCAGCGATGCACGTTCCGCCAGAGACTCGGGAACCTCGTACGTGAAAGGATGATCGACCGGAAGAGGCAGCACTACGTCTGCGTACAGCCGCGCCCCCATCGGCTATTCCCGCAGCTCGACGTCCCAGTAGGCCGTGTCTACGAACCGCTGCCAGCTCCCCAACTGGCTCGCCGGGATACGCGTACCCAACTGCGGCAGCCACGCCGGTTTCGACGGCCTGCGGATCAGCGGCATCCGCGCCTCGTTGGGCGTCCTGTTCCCCTTCCTCACGTTGCAGTCCACACACGCCAGAACCAGGTTGTCCCACGAATCGATTCCGCCGCGCGACCTCGGGATCACGTGGTCCACTGTCACCTCCGACCGCGGCATCCTGCGCCCGCAATACTGGCAGGTGTTCTTGTCCCGCTCGAAAATGTTGCGCCGCGAAAAACGAACCTCGTGCAGGATGAAATCGTTGAACGCCTTCAGCAGGATCACCTCCGGCACCCGCACCCGGAAACTCACCGTGTGAACATACCGCCCATCACGCGCCGCCTCAGACAGTTCGCACCAGTCGTTGAAATCGTAAAGGGAATAATCGTCCGGATGGACCGCCCGAGCCATACCCTGGTAAAGCAGACTGAGCGCACGTCTTGCGCTGGCGATATGGACCGCCACCCAAGACCGGTTCAGTACAAGAACTTGGCCATCCAGGGCATTCATTGAAAACCTCGCAATTTCAAAATTATAGATCGCGCCGCGGCTCCAGTCAAACCGCTTTTCTCTATCTTACCACCAAACTCGAAAAACCCGCGCCCCTATTGTGGTGCGGGGGTCTCGCCTGCACTATATGCCCAATCCGGCGGATCCGCCGGATCAGTCCGATCGGTCAATCTTCTGCGCTCATCCCAGGTAGGAATGATCAACCGGCCCATGGCCCTTTCCCAGGTCAAGGCTGTTCCGGATTGCCCCCGTAAGGTACTCCTTGGCCTGCCGGACTGCCCCCGCCGTATCCGCCCCTTTCGCCAAAAACGCGGCAATTGCCGCCGAAAACGTGCACCCGGTCCCGTGGGTGTTTTTCGTGTCGATCCGCGGCGCTGTAAATGTTTCGACCCGCTGCCCGTCGTACAGATAATCCACCGCTTGTGCCTGCTCGAGATGCCCCCCTTTAATCAGCACATACCGGCACCCAAGCCCGTGGATCCGTTTCGCCGCCTCCTCAATGCAACCGGGACACGAAATCTTCATGCCCGCCAGCACCTCGGCTTCCGGCACGTTCGGCGTCACCACCCACGCCAGCGGTAGCAACCGCGACTTCATCGTATCCCGCGCCGACGCCTGCAACAGCGCATCCCCGCTCTTGGCGATCATCACTGGGTCGACCACCAGCTTCTCGATCTTGAACCGCGCCACTTCCCCCGCGACCGCCTCGATGATGCCCGACGAAAACAGCATCCCCGTCTTGGCCGCATCCACGCCGATGTCCGACGCCACATCAAAAATCTGTTCGGCCACAAACGACGCGGGTACCTCGTGGATGCCCGTTACGGCAACCGTGTTTTGCGCCGTGACCGCCGTAATCGCTGCCATCCCGTAAACACCCAGCGCCGCGAACGTCTTCAGGTCCGCTTCGATTCCGGCTCCCCCTCCCGAATCGCTCCCTGCGATTGTCAGCACGCGCGGAATTGGACGCTCACGCATTGACAATAATCCCCGCGACGCACGCCGTCATAAACGCCGCAAGCGTGCCCCCCACGAACGCTTTCAGCCCCAGCGCCGCCACCTCTCCCCGCCTCTCGGGCATCAGCGCCGTCGCCGCGCCCATCATGATGCCCAGGCTGCCCGGATTGGCAAACCCGCACAACGCATACGTAGCGATCGTCACCGACCTCGGGTCGAGCGCACCCTGCTCGATCAGCGGCTTGAGATCGGCGTACGCCAAAAACTCGTTCAGAATCGTCTTTTTCCCCAGCAACTGCGCCACCGAAACTATGTCATCGGGCGCAACACCCATCACCCACGCAAACGGCACAAACACCCACCCCATTATGCGCGATAACGTAATGCCGGTGACCGCAACTACCCCTCTGTCGGCAAGATAGACCAGCCCGATAAACGCCACCAGCATCGCCCCAACGTTCAACGCCAGGTGCAGACCGTCCGATGCCCCACGCGCCGCCGCGTCCACCACATTGTGGCTCTCCACCGGAACAACGATGGCCCCGGTCCCGGTCGTCTCGGGCGTGCCCGTTTCCGGCACCATCAGCTTCGAAATCAGGATCGCGGCCGGCGCGCTCATCAACGACGCCGCAAGCAAATGACCCGGTTGCGCCCCAAACGACGCATACACGACCATCACGCTCGCCGCGATCGTCGCCATAAACGTCGTAAGCACCGTGCAAAGTTCCGACCTCGTCATCGCCCTCACATAACCCCGGATGCCCGTCGCCGCTTCAATTCCCATGAACACCAGCAGCGACGCCGCAAACGTCTCCGCGCCCGATGTTTTCATCGTCCGCCGCATCAACCACGCCATACCCCGCACCACAACCTGTATCACGCCCAGATGATGCAGCACACCCGCCAGCGCCGATACAAATACAATTACCGGCAACACTTGAAACGCCATGATGGCGCCAATTTCATAGTTTTCCGTCAGCGTGCCAAATAAAAACCGCGCGCCTTCCCGCGTCGCGTCCGTAAACAGTAAAAATGCCGACCTCACCGTCTCAAAAAACACCCGCCCAAAGCCCGTCCGCAAAACCAGCAGCGCAAACCCAAACTGCAGGCCCAGTCCCCACCCCACTATCCGCCAACTCACCCGCCGGCGATCCTCCGACATCGCCCATGCTATCGCCATCATCGTTACCAGGCCTAAAACACTTATTGCCCGCAACACAATAGGATTGGACATGGTGTCAGCGCCTTTACCGGGGTCGGTTCCAAAAGTTCGTCCGAATCCGGCTTTCCCCGCCAAACGAAACCCGGTTGGGCGTCGATTTCGCCGGCCCCACCTCGCGGCTCGTGCTCGTCATTCCCGAACCAGCGCTATTCGCGGTGGCACATCCCGCCAAAAGCGCAAGCAAAACCAACAACACCTTACGTTTATTCACCCTTTTTCTCCAACTCGACCTTTCTTTGACGAAGAGTAGCAGATTCCGCCGCCCGAACAAAGCAACAAGCGGCCAAACCCATGTTCCCTCATCCTTTCCCCCCGCGTTGTTTTTAGCTACAGTCTATAGCCTATCCCTCCTGTCATCCTGCCCAACGTCCCGGCCGTTCGCTTGAGAAGAAACCGATCCCTGTATAGGTGTATACTTGAGCAGTCGACATGGCGGGCGTGAAGCCCAGCGGGAGGCGGCCATGCTGTTTAAACGGCTTTTGCTCGTACTGCTTGTGGTAGCCCTGGTCGGGATGCTGGCGGGATGCGAAGGCGAAGGCGTATTCTTCAGTACGCCTAAAGCCGTCGATGGAAACGATGTCCCAGACAACAGTGACGACGACGATGACGACGACACGCCGCCCCCGCCCGTCCCCGACGACACCGTCAATCTCGGCACGTGGATCACGGCTTACGTCGACGATAACGCCGAGGCCGCCGCATCCAACGGCGAACAGGCGTATTCCGTTGTCCTTAAGCTCGAAAAAGCCGGCGCCAACCTCACCGGCACCGGCACCATGTACAGGGTGTTCGAGTTCGGCTCAACCGCCGCCGACAAAGTCAGCATCAAGGCATCGGGAACTATCACCGGCGACGACGCCACTTTTTCCTTAACCTCCGCCACAACCATCCCCCTCAACGATTCCCCCTCATGGCGGCTCCGGTTCGCCGGCAACTCCCTCGTTGGCGCGTACAGGTCCGTCGACTCCAACAACCAGCAAGTCCGAAACGGACATGCCCTCTGGCGAAAACAATCCTCCCCCAACCTCAACGGCGCATGGGTCAGCGCATACAGCGACGCCCGCGGTACCACCGCCATGCCCGCACGCGACCGGACCGCCGCCATGGTCCTCACCCACGACACCGCAACGCAGACCCTCTCCGGAACCGGTAATCTGCTCGAACAACTGCCCGGCCAGGCCCCCCTCGATTTGGCTTTCAACATTGTGAGGTCTACCGTCCAAACTCCGCAAGTAGGCTTCACCATGGGCGACCTCGATATGGCCAGCAACGAGGTCGACTGGTATGGCCTCGCCACAAACGGCCTCGTCATCGGCTCTTTTGCCCAATACGATGTGGCCGATCGGCTCATTCGCGCCGGCCACGCAAAATGGTATGCCGCGCCCGAGGCCGGGCCAACCGCCGTAAACGCTACCTGGGCAACCTCCTTCTGCGACGCCGCGTTTGCCACGGGCCTCGATCCTTCCTGCTACCTGGCCAGTTTGACGCTCCAAGCCGGCGAGGGTAACGTCGTCACCGGCTCCGGCGATTTGATCGATGCCGGTTTCGACATCAGCTCCGTACAGACACTCACCGTCGAAAGCGCCACCATCGTCGGCTCCCGCGTTACCCTCGAGGCGCGCGAGCCGGTCACCCACGACGTCTTTATGTGGGACCTCCGCATCGCCTCCAGCGTCATGGTCGGCTCCTACCAGTTGCGCAACGCCGCCGGACAGTTCATCAGTTCCGGAACCGCCGAATGGCGAAAACAGCGCGTCGCGCCAAGCCCCGCCGGAACCTGGGTCGCCGCGTTCTACGACCGAATCAGCCCCCAAAACAGCCCGTTGACACAGCACGCACTCGTCAACGTGACCGCACAAGCCGTCGACGGCACACTCAGCGGCAACGGCGCGCTCCGCTACATGAACGGCGAAACCGGCCGCAGGCTGTTCAACCTCGTCTCCTCATCCACCATTGGCAAGGACATCACCTGGGTGTGGCGCGGAACAGACCTGTTTGGCGACACCACATGGCGCCTCCGCCACGCCGGCAATTTCCTCTATGGCGTCTACGAAAACCTCACCTCCGCCGGCAACCTCGAATCCATGGGCGCCGCCCTCTGGATCCGAACCAGCACCAGCCTCTAGAACTTCGCCCGCTCGAGCATGAAGGCATCCAGGCCGAGATAGTATCCCTTTGATTCCGGGTTCTTCCCCCTTTTGTAGGTCCTATCGCGCCTGTTGGCCCTGTAGGTCCTATTGTTTTAGAATCAGTCAAGTCAACTTAAAGGGAAGCCAATCACATGCTCGCCTCGTGGGTGTTGACGCTTAGGAACGTCCTGCTGCCGATGTTCTGCAGACAGTGCGGCGAACGCATCCTCACGGAAGAAAACATGTGCTTCTGCCCGGCCTGCTGGCAACAAAGCCCCCGCGTCACCCGACCCTTTTGCACGATCTGCGGGCGCCCCCACACCGGCGCCGTCGGCTTCGGCACCGCGTCCAACTTCCCCTGCGCCGACTGCCGCGCCACCCAGGCCCGCCCGTTCCGCCGAATGTATGGCGCGGCCCTCTATCAAGATGCCGTCCAAGAAGCCATCAAACTTTTTAAGTTCAACGACCGCCGCAAGTTGGCTAAACCGCTCGGCGCGATAATGGCCGATTTCGCTCAGGCCGAAATACCCCTCGACGAGTACCACCTCATCGTCCCTGTGCCACTGCACCGCGTCCGCCGCCGCGCAAGGGGCTTCAACCAGTCCGAACTCCTCGCCCGAGAGCTTCTCCCCATATTCCCAAACGCCCGCCTCGACCTTTCCCTATACCGCATCCGGCCAACCCGCGTGCAAAGTCTTACCGCCACGCTTGCACAGCGTAAAGCAAACATTATCGGCGCATTTGCCGTTCAAGGCGACGTGTTGAAGGGAAAAACGGTATTATTAATAGACGACGTGGTGACCACCGGCGTCACCACCGGCGAATGCGCACGCGCTATGGCCCGGGCCGGCGCCGCAAACGTCGATGTGTTTGCCGCCGCTTTGGTTGCGGCGGGCGGTGTGCAATGAAAACCGGTGCGTAAAATACGCGGAGGTGCATTTATGGCGGAGTCAAAACCTTGCTTTGGCCACTGCGGGAATCTGGCAATCCGGTACCGCGATGTGGCAAAGGAACACTATGTGTTCTTGGACTCGGAGAAAATGAAGGAATGCGCCGGCTGCAACTTGTTTGCCATGTGCATGTTCCAAGCGTACAACGACGTCTTTAGATACCTTGTGCGCCTGGTCGATTCAAAGGGCCGAGACTCGCGACCCCGGATTGGGTGAAGAACAACCTTACTTTATATTCGCCGTCAACTGACCCACAAAACCCATCAGACCGGCTACCCTTCTTATGTGGATCTGATCGAATCTCAGTTGTTTGAGCTTTTTCTTTGCTTCTTCTTCGGTTCGTGCCACCACGGTACCTCTTTCGGATTGATCATCTTCTCCAGAGGTTGCCGTGGCTACGTATTTGTACAGTGGCACAAGTTTACCCTCCTCTGTACGAGCATGCGCAACATTCACCTGTTGTCAAAAGAGCAAATGAACGGGATGAATTCTTCTCGCACGCATATAAACTCGGACAAAGTGAGAATTCTGGGTAATTCCAAAACGTAGCTAATCTAGCACAAATAAAAATGAAAATCAAGTGAATTCTGCTCCTATATTCCCGCCTGCCGGGAAACAGGGTTTCTCGGGTCAGGGAATAAAAACCGCTCGTTGCCCCGGCTATCCTGGCACGTGTAATATAAGCGTATGAGTACCTACGCGTATGAATAAGGACCTTTTTGAGCAGGCCACCGCCGAAAGGCTCCGGAAGGAAGCCCCGCTGGCGCGCCGGGTGACGCCGCGAACACTCGACGAGCTGGTGGGCCAGGAACATATCCTCGCGCCCGGCAAGATCTTGCGCAGGGCCATCGAGGCAGACCGCGTCACCTCGCTCATCCTGTACGGCCCGCCCGGCAGCGGCAAGACCGCTCTCGCCCGCATCATCGCCATGCGGACCAAAGCCGCCTTCGAGCCGCTGAACGCCGTCGCGTCCGGCGTAAAGGAACTGCGACAGTTGCTCGATGCCGCCCGCCAGCGCCTGGTCCAAGATGCACGCCGCACCATCGTGTTTATCGACGAGATCCACCGGTTCAACAGGGTCCAGCAGGATGCCCTCCTGCCGGCGGTCGAGAACGGCTTGATCACCCTTATCGGCGCCACCACCGAAAACCCCTTCTTTTCCGTCGTCGCTCCACTGTTGTCCCGGTCGCAAATTTTTGAGTTCAACCGGCTTACGGACGAACACATCGTTCTTCTGCTCCGCCGCGCGCTCGACCACCCCGAACGCGGGTTCCCCGAACTCGAATTCCAGGTCGACCAGGATGCCCTATGCCACGTGGCCGCCTATGCCGAAGGCGATGCACGGCGCGCCATCAACGCGCTCGAAATCGGGTTGCTTACCACGCCGCCGGAGAACGGGGTGGTCCACATCACGATCGAAGACGCCCAGGAGTGCATCCAGAAAAAAATCCTCCACTACGACGGAACCGGCGACGAACATTACGACGCCGCTTCCGCCTTCATCAAGAGCATGCGCGGAACCGACCCCGACTCCGCACTGTACTGGATGGCCCGGATGCTCGAGGCCGGCGAGGAACCAAGGTTTATCGCCAGAAGGATCTGCATCTGCGCTTCCGAAGACGTCGGCAACGCCGACCCCATGGCACTTGTGGTCGCCACGGCCGCGTTTCAGGCCTGCGAACTCATTGGCCTGCCGGAAGCCCAGATCATCCTCGCACACGCCGCCACTTACGTCGCCTGCGCACCCAAAAGCAATGCCGCCTACATGGGCATCGCCGAGGCCGTTAAAGACGTCCAAGAGAAAAAGACTATCGCCGTTCCAAAACACCTGCAAGACACCCACTACCCCGGTTCCGCCCGCCTCGGCCGCGGCCAAGGATACAAGTATCCACACGAGTACGAGGGCGCCTATACGCCCCAGGAATACGGCGTGCCCCGCGGCGCATACTACCACCCCTCCGACCGCGGCAAGGAGGGCGAATTCAAAAAACATCTCGAAGAACTCGACCGGGAAAAGGATGAAGGATGAAGGATGAAATAAAAATCAGAGGCGGGCGCGGATTAAGTCTCTTCTGCGTCCGTGTCCAAACTTCACTCCGTACCCGTCGGGACGCCCCCCGGCAGTTGTGGGGGGTGTCCCCCTTTTCGCCTGTCCCTGTCCGTCCGTGTCAATCCGTAATCCGCAATCCGAAATCTGCAATGACCCATACCCCAACTCTGGTTTTCGGTTGCGGCTTCACTGCCCTATATTCGTCCCTGCGCGTCCGTGTTTGTCCGTGTTCGTCCGTGTTCGTCCGTGGGTGTGGCTACCGTGTCTAGAAAGCAGCTTATGCAAGCAGGCGTAATGACGCTCCTGCTGGGCGCCTATGCGGCCCTCGCCCTCGTCGTACCGTACCGCGGCGTTTACACGCACCTCGCCTACCTGCCCATCGTGCTCGCGGGCTTCTGGTGGGGCCGGCGGGGCATAGTTGTTCCGGCCCTGTTTGCGGCGGTCTCGGTGCTGCCACAGCTGGTCGGGATCGTCCAACCTGAACCTTGGGCAAACATCCTCCGCCTTGCCGCGTACGTGGCTGTCGGCGTTGCCGCCGGCTTGGCCGGCGACATGCTTCGCAGCGCCCGCGCCGCGGTTCGGATGTCCGAGGCAAAGTACCGCCAGCTCGCCGAGAAAAGTCTTGCCGGCATTTTTGTGTACCGCGACGACCTGATCCTCTACGTCAACCAGCGGCTGCTCGAGATGCTCGGCTACTCGTTCGACCAGACCGCCGGCAAATCCTATTGGGACTTCGTCTCGCCGCTCGACCGCTCTCGCGTCCGCGAAATCGCCGCGCGCAGGGAAAACCAGGGCGTGGCCGACCTCCGGTACGAGTGCCGGCTCGTCACCAACACCGGAAAATTGGTTTGGGCCGAGATCATCAGTTCCCAGGTCGATTACGAGGGCCGCCCCGCGGTGCTCGTCTGCGTCTATGACATCACCGACCGCAAGGAAACCGAGGAAAAACGACGCGAACTGTCCACCCTCGCCGAAAAACAGGAAGAACAGCTCGTCCACTCGACACGCCTCGCCGAGATGGGCGAGATGGCCGCCGGGATCGCCCACGAACTCAACCAGCCACTCACCGGCATCCGCAACTTCGCGCGCAATGCCTCGTTCATGCTCGAAGCGGGCGTCGGCGGCAAGGAAGAGTTGCGCGAAAACCTCCGCATGATCGCCAGCCAGGTCGACCGCGCCTCCAGGATCATCCACCAGATGCGCGAACTCGCCCGGCGTACCGAGCGGCACGTATCGCTCGTCGACGTCAACAACACCCTGCGCGAAAGCGTCGAGTTCGTTATGCCGCAGTTGCGCCTGTCCGGTGTCGAGGTAGTTTTTGACCTCACCCCCGGCCTGCCCCGCGTCCTCGCCGACCGGATCCGGCTCGAACAGGTGTTCCTCAACCTGCTCACCAACGCCCGACACGCCATGGAGGAAAGCCCCCGTCGAGTCCTGTCGGTGCGGACGCGCCACGAACCCCTCGCGCCGCTTCCGGTGGTGATCGAAATCGCTGACACCGGCGCCGGGTTCAGCCCCGACATCGCCGAGAAGCTTTTCGCGCCGTTTTTCAGCACCAAAAAAGCCGGCAGGGGTACCGGGCTTGGCCTTTCCATCTCATTGGGTATAATCAAGGACCACAAAGGCGCCATCGAGGCCGCCGGAACCGAAGGGCATGGCGCTGCCTTCACCATCCGGCTGCCCGTGGGCGTGCATGAGCACGATGAAGAACAAACGGAGGGCCGGCAACAGGCATGATGAAATCCGGCGGAAAACCGCGCGGGGCCGTCGCCGTCATCGACGATGACGACGTCGCACGGATGTCCATCGGCCAGATGCTCCGCCTGCGCAACTATTCCGTTGAACTGTTCCCGTCCGCCGAGGCCGCGCTCGCTCATCCGCTCTTGCCCGAGATGGACTGCATCGTGTCCGACGTCAAAATGCCCGGAATGGACGGGGAAGCGTTCCTGGCCGAGGTCCTCCGGCGCGAGTATGCCTGCCCCGTCGTGATGGTGACCGGCCACGGCGACGTCTCGATGGCCGTCCGGTGCCTCAAATCGGGCGCGTACGATTTCGTCGAGAAACCGTTTGAAGACGACGTCCTGCTCGCGTCGGTGGGGCGCGCCGTCGAGAAACGGGCACTCAGGCGCGAGAGCGAAGAACTCCGACGCCGGCTCGATATGCTCTCGCCCGACGAAGACGGCCGGTTCGGCATGATCGGCCGCTCGAGGGTGATGCAGGACGTCTACCAGCAAATCGAGGTGGCCGCGCGGTCCGACGTCTCGGCGCTGATCTGCGGCGAGACCGGCGCCGGAAAAGAACTCGTTGCCCGAGCCATACACTCGAACAGCGCCCGCGCACACAAACCCTACATACCCGTCAACGCCGGCGGGCTCCCCGACACCATGCTCGAAAGCGAACTGTTCGGCCACGCCCGGGGCGCGTTCACCGGCGCCGACTCCGACCGCGACGGCAAACTCGTCACCGCATCCGGCGGCACCCTCTTGCTCGACGAGATCGAAAGCATCAGCGAGCGGGCCCAGATGCAGTTGCTCCGCGTGCTCGAAGACGGGCTCGTCCAGCCCCTGGGAAAAGATACCCCGCGGCGTGTCGACATCCGACTGCTTGCCACCACCAAGGTCGACCTCGCCGAGCAGGTCCGGCTCGGCCGGATGCGCGAAGATTTCTATCACCGGATCGTGGTGCTCACGATCAACGTGCCGCCGTTGCGTGAGCACCCCGAAGACATCCCGCTGCTCGCCTCGTATTTCCTCAAGACGGCCGCACACCGCAACGGCATCCCCATCCCCCAAATCCCCGAACACACCCTCGAAGGTATGCTGCGCCACTTCTGGCCCGGTAATGTGCGGGAACTCAAGAACGCGATCGAGCGGATGGTGATTACGGCGCAGGACGGCGTCGCCGGCCCGTTTGTCCTCGACGACGAGACCTATGCGGGTGCGCGGCTGCTCTCGCTGCCCGCCACCGCCGGCCGGCTCCGCGACGAAATGGAACAAACCGAGCGCGCCGTCATCGACGCCGCGCTCCGCGAACACCACGGCGAAATCAACGCCACTTGCCGCGCACTCGGCATCAGCCGCCGAGCCCTGTATGAGCGGATGAAAAAGTACGGGTTGGTGAAGGAAAGCTACAAGTGAACTCGGAAAACCGCGTCTGTTAGTTTCATTTGGCAAAGGCATCGCTTTCGATGCATAATCCAAATGAGTTTCCAAAGGAGAATCATGATGGGTTGGCAGGAACGCATTGTCGTCGATCCAGAGGTCCTGACGGGTAAACCTTTAATCAAAGGCACCCGTCTGTCCGTCGAATTTATCGTGGATCTGCTGGCACAGGGATGGACAGAAGAGGACCTGTTGCGCAACTACCCCGGTTTGGCGCACGAAGACTTCCAGGCATGCCTGCTCTACGCGCGGGACCTCCTGCAATCTGAACGTGTCTATCAGGTGGGAACATAAGCTTGCGTATTCAAGCCAATGAGAATGTGCCGTTAGACCTGGTGGAAGCACTGCGGCAACACGGCCATGACGTTGAGTGGGTGCGTGCCGTTTGTCCTGGCGCAAAGGATAAAGACCTTCTGGAACGCGCCCAGAAGCAGAACCGGCTGGTCCTTACGTTTGACAAAGACTTTGGAGAATTGGCTTTTCGTTCCCGCCTGGCCGCTGGTTGCGGCATCGTGCTCCTGCGGATCCCATTGAAAGTTCCGGCAATTATTGCGCAAGACGTTGTTAGAATCTTGGAAAGCCGTGATGATTGGATAGGGCATTTCTCTGTCATCGACGACCGGCGGATTAGGATGGTTCCACTGCCGTAGAGATGATTTCGACAACTCTCGAACGGCTGTTCTCATTCACTCCCGCCGCCCAAGAGGCCTCTACGAAAGCCTGAAAAAGAGCCTTAGGCTCCTACTGCCCTTAAGGGCAACCTTATAGGTGATGGGTTTGGTCACTACAAGTAAAATGAGAAAGTCGTGCCATCGTCAGCGCGTTTGAGTCTTCTGAATAGCAATAGGGACAAACTGATAGAGAGCATATATGGGAGCCGAGTCAGAGAAAAAGCACGGGGTGTTCACCTGCGGCTGTGTGCTTGTAGTGCTCGCGGTGGCAGCGGTCTTTCTTTCGAATTTCGTTTCGTCATGCCGACGCGCGACTTGCCGCGCAAAGGCTTCGAGGGCGCAGTCAGAAATAAAGTGGGCGGACTTGGCCTTAACCAAACTGATGGCTGATGCGCGTGTGAGCAATATGCGCGACCTCTTCACTGACCCGACCACCCTTTTCAAGCTAACCGTAGAGGAAACCATCGAGATCCAGACGGCCACGTGTTACGATCTTCTCCGACGCGGGAAGGACGCCGAGATCAGGTTGAAACCAACGGTTCGCAGCAAGTTGACTTCGACGTACATGGACTTGCCCGATGACCCGTGGGGACACCCGTATCAATTCTATTTTGGCCCGTTGAGCGGGAGCGTGAACAGATATATTTTCCGTAGTTTTCGAGGTGAAGATTACGTTTACAACCTCGCCGCGTACGAAGAGGCAATCAACGAGTCTCCCGGCGCTCCAAGACCCGATGCGGATACGCCGCCTGCGAAAGGCTTCCCTTGCCCGGGGGATTTAACCGTCTACATTTTCTGCTGCGGCCGCAATGGTCAGCCGGACCAGTTGCCGTGGGGCCGAAATGGGGGAGATGATATAAACAACTGGGACAACAAGATCGGCTGGAGCGCGCTCTATTGAGGCCGCGACTTGATTCGCCCCCGCGCATCAGCACGATTAAGCCTCGCCTGCGTCTATTATCACTCCACCACGTTGAGCTTGTAGTTTCTTGTTCCGAGGCCGATTTCTTCGGCGCAGACGACTTGGAGGTACGGGTCTTTGCCGTGGATCTTTTGGAACAGGTGGTCGCCGTCGCCGAGCGTCATGGATTCGGGCAGCGACGAGGGGATGAAATCCTCGGACTTGACGAGATCGAGGCTGGCCTGTTCGATGGCGACGATGTCGGTTGCGGCGAGGATGCCGATGTCGGGCACGAGCGCGGGCGATGAAAACCCCCAGCAGTCGCAGAACGGCGTGATGTTGAGCATGACGTTGATATACAGGACGCGGCCCGGCTCGAACGTATCGAGGACGGCTTTGGTGGTCATAGCCATCGCGCGCTGGAAGTATTCCGACCCATGCGAATTGATCTTGATGGCGCCGGTCTGGCATGCGGTCTCGCAGTGCCTGCAATACCGGCACCCGTGCTCGAAATATTTGAGGTTGTCGTCTTTGTCGAACGAGATGGCGTCGGGCGACGGGCAGCTTTCCTTGCAGGCGTGGCAATGCGTGCAGAGTTCTTTATTCCACCGGAACTCCTCGCCTTGCAGCTTGTGCAGCTTAGCGCGGCTGTCGCGCGCCACACAACCCATCGCGAGGTTTTTGATGGCCGCGCCGAACCCGCTGTTTCCGTGGCCCTTGCCGTGGCTCAATACGACCATTGCGTCGGCGTCGACGATGTTCCCGCACAGGTCGACCGACTTGAGGTTTCTGTAGTTGATTTTGCGCGGATAAGCGTAGTTGTTCGAGATGCCGGCCGCGGCGATCAGGGGCGCCCCGAGCACTTCTTCGGTGTATCCGCGCGCCTTGGCGTGATGCATGGCACCGCTGCCGTCCGTGATGAACGGATCGCCGCCGGCTTTCTTGAGGGCGTCCACCAGCATGCGGATGAACAGCGGGTGTACCGTGGTGAACCCGATGTCGCCGCCCACGTGAATCTTGATCGCCACCGATTTGCCTTTGAACATCTTCTCGAGCGGGAATCCGGCGAGCAGCCGCTCAAACTTTGCCGGGAGCGTCGCGTTCCGCCGCAACTCTTTTACCTTGCTCGATGCAAAGCAAACGGGGGCTGTCTTTCTCTTAACCATGCGCGCTTGTCCTCGTCAGGGTTTTGGTTCGCCCAATGTGAAGTGGACGTATTCCTGTTTGTACGCCGGTTCAGCGCCTTCCGCGAAGGCCACCCACATGTCCCGGCCCGTGTTGTGGTAGACGATGCTCACCAACGTGCCGTCCACGCCCGCGGCCTGCGCCACTTCGATGGCCTTTTTCGCGTCGATCGAGCCGTACCGCGCCTCGAGCGCATCGTACACGCCTTCGTTGCCGCTACCGTTATGTTTCTTCCAATAAACGACGTCCTCGAGCTTCTCATGGAACGGCGTCGGCTCCACAATCGGGTGTTTGGTCACGTTTGTGTCATCCGTGAACAGGTCGAGCCGCGTGTTGCTCGAGAAGATCAGCCGCGCTTTGGGATCCGGTGCCGCCGGATCGGCAACCGCGTAATGGTATTGGTTGGTGCGCTTAGCGTTTTTCATCCGCGCGAGCGCCTGGTCGAGCGTCGTGTCGAAATACAGGATGTCGCGCAGCAGCACCGGGAACGGCATGCCGTTCAAGGTCTCGTCGTCGCCGAAATAGCCCTGGATCTCGCTGACGCCCAGCCCGCTGTCGTTCATCCCGCCGACCGCGCCGCCGATGAGGCCGGCAAACCCGACCATGGCGTGGCGTTTGCCATCGGTGGGATTGTAGACGGCGATGATGGGATAGTCTTGCAGGCCGCTCGTCATGCTCCAGTCGAGGTTGCGAAGCTGGTACAGGTCGCCGTTCACCGTGGCCTTGCCCCACGCCGCAAACAGGCTGCACCCATTCTCCGATATGTCCGGCACCGCCAGCATGTTCTGCATCGTGCCGAACGTGATTTCCGGGTGCCCCGCGTCGTAGCACCCGTCCGCCACACCCCGCAGCTCACACTCCCACGCCTCGGTGTCGAAGTTCGTGCTGTTCCAAAGCGCCTCGACCGCCGGGCCGAACACTTCGTCGGGGACCTTCTCGTTTTTCAGGAAGCCGGTCCATGCTTTGGAGATCTGTTCGGCCAGTAGCTTGCCGTACCAGTAGCCCATCTGGTACCTGTCGCCACCGACTTCGACGACGGTGATCTTGTCTTTGCCCTCGCCGACGCTGCCCAGCTTGCCCCAGCCGCCCGGCTTGCGGAATGGCATGGTCTGCGGCACCACGCTGACTTCCGTCGTAAACTTGAACGGGAACTGGCCCCCGCTTGGATATTCCAGTTCGACCAGAAAGGCCGTCCAGCCTTGCTCGGGCTTAGGCGCCCGCGCCACGTACACGCCGCCGCCCTGGTCAACCAAATCCGTGCTCGTGTAAGCCTTGCCGATGGTGTCCAGGCGGAAGTTGCGATCTTTGGGATTGTTCGCCTGCCACATCTTGACCGCGGTCGGCTTGGTCTCCGACGTCACGCGCAACGATCCGTCCGCTTCCTTGATCCACGAAAACTTTGGCCGCGGCGTGTTATTCAGAATTGACTCGTAAAAGGTCGCCAGGTTCAGGTACGCCTCGAGCGCGAGCCCGTGGTCGGTGTTGGGCACGTACCGCAGGTACTTCTCGCCCTTGAGCGCGTCAAAATAAAACTGCGACGAATCCGGCAGGAAAAACTGGTCGCCCGTCGCCGCCATGATGTATTTGGGCATCGTATACCGGTCGATGTAGGCGTACGGGTCGACGATCTGGCATAGCGCGCGAAACTCAGGCGTGTGGATCCGCGCCATCACGTTCATGTCATTGTATTCTTGTATCGCGTCGGCCCAGTAGCCGTAGGCATCCACGTGATGTTGCATCGAATGCTCGACGTTCACCACGTCGATCACCGCCGGGATCATCCCCACCACCCGCTTGTCGACCGCCGCTACCGTCCACGCCGTCCAACCGCGTTTCGAACCCCCGCATACCACGAACCCATCCACGCTTGGGTGGAGTTTCTGAACCGTGTCCATGGCCCTTACCACGGCTTTGGTCATCGGCAGCCGCGCCGGCCACTTCGAGTCGCCCGTCACCATGAATTTGTCCCATGTGTACGCGATGAAGTCGTCCTCACTCCTGCCTCTTTCCAGGTACCGCGCCTCTTTCTCGTCCGGGAACTTCAGCGGCTGGTTGGGAATCTGTGCGATCACCGCCACGATCGATTTCGATTCCACGGCTATCTGCGCCATGGTGGTGTCGACTCTTTTCGGCGCCTCGCCCCGGTTGCTCCCCCCGCCGATGAACATCAGCGCCTTCGTATACTCGACTTTCACCGGCTCGACGATCGTCAAATAATGCTCCCACACCGGCCGGTCGATCTCGGCAGGCGTCAGCCACGTCTGCGACGTCATCGCCCATACCTTGGCCGTGAAATTGGCATCATTTACCGTTAACACCGGTTCCGGGCCGAACTTGTACGTCGCATCCGGCGCCGCAACGTAGTCATCCAGCGGCGTCGCACCCGCGACAGCCGCGAAAAACAGGAAGAAAAACACAACACGTAAGCCAGAGAACCGCGCAAACTGCTTGTTCATACCGCATTCCTTTCAACTGGCTTAACAGCCATTGACATAGACAACCCGCCCTCATCAGGGTGGCTCTAGAGATTAGCAAACAATGGGGGCAGGTGCAACTGAACCGTGCTAGAACGTCCGTGGTCCTCAGTTTTGCACCGATGCGAAAAAAGGGGACGCTGCACTTATTTCGAAAGGCCAGTGGGTTGACCCGACATCAGTAATCTTGAAATAAGTGCAGCGTCCCCTTTTTTCGAGCTTGTTTGGCGTGGCGCCCCGCTCGGGCATGAGAACTCGCTCGGTTGCACGGATCGCGCACAGCCGCTCCGGGTCCGCCTGCGGAATAAATAACGGCGCGCGATTGAACTCTTTGTCGTAATGGCGAAGCGGCGCGTCAATCGCGCGTTTCAGTGCCGGCACGCCTTCGTCGCCGCCGGCCGGCCCCATGCCATCACGTGCACCCGCGCCATTCCGCCGCCGCGTACGACGACACCGCCAACATAACTGCCGCGACTCGAACGAAGGTCATCACGCTTCTCCGCATTTCTTCTCGCGCTCAACCAAACAGGCATTATGGAAACAAGCGACGCATACCCTAATCTTCTCGTACGGAATGGCGCCGTCCAAATAGTCATAAATGGCCCGGAGATTGCTCATTCCGACCGTTGTAACGGCTTCTCGAATATTGGAGACCAGGCTTGGCTCCACCCACGGGCTTGGATCTGCAATGGCATTGTTGCGGATGTGTTCAACGACATATTGAATAACGCTTGAAGGCTCGCGCCTCAGCTTTCTCGCGGCGTCTGTTACAGAAATACCGCTGGCCAGCATTTCAGCTGCAACGCGGCACCGTTCCGCCCTGCGCGTTTTCTTGTCCTGCGACAGGGACGTGGCGCTCTTAGGTGGTTCTTTCTGAACCGGGGTATCGGCCGAATCAGCCTCAAGGAACCTGCGAATAACTGATGTGAAGCAGTCGGCAAAAGTGTCACATTTGTATTGCCCCACGCCGCTGATGCCTAGAAATGCTTCCTCATCGGTAGGTTTCCTGCGCGCCATGTCGCGCAGTGCCGCATCGCCGAACACGACAAACGGCGGCACGTTCAGCTCCTGTGCCTTCTCACGCCGGGCCCGCCGCAGCGTTTCAAACAACTCCTTATCGAACCCCGACAACGGCGACGCCGGCACAACCTTCTCGCCCACGGCACGTTTCCCCAGCTTCGTCTGCACACCCTGCCGCGACGATTTCAGCAGTTGCGCATCCTGCTCGCCCCGCAATGCCGCCGCACCCGGCGGCGTCAGTGTCAGCACGTTATATTCGCCCGTCTTCTCGAGGCAGCCCTGCTGAACAAGCTGCTCGATCCAGTCGCGCACCGTCCGGCTCCCCGACGACTCCAGCGCGCCAAACGCCGCGAGGCGGTCGTGCCCCTTGGCCAGCACGCGATCCTCCCGCGCGCCCGTCAATACCAGCGTCGTGTAGGTAGGCCCGGCAATCGAGCCCAACTCGGCCACGCACGACAGGATCGTCCTCGAGATCGAACCGCATTCCTCGACCACGTCCATCTGCCGAAGGCAGACGTCGCACGCCGCGCACCCCGTATCGCCGTACGCCTGGCCGAAGTACGTCACGAGGCCCTTGTGGCGGCAGGTCATGCCGTCGCAGTAGCGAAGCATGTCGCGGAGTTTCTCCATCGCGACAGGCGCGCCTTCGTCTTCCGATTTTTCGACGATGCTCTGCCACAACCGGAAATCGCCGTAGGAATAGAGAAGCCAGCAGTCCGCCAGCAGGCCGTCGCGGCCGGCCCGGCCCGTCTCCTGATGGTAATGCTCGATCGACTTGGGCATCGCCGCGTGAATAATATACCGCACATTCGATTTGTCGATGCCCATCCCGAACGCTATCGTCGCCACCACGATATCCGTCTCTTCGCGTGAAAACGCCTCCTGGTTGCGTTTGCGCGCCGCGTCGTCCATCCCCGCGTGGTACGGCAGCGCCTTGTAATCCTTCTCCACCAGCCGCTCGCACAAGACCTCGACATCCGCGCGCCGGATGCAGTAAACAATCCCGCTCTCGCCGCGGTGCGCGTCGATGGCTTTGCGCACCTGCCCGAACCCGTCCGATCGTTTCGCCACGCGGTAAATCAGGTTTGGGCGGTCGAACGAGCCCGTCAGGATCGCCGGGTCCCGCAGGCACAGTTCCTGCCGGATATCGTCGCGCACGTGTGGCGTGGCCGTCGCCGTGTAGGCGTGAATGGCTTTGTCGGGAAAGATCTCGCGCAACCGCCGCAACTCGCGGTACTCTGGCCGGAAATCGTGCCCCCACTGGCTGATGCAGTGCGCCTCGTCAACCACCAGGAACGATACCCCCGCCGTGCTCAGATAGTCCGTGAACGCGGGCTGCGCCATCCGCTCCGGCGACACGTACAGCAGCTTCAACTCTTTGGCCTGGATGGCCCGATGCACCGTCTCGCGTTCGGCGCCCGTCATGGTACTGTCAATTTTGCCCGCGGGCACGCCGTTCGTGCGCAGCGCGTCAACCTGGTCTTTCATCAGCGACAGCAGCGGCGACACCACCACCGCCATGCCGTCCATCGCCACTGCCGGCGCCTGAAAACACAGGCTCTTCCCGCCGCCCGTCGGCAGGATGACGACGGAGTCGCGGCCTTGGATCACGCATTCCATCGCCTCGTGTTGCAGAGGGAAGAATTGGTGGTAGCCCCAATACTGCTTGACAATTTCGAGAACCTTATTCATCCCGGCCCATTTTCCGCTAGAATGGCCGCGAACGCAAGTCACCAAGGAGGATCGCATCATGCACATTGCACTCGCGCTGGCGGGACTGTTGCTGACGGCGGCGGACGTGGATCTGGGCCTGCGATTTTGCGAAGACGCAGTCTGCATAACCGACAGCGGCGAAATCATACTCGGCCCCGCCCCATTTGGCGTAGCGTTCACCGTCGTCCAGCCGCAAGGAAAAACACAGGTCCGTATGGAGCGCGGCAGCGGCCAGCCGCTTTCCGATCCCCTGGCCCTCACCGGCAGCACGCTCGGCCTGCAATTCTCTGAAACCTGGCGCCGAATCAACCCGCGCTTGTACGAGCGCGCAATACGTGTCACGGCCACCGCCGATTCCCGCTACTACCTCGACATGTCCTGGCACATCCCCGCCGCCGACTCGTTTCACACGTTCATCCGGCGCGAAGAGAAATCGCAGATGTACAGCCCGAGCTGCACCGGCCCCGGGTTCGACGACAACTCGTGGCAGACGTTTCCCATGGTCGGAGGCAGGGCCGGCGACGTGTTCTACGGCGTCATCGGCGACTCGCCCGGCCTCTGGGAAAACCGGAGTTTCATGGGCTGCGACGTCGATCAAAAAACCATTACGCTTGCCAACGGCGACGGCTCGGCCCGGCGCATGATCATGATCCCGTTCGAAGTCGATGCCACCAACATCTACCGCACCCGGTTCGATGGCTGGCAGCACATCGAAGCCGGCGATACCCAAACCTGGACAAGCTGGGTGTTCGCATCGCCCGTCCACGACCAGTACGACATCCAGCTCGCGGCGCACCTCGCGCTCGCCAATGCGAAGGGGTTCAACGACTCCGCGCTCGAGGCGATTCTGCGCAACACCTCGTATCTCCTGCTGCGCCGCAACATGATGCGCACCGAAAGCGACTACATTTTCATCTCGGGCGTCGGCTACGGCTGGAAACAATGGGTCAGCGACGGGTTCTGGATGAGCCGCGGGCTGGACAGCCCGCAGTTCGATGCCGAAGCCAACATGGCTGTGTTTTTCGAGCGCGTCAACTACGAAGACAACGCGCAGTACTTCCTCATCTGGTCGCATCTCGTCAAAAAGGCCGGCGGCACCCCCGACCCCCGCACCGTTGCACGCGCATACCAGTTTATCCGCAAGAACGAGGTCGACGGTCTCTACATCCCGCCGCGGCTCAGCCCCGACAAGGCCTACATGAAAACCTACCACGACCAGTTGCCGTACGACGACGACGACGCCCCGTCATCCAACCAGGGGTTCCACTGCGGTGCGCTCATGGCCGCGCGCGAACTCGGTTTTGACGTCACCGACGCCGATATCCAAAAAGCCAAAGACGGCTACGCCCGGATGTTCAACGATCAAGGCGGATATTTTGCCACAAGCATCAAGCAGCAGGATCACGTTGGCCAGGACAGCCTGTACGGCGAGGTGCTCACGTTCGCCGTGTTCGGCGAAAAATGCCTGCCCGACGACCTCGTCCGCCGCCATCTCGAAACTACAATGAAGATCCAGTCGCCCTACGGCATGCGCGTCATCTCGATGGCCAACGGCGACCTGCTCGACGGCCACAGCGGCGTGTACGTCTACGGCGGGTCGTGGTTCCTCAACGACGCCTGCAACTACCTCTGCGGCCTCATCCATGGGATGGATGCGCAATGGGTCGACGACCAATTGCTCTGGCGGCTCGAAAAAGAACTCGCCTACATGCCCGCGTTCCACGAGTCCATCAGCACCGTCAACGGCAAGCCTCACGGCCATCATCTCTACTCGTGGAACTCGGGGTTCTGGTGGCTGCGCCGGGAAATCCGAAACCGCCTCGGCATGACGACCGCACACGAGCGCGGAGGCACCGACCCGCTCGCCCAGCGGCTCGACGACCTCCTCGGCGTCAAACAAACCGACGGCTGGCTCTCCCTCGATCCGGGCGCCGTAAAAATGACTAAAATGCCCGCGGGCTAAATCCGATCTGTCCGATCCGTCTGATCGGTCCGATCCGTCCGATCCGTCTGATTCTTACTTGCCCAGCTCTTTCACGCGGAGGTTGCGGAACTCGATCACGCTGCCGTGGCCGAGAAAACCGATGTGGCCTTTTTCGTTCTTCAGTCCCGGGTGCGGCTTCTCGTCCATCGTGCCATTCGCCGTCGCCTCGTCGAGGTTTGCGTCTACGATCGTCTCGCCATTGAGGACGACCTTCACGTTCCGCCCGTCCGCGATGATCTCCTCGCTGTTCCACTCGCCGACCGGCTTGAGGTGGTCGCGTTTCGCCGGGACGATCCCGTAGATTGACCCGTGCACCTGCCACGGCTGGAGGTCCTTGTACTTCTCGTGACGGTCATCGAGGATCTGAATCTCCATGCCGCCATAGGCCGCGTTGCCTTTCAACGGTGCGCGAATCCCAACGCCGTTGTTGGCGCCCGGCGTCAGTTTAAACTCGAATTTGAAACTGAAATCGGCGAATTCCTTCTCCGTATAGAGGTTGCCGCCGGGTTTACACACCAGGTTGCCGTTTTCCACCACGTAGCCTTTCGTGTCACCCGTCCAACCCGTCAAGTCTTTCCCATTAAACAGCGACACGTAACCCTCCTCCTCCGCTCCTGCCGCCGCAAAACCCAGCAATAGGCTCGTCGCAACCAGAACGCCAAACCATCTCATTGCACCACTCCTTCCAATATGCGACCCAACCGCTGCCGCAGTCCATATAGCGCCCGCGCGCAACGTATAATCTAACTCACTCACATAACTCGGCACAACCGTGCCTGTTCATCCTGCCCGCAGTCGCCAAGTTTCATATTGAAGGCGAATACGCATCCTGTTGAACTGCGACGCGTTTGCAATATACTATAGATAAAGATTTAAAGGGGAGGCCTTGTAGCATGGGTCTGGTAAAAATCTCGAACATCCCTATCTACGTCCCTGTTATTGGCTTTACAGGTGCATTGGGTAGCGGGTGCTCATTCATTGCAGACAACCTTGCTGGGCAGCGCGATTACCTAAAGGTAGGTCTTTCAGATATCCTGCATCAGATGTTGCGCGAGAAAGGACTACCAGAGAGCGTTGATAACCTGCAGAATCTCGGAAATGACCTACGGAAGCAGCACGGACAGGACTACTTATCAATGGAGGCCATAACCAGAGCTGACCGGCAGTGGCCTTCCGGACACTACAATGGCGTCATCTTGGACGGGTTTCGTAACGCTGCAGAGATTGAGCCTCTTTCCCAGATCCCGAATTTCCATCTCATTGCCGTGCAGGCTTCAGAGGCAAAAAGAGAGGAACGATTGACGAAGAAGAAACGATGTGTTAATCACGAAGAATTTGTCAGGACGGCAAAAAGGGATTCTGAAGAACGTGATTCTTACGGTCAACAAGTGAGTCGCTGCATGCAGTTGGCGGACATAGTTATACAGAACGAAGAAGACGTCTCAATCAACATGCCTTCAGAGGTTGCCGCTTTCATTCATGACACGCTTTGCAAAACCTACCTTGCCATGATCGAAAGAAAGTCCCAGGGCGAAAGCACTTTTGACTTTCAGCCAACGATCACGGAAAGCTTGATGGCATCTGCTTACGCTGTAAGCAGGAGATCGAGATGTTTGAAAAGAAGCGTCGGAGCCATAGTTGCTGACGCAAACGGTGCCATAGTTGCATCCGGCTTTAATGATGTGCCTCGCGGTTCCAATGCCTGCGCCGCTAGGCAAGGAGACACTTGGTGTAACAGGGATATTAGAATGCAGGAGGTGGGACAGTATTTGGAGGTTTGCCCTGCATGTGGAGCCAAGATCGCCTATGCGCTCGAGTGCAGAAACTGCGGGCAAGAAATTTCACAGTACGTTCGTTGGTGCCCGAAATGCAGATCCGAAATTGAAGTGGATTATGCGTGCGTAAATTGCGGGCTCAAGATTTTTGACAAGTTTTTCCCAAAATTGTTAGAAGTGTGCCGCTCCCTGCATGCCGAGGAAATGGCACTGATGAATATGATAAGAAATAGCAGTGCAATTCCTTCTGGCGCAACACTTTACGTGACAACCTACCCCTGTAATCTTTGCGCTAACAAAATAGTCGCTGCTGGAGTTGCAAGAGTCATCTACTCTGAATCTTACGAATCCTCCGATTCTAAAGAAATATTCCGCAATGGTGGGGTAAGTGTGATACCCTTTGAAGGTGTTAAGAATACAGCGTACTTCAAGTTTTACTGCTGCGGGAGGACAGCAAAAAATGAAGCGGGAAAATGACCAACCTGTCAAACCAACTCAATCGTCAACCCAAGTACCAACGAACGGAAAGAATATTGTTGTTGTTGCCAACTTTACACTGAAATTCTCGGCTAAAAAGGGCTAAGAACTTTTTTGAAACGGCGCTTGTGTTCCTAGCGGGAACATAGGCGCCGCGTTTTTTTCGCGAAACATCATCTAGTCCAAGGGCAGGAAAATGTATAAGATTTGGAAATGCTCCCTTGTTTTCTGCGTTATTCACTGTGCAGCGCAAGCGCAGGTGAGTGCTCAAGATCTCTCCCAGCCCCCTCTGACGCTCCGGCTTGACGGCGAAGTGGGCCGGCGGCTGGATGCGGTCGTCGACAACTGGCTGCTGACAGCGCCGGACGCCAACCCCGGTATGATCGAGATGTTCCGGCTGCGCGACCGCAAACCCCCCTACGAGGATCCCGTGCCGTGGGCGGGCGAGTTCATCGGCAAGTACCTGACGTCGGCTGTCGAGGCGCGCCGAATGACCGACAGCCCCGAGCTTGACGCGCTGCTCCGGCGGCTCATCCCCGAGCTTATTTCTACCCAGGCCGACGACGGTTATCTCGGGCCGTTCCAGAAAGACCAGCGGCTGCTCGGCCAGTGGGACTTGTGGGGCCATTACCACGTGATGCTGGCCTTGTGGCTGTGGTACCGGGACACGGGCGACCAGGCCGCGCTTGATGCGGCCACACGCGCCGCCGACCTGGTCTGCGCCACGTATCTCGACACGGGCAAGCGCGTCCATGATGCCGGTTCACACGAGATGAACATGGCCATCTTGCATTCGCTGGGTTTTATCTACCGCGAGACGGGCCGCGAGCCGTACCTCCGCATGATGCGCGATATCCTCGCCGACTGGGAAAAACCGCCCGCGGGCGATTATTACCGCCAGGCGCTCGAAGGCGTTGACTTCTACCAGACGCCCAAGCCGCGGTGGGAGAGCCTCCACCCCATCATGGGGCTCGCCGAGATGTACCGCATTACAGGCGACGACTCGTACCGCCAGGCGCTGCTTGAGATTTGGCGAAGCATCCGCCGCACCGACATTCATAACGCGGGCAGTTTCTCGACGGGCGAGGGGGCCGTGGGCAACCCGTTCCAATCCGGCTCGATAGAGACGTGCTGCACCGTTGCCTGGCTGGCGCTGAGCGTCGAGGCGCTCCGTCTCTCCGCCGACAGCCGCGTTGCCGACGCCATCGAACTCGCCACGCTCAATACGGTGCTCGGTTACGAACATCCCAGCGGGAGATGGTGCACGTACGACACGCCCATGGACGGCAAACGCGCCGCGTCCGCGCACACGATCGTGTTTCAATCCCGCGTGGGCACGCCCGAGTTGAACTGCTGCTCGGTGAACGGCCCGCGCGGGCTCGGCCTGATCAGCGAGTGGGGCGTGCTGGGCGATACGACCGGCCTTTACCTCAATTACTACGGTCCCGGCGCGATCACCGCATCCATCGGCGACACCGCCTGGAGGTTTCAGCAAGAAACCACGTATCCGGCGGATGGCAAGATTAGCATCACCGTCGATCCGGGCAAGGCCACAACGTTGCCGCTGTACCTGCGCATTCCGGAATGGTCGACGGAGACATCCGCGGCGGTGAACGGTCAACCGATTGCAGGCGCGGCCCCGGGAACGTATCTCAAGATTGCGCGTGAATGGAAACAAGGCGACGTGATCGAGTTGAACCTCGACATGCGCCTGCGCGCGATGCGCGGCGACGGGAATGTCGAGTTCAAAACGTCGCTGTTTAAAGGCCCGCTCCTGCTCGCGTTCGACCAGAAGCACAACCAGATCGAGCCGGCGGACATGCCCGCGCTCGATCTCGACACGCTTTCACTCGAGCCGGCGACGTGCGATGCGCAGTTCAAGCCGATCGTCCTCTTCAAAGCCAAAGCCACCGACGGCGCCGACGTCTATCTCTGCGATTACGCCACGGCCGGCGCCCACGGCACGTTGTACCGCTCGTGGCTGCCGGTCAACAACGCGCCGCTCGTCGATTTCATGCTGACCAGCCCGGAGGACAATGCGCGAATCGCTCCAGGCGGCCTGAGCCTTGAATGGCAAGCCGCCGCACCGGACGCCACCTATACCGTAGTCATCGCGGAAGACGAGAAGTTGGAGCGGGTGACGCATTCGCAATCCGGCGTTACAGCGACAGACATTCTTGTTGACGCAAAACTCGAGCCCGGCAAAACCTATTACTGGCAGGTGTTGGCTGAAGGGGCCTCAAAAGCAGCGGTTAATGGCCCGCGCCGCTTCATTATTGACCCATCGCTGCTCGCAATAACCCGGGGTGTTGTATTGTCGGCGCCGCTGGCAGGCAATGCAGAGCCGGCCGAGGGCGCGCTCTTGCAGGCTGTGGACGTTGCGCCCGCGCCGGGCAGAGACGGAAAAGAAGCCGGGGCGTTGTACTTCAACGGCAAAACATCGAAGCTCGTGTACGCCGCGCCCGGGTTCCCAACGCGGAATTACACGTTCAGCGCGTGGATCCGGCCGGAGGGGATCGCGCCAAATGACAAACGCTGGCACCACGTCGTCTCCGCCTGGTACACCGGCATGAACGACGGTCTTCGCCTTTCGGTAGTGGGCGGGGAACTCTCGGTTTGCGTCGAGCAGCCATCCGGCCGTCACGGCACCAAAGGCGTGGCGGTCAAGAATGACGAGTGGGTGCACGTCGCCGTCGTTAAGAAAGCCGACAAGCTGCGCCTCTATGTGAATGGCGAGATGAAACAGGAAGGGTCGTTACCGCGCGTGCTCGCTTCCCAGCCGCCCAACATCGGCATCGGCTGCAACCCCAACCACACCGAGCTCGAAAACTTCCAGGGCGCCATCAGCAATGTCGAATTCCGCCGGGAAGCGTTGTCAGACGAGGAGATTAAAGCCCGCTATAGCAAGTAATTGGGACCATTGGGACGATTGAGACGATTACGACATTCAAATGCCACCTTTATTTTGCGTTTTCTCCGTGGCATCATCCTGCACAGCAATGATGATTGTTTCCGGTGGTTCCAACCTTTCTCGTGGCGAGCAGCAAAGGCTTGCACTGACGAAAGCACTCCTGCGTAAACCAGCAGTCCTAGCTCTGGATGAGGCACTGTCATCGCTTCCGGAACAGCACGTCTCGCTGATTATGGAGCAGATTTACGCTCATTTGAAGGGAATGACCATGTTCCTGTTTGTTGATCACCGACAAGACACCTTTCCCAAAGCAGGAATTGCTGTTGACATCCAGAATGGGACGCTTGGATGTTGACGCGTTGCGCGATTGGCAACTGCCGCGTATATTGTTGTAGTGTCTAGTTATCTGTCGGCGCCCATCTGGAGCTGTTGGAGTGGCGGTGATGCCTAATGCACTACGGTGTAAACTGCAGGCATGGGTGGTGGAACCGGAAAGGTGGCCGCAACTGACGGCTGCATGACCACATGTGGGTCAGGATGTCCCGCGGGCGGTCAAGCGGCTACGCGCTGTTTCTGCAGTTTGTACGAAGCGACACTGGCTGCAATGCCGCGGTAGAAGATACAGTGCCCTTGGACTGAAAGGACATGCGTGTGCTTTACCTTGTGATTTGCATTGGCTTGTCCAACCAATAGTAAAAGGAGACATCATGTATCATGAGGTGGTAGGCCTTGAAAGTGCAATATGTGTGAGCGTCTTGCTTACACTCGTTTTCAACTACTATCTACTGCGGCTGATGTCAAAGGCTTTGTCTGTAGCGTGTCTTTTCGAATTGCGTGTGCCGCCCGGTTTTACTACTACGGCCGAGGGAGAAAGAATCCTTGACAGACTCCGGCGTCTTGACATGGTGGGTACCGTACTGGCGATCGTGATTCTTGTAGCCTTGTTCTGGTTAGTTCATGAGCCAGGGACGAGAGACTTGGTCACGAAGCCTGTCTTAATTGCATTTGTCCTGGCGTATATTGTCCAGGGAGTCTTTTTTGATGGGGCTATGCATTTAAGTCGTAAGGCAGCAGGCCGTTATAATGTGGAAGATGGCGCTGATTGTGAGCCTTATCCACGAGGTGTACGCTCTTTGCGTGTTGCGCAGACGTCGTTGCCGTGCTCTAAAGCGTTGGCGGTGGGACAATATGTTCTGTTCATTATGTGTGGCGCGTATCTCGCCCTGAAATGGGGCAGCATTCCACAACGTTATCCAATACAATGGTCAGCTTCCGTCGAGGTTACGCGGTGGGCAGACAAATCATTCCTGGCGGCATATTGGGTGCTGATTCTTGCGACTGTATCAACGACGGTTCTCTTAGGGATACTCAACAGCATTAAGTCCCGGATATTTGCCCAGAACAGGACGTCGGAGCGTTTTCGAATTGTTGAATTGCTCGCGTTAATCGCGAATGTACTCATATTTGTACCAATGGTTTTGCGCTCCACGTGGGTTCCGCTCAAATCAGCGGAGCCGTCTGTAGCGCGTTTCATGCTCGGTCTGGTAGCGATGACAGTGTTTGTCACGCTCGTTATTCTTGTCCTCCTTTCGAGAAAGAAAACGGCCACAGAACTCGGGCCGATAACCTACAGAAGAGAAGAGGACCTAATCCGCGAACGCAATGACAGGCATTATTGGAAGTGGGACATATTCTACTACAATCCGAACGATCCGGCATTAGGCGTGAGGAAGCTCTTGGGGGGAGGGGTGACCGTAAACATGGCCAGGAAAGAGGCCTGGCGGATAACGTGGGTTGGTCACTTTATTGCTGTCTTTGCGGTGGCTACACCGTTGTCCTTGTTGTTCTTGTTTATTTTGGATAGCGTTCTGTAACTACTCAGCAACAAGGGGAGATGACTCGATGTCAAGCATTGTGGCTTCGCCGGAATCGCATGAGTCCCAGTGGTGTAGTTTCGGACGGTATTTAGACCATATCGGTTATGCAGACTGCATCTATTCCATAGGCAATATGCCTTACGCCCAGCAAAATTGCTACGGTTTTGTCAAAGAGGTTCGCTCACTATTGCCATTTGAGCTTCGAACCGCGATGCGCCTGTTGTTTCTACGAGATTCTGTCGAAGAAGCTCAGTTGGCAAGAACGTCCTTGCACGAGTATCTACCAGTGCTTATTGACAGCGGAATAGCGATCCGAAATAGCGGGATGTACATCCGCATGAATACCCTTTATTGCCACGTTGTGGATGGGTGTTATTTGTTTGTTACGGCTCCCGACTTTGCTGGGGAAATCAAGGCGTATTTTGGTGACGATAGCATAAAACTCAGCCGGCACCTTCCCGGGCAGCACGGTCAGGCTGCAATCGACTTTGCTAAAAATAATGTCCGGTTTATTAGTGCCCGCCAAGGGAGCACTCGTAGTTAATGGCACCTCAAGGAAGGAAGCGTGGCATGGCCAACACTGACGCCGTCAAAGTAGGCATTATCGGGTCCGGTTTCGAGGCGGACATCCACGCGCACTCGATGCGCATGCTCCACGGCGAGGTTGAGATTGCCGCCGTCGCGTCGCCGTCGCCCGGCCATGCCGACGCATTCGCCAAGCAGCATCAAATTCCGCGCGCGTTCACCAACTACGCCGACCTCCTCGCCATCCCTGAAATCGAAATGGTCACGATCGCCGCGCCCAACTACCTCCATGCCCAAATCACCGCCGACGCCGCACGCGCCGGCAAACATATCGTTTGCGAGAAGCCGCTCTGTATGACGCTGGAAGAGGCGGCCGCCATGATCGACGTGTGCGAGCGCGAAGGCGTCCTGCTCCTGTACGCCGAAGAACTCATGTTCACGCCCAAATACGTCAAGGCCAAAGAAATGGCCGACCAGGGTGCGTTCGGCAGACTCTACATGGTCAAACAGGCCGAGAAACATTTCGGTCCCCACGCCGACTGGTTCTGGGACGTCGAGCGATCCGGCGGCGGCGTGTTTATGGACATGGGGTGCCACGGCGCGCTGTTCTGTTGGTGGTTCCTCGGGCGGCCGGCGATCCGCAGCGTGTTCTGCCAGATGGGCACGTACGTCCACGCCGACAAAACACAGGGCGAGGATGACTCCATCTGCATCATCGAGTTCGAGAACAACGCCGTCGGCATCGTCGAGAACAGTTGGGCGCGACGCGGCGGTATGCACGACCGGGCCGAAATCTACGGCGAAGGCGGCCTCACTTACGCCGACCTCCACATGGGCAACGCCCTTCCCACCTACAGCGAGTACGGCTACGGGTACGCCGTCGAAAAGGCGCCCTCCACAAAAGGATGGACTTATCCCGTCTACGAGGAACTCTGGAACTACGGGTTCCCGCAGGAAATGCGTCATTTCGCCCGGTGCGTCCGCGGGCTCGAGCAGCCCATCGTCACCGGCAACGACGGCCGCATGGTGATGGAAATCCTCTACGCCGGCTACTACTCCGCCGGAACCGGCGCGAAAGTCGCGCTCCCGTTTCGCCCCAAAGGCATCCGGCGGCCCATCGACCTCTGGCGCGGCAACCGGTGAGCGTTTTCGCCGGCCTCTAATCAGATGTCGTAGTAGAGGAAAAACTCGTAGGGGTGCGGCCGCAGGTTCACCGCCAGAACCTCGTTTTCCCGCTTGTACCGGATCCACGTTTCGATCACGTCCCTCGTGAACACGTCCCCTTTCAACAGGAACTCGTGATCCTTTTCGAGGTGGTCCAGCGCTTCGGCCAGGCTCCCGGGCACCTGCGGGATCATCGCCTTCTCTTCCGGCGGCAGGTCGTACAGGTCTTTGTCGAGCGGCGAGCCCGGGTCGATCTTGTTCTGGATGCCGTCGACGCCCGCCATCAGCATCGCCGAAAACGCCATGTACGGGTTGCACGACGCGTCCGGCACGCGCCACTCCACCCGTTTCGCCTTCGGGCTGGGCGAGTACATCGGAATGCGCGCGCACGCGCTCCGGTTCCTGCTCGAGTACGCCAGGTTCACTGGCGCCTCGAAGCCGGGCACCAGTCGTTTGAACGAGTTTGTCGTCGGGTTCGTCAGCGCTACCAGGGCGTTCGCGTGTTTCAGCAGACCGCCGATGTACCACAGGCACTCCTGGCTGATCCCCGCGTATTTGTCGCCCGCGAAAAGGTTCTTGCCCTTCTTCCACAGGCTCTGGTGGGTGTGCATGCCCGACCCGTTGTCCTGGAAAAGCGGTTTGGGCATGAACGTCACCGTCTTCCCGTGGCGCAACGCCGTGTTCTTCACAATATACTTGTACAGCATCAGCTTGTCCGTGATGTTCGTCAACGAGTCGAACCGAAGGTCGATCTCCGCCTGGCCCGCCGTCGCCACCTCGTGGTGGTGCGCCTCGACCTCGAGCCCGCACTGCGCCATGATGTCGCACATCTCCGCGCGCAAGTCGTTCTGCGAATCCGCCGGCGGAAGAGGAAAATACCCTTCCTTGTACCGCAGCTTGTACCCCAGATTCGGTTTCTCATCCCGGCCACTGTTCCAGATGCCCTCCACGCTGTCGATGAAGTAATAGCCCGAATGCGAGGTCTGATCGAACCGGATATCGTCAAAAATGAAGAATTCCGCTTCAGGGCCGAAGAAGGCGGTGTCGGCGATTCCCGTCGACAACAGGTAGTTCTCCGCCTTCTGGGCAATGCACCGCGGGCACCGCGAATACCGCTCCTTTGTGATCGGGTCGAGTATGTTGCAGTACATCATCAGCGTTGGCAGCGCGCAGAACGGGTCCATCACCGCTGTCCGCGGGTCCGGAAGCACCAGCATGTCGCTCTCGTGGATGCTCTGCCATCCCCGGATGCTCGACCCGTCGAACCCGAAACCTTCTTCGAACGAGTCCTCCTTGAGTTCCGCGACCGGCACCGTGAAATGCTGCATCAGCCCCGGGAAATCCATGAAACGCAGGTCTACGAACTTCACCCCGTTGTCCCTGCAAAACTTCACCACGTCTTGTGGATTCATATCTTTTCTCATAATCGTGTCCTTTGAACCTTTCACGCCTGCCTGCGCCGCAGATCGATCAACTCACTACGATCTCGCCCGATTCACCCGTCCGGATTCGGATCGCATCCTCCACTGCGCTCACAAAAACCTTCCCGTCGCCGATACGCCCCGTCGAAGCCGACTTCACGATCGCCTCCACAACGTCCTTCAGCTTCTCGTCCGGCACCACCACCTCGAGTTTCACCTTCGGCAGAAACTCGACCACGTACTCCGCACCGCGATATAGCTCCTTGTGGCCCTTCTGCCGCCCAAAACCCTTAACTTCCGTCACCGTAAGGCCTTGGACGCCCACACCCGCAAGAGCTTCCTTCACTTCCTCCAGCTTGAACGGCTTAATAATCGCTTCAACCTTCTTCACTGATACGGCCTCCGCTCGGTCTTGATCCGCAACCCCTGGCGCTGCCACGGAGAAAGGCCTGCTGTTGACGCGCAAAACCTCTCTGATTTCGCTGCGTTATTGCAACTGCTGTGCCAAAACCAAACTCAAGATGAAAACCTACCCACGACCCCGGCCCTATTGGCCTGCAGTCGCCCAAAAACCCCTACAACAGGCCGATCTCAGAGATTATACTGTCAACGGCTGGATTGGCGCCACGAAAAAGTCTCACACGACCATTGCATCGCGTTCCCGCAGGAAACCTACAATTGCGTAAGGTTTTGGCCGCATAGCTATACGAAAATGTGGCTTCCATAACTCCGTCTACTTGGTCCAGTCGGTCCACAGTGTCCACCAGATACAACGGTACAACAAACAGAATTGATCACGCCAAACCACGTATGCCATTGTTGTTTATTCAGACAGACAAGGAGCCGGGCACATGAAGAAAGCCGCCGCCGGATGTTTCGCTGCTGCTTGCGTCATCGCGGTGGTTGCGGCGATTCTGGCTTCTATAGGCTCGCTACGCCAGGAAAAAATCCGGGAATGGCCCCCGCTGACACTCCAAGAACTCGACCGGTTGTCAAAGGCTCTGAAAAAACCTGAAGTGCCTGCCGAGAACGCGGTCACGCCGCCGAACCCAACTGATCAATCGCCTGCCGAAGCGCGCTCAATCGGGCAAAATCCCCCTGCCGATCTCCCCCGCCGGCTCAACCGGCCCGCCACGGACGAGGAACGCCGCGAACAATTCATGCGCGGCAAGAGCGCACGCAACAGGCTTATTGCGGTTATTGGCAGCAGCCCACTGGGCGGATTTGTGGACGCGCTGGGCGTGGCCGTAGGCATACCGGAAGGCGCGTTGGCCAACCGAGGCGAGTGCTACATGGCGCGAGGCAAATGGGACGAAGCGAAAAGCTGTTACTCGGAGTTTGTAAGAAAATCTAAGGACCCCGTAATGCTGCAGATTGCGCATGGGCGCCTGGCCTGGCTGGAAGACGACCCGGAATTGGCCGCCCGCTACATGGAACTGGCCAGTTCCGGCGAGCAGGCCTGGCCCATCGCCCTGTGCCGGAGCCTGGCATGGCAAACCGGCAGCACCGTGTTGGCACAACATTACCAGGCTCTGTTCGAACGAGTCCGCGCTGAGGCTCAGGAGCCGGACAGATGAAAAAGGCTGCCGCGGGGTGTTTTGCCGTTGCATCCATCCTCGCGGTGCTTCTGGCCGTTCTGGGTTCAATCGGCAGCATGCGCCAGGAAAAGATCCGGCAACAGCCGCCACTGACACTCCAGGAGCTCGACTGGCTGTCAAAAGCTCAGCAAAACTCCGAAGGTCCCGCCGAAGGCGCGACCACGTCGGCCAAAGCGTCTTATGAATCGCCTGCCGAAGAGGGCATGAACCGGCAGAGTTCCCCAGCCGGTCTTCCCCGCCGGCTTGACCGAACCGCTACGGACGCGCAACGCCGCGAGATCTTCACGCGCGGCAAGAGCAGGACGGAAAAACTTGGCGCCTTCATCGGGAGCAGCCCGCTGGGAGAAATCGCGGACGTGGCACTGCTTGCCGCGGGGATACGGGCGGGTGCGTCGTGGGAACGCGGGCAAGCAAACCTGCTTCGCGGCAACTGGGCGGAAGCGAGAAGTTGCTTTACCGAATACCTGAGAAATGCGGATCAACCCGTGATGCAGCAGCAGGCCTGCGCGTATCTGGCGTGGTTGGAAGACGACCCCGAAGTGGCCGCGCAGTATATGGATCTGGCCTGTTCAGGCGGACAGTTGGGTTGCATCGTTCTTAGTACCCATTTAGCCATAAAAACCGACAGCAGAGAATTGACCAGACACTACCGAGGGCTATGGGACCAACTCTATCCCGAGTCCGCCCGGCCAAAAGGGCTCGTGTCCAAGTTCGACGTTGACTAAGCGGTAAGTACTCCCGGTTTGCCGGTTCTCCGCCCGGATGCTTATAATGCGGCTTCCAAACAAATTGCCGTCGGGAGCTTTTCAATGCTGGACAAGACCAAAGCCGCGCTCGTCGTGATCGACTTCCAGGACGGCCTGCTGCCCTCAATCCCGGTTGGTCCTGCAATTATCCCGCAGGCCGTCAAGCTGATCCGGTGTTGCAGAGAGCTGGGCCTGCCCGTCCTGTGGACCGAGCAGTACCCGAAGGGGCTGAAAAAAACGACGAAGGCCGTGGCCGACGCGCTCGAGGGGCTCCTGCCCATCGAGAAAGTGGCGTTTGGCTGTTTTGGTTGCCAGGAGTTCGAGGAATCGGCGGGCGCGCTTGGGCGGCCACAACTGATCGTTGCAGGAATCGAGAGCCACGTATGCGTGATGCAGACGGTGCTCCGCGCGCAGGAGACGGGCTACTCGTGTTTTGTTGCGGCGGATGCCACGGGTTCGCGCACGAAAATGGACCACCGGGTGGGGCTGGCGCGGATGCAGGTGCACGGAGCTAAGTTGGTAACGGTCGAGATGGTGATTTTCGAGTTGCTTGGAGCGGCGGGGACACCGGAGTTCAAGCGGCTCCTGCCGCTGATTAAGTAATTGGAACCGAAATTACACCGGCGGCAAGTTGTGGTGCGGGCGTCTCGCCTGCACACTTCGTTATATCGACCTAAGTGCAGGCGGGACGCCCGCACCACAA
>DATKVG010000075.1:0-5152 GCA_035530195.1 Bathyarchaeia archaeon | reverse complement strand
CCTCCTCGCAGCCGCCGGCACGTACCGCCTCGCCCGGGCCCATGCCCTCTCCCGGCCCGCCGCGTATGCCGCCGCCGTCGCATTCACCTTCAGCGCCCTCATGACGCGCCGCGCCTGCGAATTCCATTTCCTCTACACCCTCAACTGGCTCCCCTGGATTCTCCTGCTCGTCAAGCACACAATCGACCGCACCGACGTCCGCGCCAAACTGCTCGACGCCGCCGCGGCCGGCGCCCTCCTCGGGCTCGCCATACTCGGCGGATTCCTCCAAATCATCCCCTACATGCTCGTAGCCATCGCCGCATACGCCGCCGCCTGCAAAATCGTCGCCCTCCGCGCCCAGACCGCAAAACGCCTCCTCACCGACTTCGCCGCGCTCATACTCGCCGCTGCCGTCACCGCAGCGCTCGCCGCCGTTCTCATCGTCCCCGCCGCAGAACTCGCCGCGCACGCCGCAAGGCAGCCCGACGCGCCCATCGGCCAATACTCAAACCTCAGCAAGGCCGGCATCGGCTCATTCCTCCAAAACCTCGTCCTCTTCGCCGGCATGCGATACCAAGCCGAAGCCGTCAGAGGTTCCGGCGCCGCCGCGCTCATCCTCGTCATCGCCGCGCTCGTCCTCCGCCCGCGCCGCGACGCCATCGTCTTCCTGATCCCCTGGCTGCTGCTCGTCGACTGCAGTTTCGGCCCGCCCATGCCCGTCGCCACGCTCGTCCAACGCCTCACCCCCTTCGCCACGTCCGCCTCGACCCGCGCATACGACGTCGCACTACTCCCCCTCAGCATCCTCGCCGGCCTCGGCGTCGACGCTCTGGCCACGCCACGCCGCTCGACACTCCTCGCCGCCGTCCGCACCGCAATCATCGCCATCGCAGGGGCCGCCGTCCTGATCACGCTCGCCCAAAAACTCGAATTGAAACCGTTTCTGCCCGTCTCGACCGCCGCCTTGATTGTCCCCGCGGCCGCGCTCGCCATCATTGCCGCCGCACCCTGGCTCGCCTCCCGCAAAAACCTCCTCGCATCGCTCCAACTCATCCTGCCACTGCTCATCTTCTCCGAAACCCTCACCTGGAACCGCCATTATGTACCCTGGCTGCTCGGCGCCGGCATCAAAATGCCACACGCCAACGCACAATGGCCGCCACCGCACAAACGGTTCGTCGACTCCCTCGCCAACAACGCCCTCTACGGCCTCAAGCCGCTCATCAACGGCTACGACCCACTCCACCTCCGCAAAGTCCGCAACATCATCAGCGGTCCCCCGCGCGACAGGTCCTACCACCGCCTCGTCATCGCAGAAGAACCAAACGCACGAAACCAGCGAGGAAACCTCTTCCTCAAACGCCCATTCTGGCTGCTCAAAAGCTGGGCCCCCGGTCCACTACCTCCAAAAGACTCCCTGTTTCCCGCAGCCACAACCGTCTTCCTCGATCCGCCGCCGGATATCCCCGTCCCCCAAATCGCCCCCGCAGCCGTTCCGCAAACGGCACTCTCATCCATGGGCAACCTTGTTCAGAACATCCCCATTACGACCCCCGAAATCCCCGCGGGCTCTGTCAGAAACCTCCGAATCAAGCTCGACCTGCCCCCCGCGCATTGTGCCCTCGTCCTCAAATACCAAAGCACATGTCGAACCGTCATCGAAACGAGTCTGGCCGACCGCGACGCCCCCTACGCGCAACCCGCAAAAACCTGCGCCTTGACCTCGTCTTCCGGCAACACACGATCCGTCGAGATCCCTCTGCCCGACATCCCACACGCCTTCGCAACACTCCACATCCAAACTTCCGGAAGATCGGGAAAGTTCAACCTGCTTGCCGCGAACGTCTACGCCGACCCCGACGACGCCGGCCACCTCATCCGCAACATCGTCTGGCGGGCAAATTCCGCACGCCTCACCGTCGCCGACGCACCCGGAAACCGCGTCCTCCTCTTCACCGACGCCGGCTACCCCGGCTGGAAAGCCTTCCTCGATTCCGCCCCCGTCCCCATCTACCGCGCCAATGACGCTTTCAAAGCCGTCCTAATCCCACCCGGCACGCACTCCGTCAAATTCGTCTTCCGCCCAACCACCCTCTACGCCGCCGCCATCATCTCCCTCGCCACCGCCCTCACCCTCCTCCTGGCGTCTTTATATCGGTCGGATCGGTCGGATCCGTCGGATTCCTGATCGCCCACATTCTGGGACGCCCCTGGCTCTCAGATGCCGGCGTTTTTCCGCAGCCGCATCAGCGCCGCCACATGAAACTCCGGTATCAGCCCATCCTTATCCGGCGGCACATCGAGCAACAGGTTCACCCCGCGCGCACGGCACGCCGAAAACTGATCCGCCAGCGATTTGTCGTCCCGCGGCTTGTCACCCGCCACATAAAACCAGTCCTTACCGATCGGGTCGCAGACCTCGCCCGGCATGTAATACGGCTTGCCCTCGATCTCGCGGACCTTGCTGTACCCGCCCTCGACCGGCAGGCTTCGCTCGATGGCGATGATGTCGGACGGCCACGCATACTCGACGTTGTACTTTTCCTGCGTGCTGATCCCGCTGTTCATCATGATGACGGTTTCGGGCTGGAGCGACGCGATGTGGTTGTAGAGGAATGTGCGGTAGCCGCGCCCGAGCACGCCGGGGATGTCGATCCACGTCTCGGCTATCGGCCCGTACTGCGTCAGGAGTTCCGTCACCTGCGCGGTCTGGAACGTCTGGTAAACCGACGTCGTAAACGGTTTCTGGCCCTTGTCGGACGGCGTCACGCTGCCGAACCGGTTGTGATTGTCCCACGAGCAATAGTAAAAGCCGGGCAGCACGCCTTTCTCCTTGCACGCGGTTACAAACTTCTCGACCACGTCCGTTTTGTCCGTGCTGTTCACGACCGAATAATCGGTGTGCTTCGTCGGCCACAGGCAATGTCCCGCGACGTGTTTCGTCGTCAGCACCGCATACTTCATCCCGGCGTCGCGTATTACGCTGATCCACTGGCTCACGTCCAGCTTACCCGGCGCGTACGTCGTCGCTGCCGCTTTCCCATCCGGCAACTCATTCTCCACAAACGTGCTCATCCCAAAATGAATGAACATCCCGTAACCCAGCGATTCCCAGGCTTTCAGTTTGTCGAGAGACAGGCGTTGCGAGGTAGCCGCATCCGCCTGTGCCGCGTTGATAACCGTGCCAGGCAGCACGGCACTCAACTCCGCCGAAGCACCCGCCGCCGCCACCATCCCCGAACCCGCCACACCCAAAAACATCCGACGCGATACCCCGCTTTTACTCATCCCAAGACCCTCCAACCTCTCTCATTTGTAATTTGTAATTTGTAATTTGTCCTTATTCATCATTTCAGTGGAAGAGCGCCCCCTTCGGCACCGCCTCCTTCTCAATCCCCGGCCCTTCCCAAGAAACTCGCAACTTCTGCCGCCCGCCCGTCTGAAAATACCACACCCGGATCGGGTGATACCCCGCCTTCAACCCCACCAGCCCCGACCGCTCAACCGCCTGGTGCAACCCGTCGTTATCCAGCTCGAGCCCCTCGCCCGCAACCGACATCCGGCTCCCGTCATTGCTGCTCAAATAAAACCCGTACACCCCGTCCCGCGGGATCTTGACGTAACCGTTGAACACCAGACCGTAATCGTTCGTCCGTTTCCCCGCGGCCAGACCGATCATCTCCGCCACGCCCGACTCCGCCGCCGTCAACCCCGCAAAATCCGGCAGCGACTCCCAACTGCCCTCGTAACATGCAAAACCGATCCCCGGTTTCGCATCAACCGCAACCGCGGCCACCGGCGTGAACTCGCGCATTTCCGTCATCTCGCCCACGCCCAGTTGCTTCTCGTACTGGTCGAGTGTCCTGCGCCCCTCATCCATCCGCGTCACCTTTGCGCGCCGCGCCACATCAAAAAACCGCTTTACCGTCTTGAAATAATCCGGCGACGTCGCCGCACGGAAATGCGGATGGTCAAACACAAACGCCCCGCCTTTGCTGTTCTCGATCCACGCATAATCGTACGACAACCGCGCGGTCTTCACGCGTTCGAGGAGGTCTGGTTTCTTCCGCACGGCTTTCTCCGCCTTATCCCACAGTTTCCGGCCTTTCTTCATTATGTCCGGCGTGAGGTAATCCACTTCCTGTGGCGATCCCCAGATGCTCATGTGGATATTCTCGTTTGCCACCTTGTCGTGCAACATGTCGATATACGCGCGGATGTACTTTGCCGCTTTTTTCCCGTACACGCCATCGAGAAACTCGGTCATCGCCGTATCTTCGTCATACCGCGGGTTCCACAAAAACTTCGCCACCATATACCCGCCCAGCGGTGAAAACTCACCGTTGTACGACTGATAATCGTCCTGCTCGAAAATGCCCCGAACATTGTTCTTCACAAAAAACTGGATGTTGTCGTTCCACACACGAAAGTTCGGGTGCGGCAGCATGTACTCGTGGAAGTTCGTCACGTAATCCCATACCCAAAGACGGTTCGCCACCCGAGACCATCCCTCCGCGTCCGACCGGAACCGCTGGTTCTCCTCCGAATCGCACGTCGCCAACGGGTGGGCGAAACAACACTCGATGCTGCACAGTCGGATAATCACGTTCGGACGCGGCCGCAGCGTCTTGGGCGCCTTCCGCGTCCACTGATACGCCAGCGTCTCGATCGCCTTGTCCGGATACTTCTGCTCGACGGCTTCCGCCACCTGGTTCACCAACTGCAACACCGGCGCCATCTGCGAACCCTCGATATCCGTCAGCGCCTGGCAATTCACGCACGCGCAATGGTTGTCCCAATCGTTCTGCGACACCGAATACACAAACGCGGCCGGGTCCTGCTCAATCCGCTCGAGCAACGCCTCCGTCACGATACGGACCACGTCCGGGTTCGTGCAGCACAACTGCGTCCGTTCCTTCAATCTCTTCCCGCCCACCTCCGAAAAATACTCCGGATGTTCGTCAAAGTACTTCTCCGGCGGCATCAGTACGTTGAACGTGTGAACAAACAACCCTGCACCAAACCGGATATGCCCCCCATGACGTTCCTCGAACTCCCCCCGCGTGCTGTTCATCCGGTTTCGCGCGCACCAGTCCCCGTTGAAACAATCCATCGTAAACGGCTCCCGGTACTCCAGCACCGGCCGCACCACCTCGTTCATCGCCGGCAA
>DATKVG010000074.1:0-23997 GCA_035530195.1 Bathyarchaeia archaeon | reverse complement strand
CCGGCGAGGGCCGAGCGAGGCCGGCGGTCGCGTGGGGTGCGGCTACGGTAGATAAGGTTCGGGATCGACCGCGTTGCCGTTTTCCCGGACCTCGTAGTGCAGGTGGGCGGTGGTGGCATTGCCCGTTCTGCCGACCGTGCCGATCTCGTCACCGCGGGCGACGATGTCGCCCTTTGATACGGACACGGTATCGAGGTGCCCGTAGCAGGTCTGATAATCGTTTGCGTGGTCGATTCTCACGAGCAGGCCGTACGCGCCACAGCGGCCGGCGAACACGACCTCGCCACTGGCGGCCGCGACGATCGGCGTGCCCCGCGGCACGACGATGTCGATCCCCTGGTGGCGTCGCGATCGGCCTCCACCGGCGTGCCGCAGGTCGCCAAAACGGGAAGAAACGTACTGGTCGGGGTGGTTGATCGGGCAGATCGACGGCACGTCTGCCTGAATCCCGGTCCAGGCCAAGGCATCTATCAGGGCCTCCTCGAGTAGGCCCGCTTTCATCAGTCCGGTCAAGCGGATCTCGATATCATCCTTCGGGACGGTGTCCGGCAGGTCTGCCAAGACATATTCGAGGGCATAGGCCAGCGGATCTCCAAGGACATAATCCACGGCACGGCCCCCAGCGGCGCCCAACTCCGTTTCCGAAACGTCTTCCAGTTCGCCCTCTAAGATGTAGGCCAGCCCGTATCTCAGATTTTCGCTCAGGGCGTCTTTCAAGGCGTCCTCGGGAAGGTCGGCCACTCCATCTCCCGACGCCCCGTCGAGAATGCCGGCGAGTGCGCACTCCAACGCGTATTCCAACGCGTATTCCAGTGCGCACGCCAACGTGTCCATGGCCGCGGCTTCGCGCGCCGCGGCCTGAGGGGAATCGCGCTCGTCGCTCACGAGGTAGCATCGGGGGAAGCTGCGTGGACGGGTGATGGGCCGGTCGTCGTGCCTCAATGAGACGCACCCGCTCGAGACCACCGCAAGCATGCACACCAGCGCGCCGCGCCCTATGACTCGGACAAGTGTCATCGACTCCCACACCTTCGCAATCAAGGCCCCGGTAACGGTGGCACGACCGCAGGCCCGACGGTAGCCCGAGCATAGTCGATTGGCTCTGCCGTTGTCGAATTGCCCTGCCCTTTGGCCGGCCGAGAAGCGCTTACGCCGCGTTCACAGCGTCAAACATGGCGACGATGTTCGCGGGCGGCACGCCCGTCAGGATATTGTGCACCTGTTGAAACACGAAACCACCGCCGCGCCCACCGCGGCGCGGGGCGCCGCCGGGACTGAGGATCCGGACCTGCTCGAGGACGTGGCGCCGCACGTCCTCGGGCGTGCTGTAGAATAAGACGTGCTGCGTGTCGCACCCGCCGCCCCAGAACACCATTTCGCTGCCGAAGTCGTCCTTGAGACCTTGGGCATCCATTCCCGCACACGAGATTTGTACCGGGTTGATCGCGTCGAGGCCCGCTTCGATAAGATCTGGCAGCAACTCGCGGACCCCGCCGCAGCAATGGAGCATAATCTTGACGTCCGCAAGCTCTTTGGCGCGTGACCAGAGCTGCTTGTGACGCGGTTTGAAGTATTCGCGATACATCGCAGGCGAGATCTGCGGGCCCTGCTGCATGCCGAGGTCGTCGCCGAACAGAACGATATCGATGTGCTTGCCGACCGCGCCGAGAAAGGTATCGAGATTGGCGAGGTGGATTGCCATAAGCTTATCGAGAAAGGCGTGGATCTTCGGCGGATCCGCGGCGAGTAGCATGAGAAACACATCATTACGCCAGAGAAACTGGCCCATCTCGAGCAAGTTCCCGCCGAACAAGCCGATAATCGCCTTGTCCGTGGACGCGCGGAGTTCGCGGGCGCCGCGCTCGAGGATTTCGGCCCCATCCGGCCCGGCGACAAGAGGTCCGGGCGGCGAGGCTATCGCACACCACATGGATTCGTCCATCGCCTCGGGAATCGCGTCGAGGTCGTCGTTTTCGAGGAACGGGTAGTAGGTCTGCTCGAAATACAAGGCGCCGTCGGGCATGGCCGCGATCGCGCGGCCAGTTTTCGAGCGTATCACCCACCGTGCCGCCTCACGCTCGGGCAAAGCCCACGCAGGCATCTGGCACGGCGTGCCGTCGGGCAAGATCCAATCGGCCCAATCCCTATCGTCCGTCGCAAACGCGCGGCCCAGTTCGATCGTGTCGACGCCAAACCGGTCGAGAACGTCCTCGTGTACAATGGCCAACTGTTGGACCGGGTCATACATACGAATCGGTTTCTCGGGCAAGCCGAGAAACCGGCGCAATTGCGCATAGGCCGATGCGGCGATGCCCGACGACCGGTGCCCGGAGAAGTCGACCGGTACGCGATCGGATTCCCGATGGTCCAAGGCGGCGCAGACGCGTTCTCGCGAGGTCATAGGCTCTCTCCCGGTCATCCTACGTTCCCGATTGCTCGGTTTGGATCGCTACCGATCTATTCGTACGGTGACGATGCCGTAGGGCGGTATTTCGATCGGGCCGGAGACACGGGTCTGCGGCCGCTCGGTGAGATCGCTCATCCACATCCTGGGCTGTTTAGGTGTTCCCCACGTCAGGGTGGCGTGTTCCAGTTTGCCGGAGGCGCCGAACAATCGCACAATCCATGCCTTGCCGTCGTCGCTGGGTTTGAGTGCGGTAACCACGACGCCCGCGGGCTCCACGCGCAAGAACGACTCCATCGCGACCGCGTCTTGGTCCACCGGCACGGCCAGCAACGGCTGACTTTGCTCGGCGCCGAAGCGGGCCGCGGCCCCCGCATCGAAACGGCCGTGGGGCCGGATGGCGTAGCGGAACGTCGTCGGGCCGTCCTGGCTCGCTTTGTAATTGGTCTCCCAGTAGTTGTTCATGACGTAGGAATACAGCGTGCTCGAGGGGGCGATGTGTTCGAGCCATCCCGTGACCGTGGGGTCGCAGGTGATGGCGCCGACCTCGATGAGCGGGGCGTCGATGGTGGCCCACGTCGCGCCGTAGTCTTGATTGGACACGTCGACCCACCGCTGGATGGTGAAATAGTTCTTACATGAACCGGGGACTTGATCGGCCTCGGGGCGGACCACGGCCCAGGGGATGTCCATGCGCATCGCCCCCTCGGGCACGCGGAACGGGAACGCCACGTGCACGGCTTCCTGGGCATACACGTTGGTCTTGTCGATCACATTGACGATTTCGAGGTTGTCGAGCCCGGCCACCAGCCGGACCTCGCGGGTCAGGGCGTTGCAGCCCGGCGCCTCCGACGTAATCTCGATCGAGGCCACCAGCGGTCCGGGCTCTTTGACGCGGATGGTGACGGGCCCGTTGCGCTGCGGCTCGGCAGGGTTCCTTCCGGCCACGTAGAGGTAGTCATTCAGGCCGGGGCCACTTTCTCGATCCACGAGTTCCCGTTCCCCATCGCCGTATCGGAGGCTGGCGATGGCGCCGGTGGCTTCGTCGATATCGACCGTGAGGATCCCGTTGGACAACTGCCGGCCCTCGGCGCGCGCATCGCCGCACGAATCGGGATCGCCGTCGTGGACGTTGTACTTTGCAGCCCCCATGGGCGGGACGTCTTGTGCCAGGAAGGCCACCGCGCCGCCCGAGAGACGCTGTGATGGTACCGTCTGTCCGTCTGCCTGTGTGATGCGGGCGCCGATTCCATCGAGTACGACCAAATCCGTGCGGGGCCACGAACAGGTGTTGAACACAAGTACGGCCGCAGAGGCATCACCCTTTGTAGCGCAGGGCGTGATCGCATCATCGAGCAATGTGCGTGACAACCGATCCGCGTCAAGCGCAAACGCCTGTTTGATCGCCCATTGCCCTTTGGCGAAGTCACCTTCGGGTTCGGAGATGCTGTTGTGAGCGCCCCAGGTATGCTCGTCGTAGAGCAACACGTCGCGCCACGCCGTATGGAACCTATCCGCGTCGTAGCGCCGGGGATCGAGCATCGCATAGAGCGCCCCGGCCTGGACCAGCCGCTCGGCCGCCGCGCGGTTGACGGCGGTTTCACGTGCGGACGAGGCGGCGCCGTCTTCCCAGTAGGGCGTGAAGTCGCCCCGGATGGCCGGGATAGTATCGCCGTAACAGGCCTCGAATTCGTGGAACATCTCGCTGGTTGTGGCGATAAGCAACTTGGGATAGGCGTAGCGTGCGTTCCAATCTTGGACGAATGCGCTCAGATCCGGGTCTGGCGGGCCGTTGTCGCCACCGATGTTGTAGCGTCCGTACGTGATGGCGTAGGGATACCCGGACGCGCTCAGGCGTTCGAGGTAATCGAGTACCATGCCACCGTCCCGGATTGGACCGCGATGAAACCACGAGTAGCCTTCTCCGGCCATCCAACACAAGACCTTCTCGCGTCCCGACGGCGACACCCAATAGAACGGGCGGTCGCTCCAGGCCGAGCGGGTGAAGCCAATGCGATGACCTACATTGGGGCCTATCGAGAAGTACTTGACGCCACTTTGGGCCATCGCCGGCACTAGCCCCCACGTGTAACCGGGGACATCGCTGATCATGGCGGCATCGATGGTCAGTCCATATTGCGTTGAGAGCCGCCGGGCGCATCCGAGCAGTTCGATCAATTCTTCGGGACGGCATAGCGCGGTCAACTCGTTGCCGTAGAGCGCATCGAGGCCAATCCACCCTCGCCGGACGGCCTCGATAAAAGCGTCGCGTTTCTCGGGCGATGCCTGTTTCAAGTAGCTGTCAACCGCCCAGAGCACCTCGGAATTCCATTTGAATCGGGCGCCCTCGGGGTGGTCCGCGGTCTGGCGGGCGAGTTCGATACCGTCATCGAGAAACTGACACTGCCGTTGCTCGACCTCGGTCTGGAGGTGGGTGTAGCCGATGTCGACGTGCGAGTGTGGCAGGAGATAGACGATCCACTCGCGGACGGGCTCGAGCACCACGCTCCGTGTCGCCAGGATCGTGTCGCCCACCCGGACCTCGACCGGTACGGTAGTCGCACAGGCCACGCGGGGTACCTGTAGCTCGACGGTTTGCTCGCCCGGTTCGAGTGTTACGGATACGGGTGCGGCGTCGCCTACATGCACCGTGGCTTCGGTGGCCTCGCCTACGTGGCGGATTCCCTGACGGACGACCTGAAACAACCGGCCGTCTGCTTCGACGAGCAGCGGCGGACATTGAGGAACGCCCAGGACGGTCATGCCCTCGAGAACGCCCAGGCCGGCGCCCGCTGGGGCCTCAAATCCGACCCAGTCGTAGAGAATCCAACTGCCGGATGCCGTGGTAATCGTAATCTCGTTGGAGCCGGCGTTGAGATCGCCGGCATCAACAGGCATGCGGACGCAGTGTTCCTGTGCCCCGGACAAGTCGCCGAAGATCGAGTTGCCCGAGCCGCCGGTTGGCAACTGATGCGAGTAGAGATGCCCGTTGATCGCGATATCGAGCTGGGGAGGATTGAGGAAGTGGGTGTCGGCCAGGTCGATACAAAGCGTGTACGCGCCCTCGGGAGGCGTGCCGTTGATCGCGAACGCAATCGTAAACGTATGCCGCCGCGAGCGGGCCCACGAGTCGTCCGGGCCCGGTTGCATATAGGGCCAGTCCTTGGCCGGATCGGATATCCCGGCCATGAAAACCGGATCCTCCCCAAAGTCGAGGTACCGGTCGCGTCCGAGCGCGAACCCGGCGGTATCGTTATCTGCCGTGCCAATTTCCCATAGAACGTGGGCGGATTCCACACCGGGGGGTGGCGCCGTTACACAGCCGGCGAAAGTCAGTAAGGCGACGGCGGCGTACGTGCGGCCAATCATGCGATAGGTCATTGGATCATTGCTCCCAGCGATCCGCCTTGGGACGGACGGCATTGCGGTGCTACCAGGCCAATGCCTGGCATTGTAGCCAAGGCACCGGCGGTCATCAAGCCGCGTCGGGCATCCCGAATCCGCATGTAAAGTACGCCGGCTGCCGTAACGCAGGCATCCTGCCTGCTCTTTTCAACAACTACGAACATCAAGAAATTCATGCGGGTAAGCAGGCAGCATGCCTGCGTTACAGTGTTCGCACTGGAAGACTTACGGAAACGGCATAGTTCGTACGTGCAGATTTGGGAGCATCGGGCGCTTGCCGTGTGCGGCACGCCGGGCCATGCCAACCCGTTCAGGCGCTGCGTTGACGTGCGCCGGATCGAAATGCCATGATCGGCATAATGATGAGTGATGAATGATGAGTGATGAATGATGCAGGTGCGGGTTTTCTTGTGGCACGGGCATCTTGCCCGTGGTTCAGGTGTCGCGCGCAAGCCCCAAATCACGGGCGCTTACGTCTTGGCAACAATGGTATGCAGTCTGCTGGCACTGGCCGCGGGCGGCGTGATCGTGGGTGATGAGGTCCGTGTCGAGGGGGACTACCTGACGTTGCTCATCGCGCCGGGCGAGGGCGGCGCCATCGCCGAACTGGGGCTGCGGGCAACGGTCGGCAATTTTGCGGGCCAGGGCGGCCTCCTGATGGAGGGGTTTGGCGTCGGCAGCTACTACGTGCCCAACCGCCGCCTGAACGAGCAACTCGAGGTCGATGAAGCCATCACGGAACGGCCCGTTCTGTACTATTCCTACGACTGCGACGGCCCGAATATCCGTGGGCTGCACGTGATCCGCACCATGGAGCCCATCCCCGACGAGGCCTCGATCCGTGTCCAATGGAAAGTCGTGAACAAGGGAGACGAGAGCCAGTGGATCGCGCCGTGGGTGCGCAACAGCACGGCCCCCGGCGGGAAATTCAGCACGGGGGATCGCATCGATATCCCCACGCGCCACGGCATCATTCAAGCGGACCACACAGGGTACTACACGGCCTCGCGCAACTGGATCTCCGCCACGGATCCCATCGAACAGAACACGATATACGCCGTATTCAACGCGAATCAGACGCATTCGTTCCTGACCCTGTGGGAACCCGATCGGAAGCGGTCCGGGTTTCACACGGCCTTCGTGCCGCAAATGCTCGAGCCGGGCGGCGTGTGGGAAACCACGTACCGGCTCAACGCCGTACGCGGTCTCAAACACGTCGATTTCGCTTCGGACGAGATTGCCGTGCAGATCGATTATAAGCCTGGGCAGCTTGTCCTGCTTGTGGCAACAGCGAAGGTGTTGAAAAACGTCCACATCCATACCAGCATCGTGGCGGAAAATGGCCGCGTGTGGAAACTCCCGGCCAAGCGCTTCGACATCGACCCGAACCGCGTGGTTCGCTGTGCCTTCGATTGGACCGCGCCCGGTCCCGGTGTGTACGACTTGCTTGCGAGGCTCAGCATCGGGAGTGACCAGCCGCTGCCGCTCGGGCTGGACACGGCGCCGCCCCACGAAGGCATCGATACGCAGTTTGTGGTCGGCTCGCCGGGCACGGTGTCTATGGAACCATGGACAGACGCCCCGTTTGCCCTTGATCGCGGACCACGAACCCTCGAACGGACGTTGGCGTACCGGGGCGATACCGCGATCTGGTTCGAGCATTCGCTCGAGAAAATCTTCCGCGAGGACGTGCCCAAACCTCTCGGGCAGCCCGATCCGGTCGCACGCATCCAACTCGCGCACAACGAGCGCGAGTCGTTCCAAATCGTGATCCGTCCGCCAGCGGACACGGATCTGTTCGACGTCGATGTGCACGTAAGCGACCTCATCGGTGCCGAAACGAGCGCCACCATCCCCGCCCGGCACATTCGTGTCGCCAACGTCGCCTACTGCCCTATCCGAATCCCTTCGTATTTCGAGGGGCCTACGGGCGAATGGCCCGATGCCCTGCCGCCGTTTCAGCGCTTCACCGCGCGAGGCGCTCGATGCTCGCCCGTGTGGGTCACGGTCTACGCGCCGCTGGGCATCCCGCCGGGGGTGTACCGGGGGCCGCTGGTGATTACGGCCGTACCCAGCCCACCCATCCATCTGACCATCGAGGCAACCGTGTATGGTTTCGACCTGCCCATGACGCCCGCGCTCAAGACGGATTTCGGGTTCTGGCCGCAAAACGCCCATGACGCGGCCCAAGCCCAGGGGTGCACGCTGTCTCGGCAAGGACTGATAGCCCAGTTCGTGGCCAATGCGGCCGAACACCGCGTGACGTTGCGCGAACCGGCGCAATTCCCCGCGGCCAGCACGAGTTACGCAGACGAACTCCGGCGGTTCGAGCCACGTCTAAAGGAACTGCGCGCGCTCGGAGCGACGACGTTTTCCGTGCCTGCGGCCCTGCTGGATTCGCCCGGCCAACTCGAGTTGGCCAACGCGTTTGTCGCCGAGAACGCGTTGGGCCATCGCGCCTTCTGCCAGATTGCCTCCGAACCCCTCTCGCCGGAGTGGCCCAAGCTCGTCGAGCGTATGCACCTGTGGCAAGACCTCGCACCGACGATCCCGTTGATGGTGACAACGCGCGGCCTGCAGCCGTTTTTAGCGGCCCCGGCCGACATCTGGGCGGTGCACACGCCGGTCCTGGATACCCTGAACAACAAACCCATTCTCGAACGCATTCAGGAGGGCAAGGAGGTGTGGTGGTACGTAAACCACAGCCCGCCGCGTCCCTATGCCAATTTTTTTGTCGATTTTGCGGGCATCGAACACCGGATCCTTTTCTGGCAGGCGTGGGCGCTGGGTATTGCGGGGGTGCACTACTGGAGCGTCAGTTATTGTATGCCGGGCCAAGACCCGTACCTCGACCAGGGCGACGTCACCCCGGTCAACGGCGACGGGCTGCTGGTGTATCCCGGCAAAGACGGTCCGGTCGATTCGATCCGGTGGGAGATCATCCGCGACGGCATCGAGGACTACGACTACCTGACCATCCTGAAAGACCGTATGCGCCGGGTGAGCAAGGCGGGCGGACACGAGGCGCTGCTTGAACGCGCGGCCGAAGCCTGCGACCTCAAGGAACTCGTCCCCGACCTCGTGACATTCCCTCGCGACCCGGATCGCCTCGAAGCCAAGCGGTCCGCCATTGCGCAGATGATCGTCGAACTGGACCAGGCACTATAGAACAAGACAAGGAGAGAGGTTAATGCGAGGGATTGTGATCGCGCTTCTGGCGTATGGGGTCGTGATGGGAGCTGTTATGGGTGACGATATCGTTGTCGAGAAGGTGTTTGGGAAGGAGTTGCCGGGGCAGTACAAGCATCCGGCGGCGATTACGGAGTTGGCGAGCGGGGATTTGTATCTCGCGTACTATGGCGGATCGGGCGAGTACCATCCGGATACGGCGGTGTATGGCGCGCGGCTCAAGAAAGGCAGCACGGAATGGGATACGCCTGTGCCCATCGCGGATACCCCGTTCCACTCGGATGGGAATCCGGTGGTGTGGCAGGCGCCGGACGGTGTGGTCTGGCTGTTCCACGTGGTTCGGTACGGCGACACGTGGTCCGATTCGCGGATCCACGCGAAGATCTCGCGCGACGAAGGCACGTCGTGGTCCGACAGTTTTGTGTTGGCTGACGAGCGCGGCATGATGGTGCGGTCCCAGCCGCTCCTACTCGATAACGGCGACTACCTGTTGCCGATCTACCACGAAACCGGCCACGACCGCGAGGAAGTCGGCGCCGATACGACGGGACTGTTTCTACGTTGCGATCCAAAGATTATGCGTTGGACCGAGACGAACCGGATCACGGCCCGGAACGGTTGTTTGCAACCATCGGTGGTCCAGATCTCCCCCGACTACCTGATCGCGTACCTGCGCCGGGGCGGAGGATACGGGCCGTGCACCGACGGGTACATCGTGCGCGCGGAATCGCATGACGGCGGCCACACGTGGAGCGCGGGCACGGACTCGCAGTTCGCCAATCCCAACGCGGCCATCGATTTCATCAAGCTGCGCAACGGGCACCTGCTGCTCGTCTACAACGACAACATGGAAGACCGCACGCCATTGACCGTCGCTATTTCGACGGATAACGACAAGACCTACCCGTACAAGAAAAACATCCAGGAAGGGGCCGGGCCGTTCGCTTACCCCTACGCCATCCAAACCCGCGACGACAAGATCCATATCATTTTCACAACGGATAATCGCACGCAGATCATGCGCGCCGTGTTCGAGGAGCGTGCGATCACGGGGACCGATGCCCCGTGACCCGGTATCGCGCTGGTGCGCTTGCGCTGACGGGGCTGCTGTTGGCTACGGCCGTGCAGGGAGCAGCGGAGGAGAGGGACGTGCGATCGTGGGCCGATCGGAACCGGTGGCGTGCGTTGCAGTCTGTGGTGCGAAAGGTACCGGTTCCGGCGCGAGATCATCCCGGCAACGTGTTTCTTCAAGGGGAAACGGTCGTGGCGCCGATCCCCGGCGACCTATCGCGCCCGGCGGTGCGGTGGCGTGTTCTCGATGATCGGCTCGGTGTGGTGGCGGATGGGCCGGTGGAAAGCGGCGCCGGCCGCGTCGCTCTCGGCATGTTGGACATCGGATGGTACCGCGTCGAGTTTTTGGGCGCAGACGGCGAGCCCATAAGTTGGACGTGCGCGGCGGTGTTGGCGCGGTTGGCCGAGCCTGTACCGCAGGATTCGCCGATTGGAATCGACGGGGCGCTATCGTGGTATCCAACCGATACGCCGGAGATGCGCGAGCATTTGGCGCGGTTGGCGGCGTTGGCGGGCGTCAACTGGATCCGGGATCGGCTGCGGTGGCGCGAAATCCAGCCTGAGCAGGACACGTTCGCCAAGGATACGGTGTACGACGCGATGGCCGTAGCGCAGTCGGATTGCGGCCTGAAAGTGCTGCAAGTGTTCCACGGTACGCCCCAGTGGGCCACCGCGCCCTGGGCGGTGCGTGGCGCTGCCGAATCGCCCGAGGCGACCGGGCGGTTCCCTGGCGATCTGCGCCACGTCTATACGTTCTGCAAGGCGATGAGCGCGCGGTTCAAGGGCCGCGTGTTGGCGTGGGAACCGTGGAACGAGGCGAATGCGCATAATTTCGGCGGCCACACCATCGACGAAATGTGTGCGTTCCAAAAGGCGGCCTATTTGGGCTTCAAAGCCGGCGTCCCGGATGTGACCGTAGGTTGGAACCCGATGGGCGGGATCAACACGCCGGTCCTGGCCAACGGCGTCCTCGAAAACGAAACGTGGCCCTATTACGACACGTACAACATCCACTCCTATGACTGGCCGCATGACTATGAGAAGCTCTGGATCCCGAGCCGCGAGGCCGCATGTGGACGGCCCATCTGGGTGACGGAATGCGACCGGGGGATGAAAGCGGACCCGGCGTCGCCGTGCGGCGACTACACCCACGAGGACGCGTTGCGCAAGGCCGGGTTTGTGGTCCAGTCCTACGCGACGAGCCTGTTCGCGGGGGCTACCCGGCATTTCCACTTCATTCTCGGCCACTACATGGAAGGAGAGGCCACCGTCCAGTTCGGTCTGTTGCGCCCGGACCTGACGCCCCGGCCCAGTTACGTCGCCTTGGCCGCGGTGGGCCGTCTGCTGGCGGGCGCGCGATGCCTAGGGCGTTGGCGGCTCGAGGGCGCGCCAGATGCGCATGTGTATGCGTTTCACGCACGGCCCGATGGCATCGCGCGTGATGTGCTCGTCGCCTGGACGGAGCAACGCGCCGACTGGCCGGAGCGCGGCACGGCGCGTGTTGCGTGGGAGCCGCCCTTGGGACTGGAGGTTGCACACGTCTATGACTACTTGGGCCGGTCTCTGGGCGACACCGTGCCGCCTGAACTGACGTCACAACCTGTCTTTGTGCTGACCGCGCCGGGCGATGCCGATAGACTCCCGTTGGATACCGTGCCGTTGCCGCCCTGGCGCGAGGGCGCCGTCTCGCCGGTGGTGCTGCAACTCGATATGCCCGGGCGCCGCGCGGTTATGCGCAAAGAGGCCTGGACGCAAGAGCACGAGCGCACCGCCGAGCTTCGAGCGGACACGGCGCTGGTGATCGCGGCTTACAATTTCGGGGATACGCCCGTTCACGGTACCGTCGTCCTCGAACAAGCGCCCGAGGGCTGGCGCATCGAGCCAGACCGCTGGGATCTCGATCTCGAACCGATGGCGCGTCTCGACCTGCCGGCCAAGCTCTCCGTTCCCGAAACAGTCAGCGAGACCGATACCGGCCACTGGGTGACGTTCCGTGGCGAGTTCGGCGCGGCCAACCGGCCTGTGTTGGCATTTCGTGTGCTTGCGCTTCATTCGACGGACGATACGGAATCATAAGCCCCGGGAATCTCGGCGGCACAGGGGCAAACGCGCGAACACCCTGGACCGTAGGATATGTTACCTGCGGATTCGGATCTATTGTATTGATTCAACTTGTTGGCAACTTATGCGACTGAGAAAATGGTTGTGTTTTGTGGTGCAGGCTTCCAGCCTGCTCCGGAAGGCAGGCAAGATGCCTGCACCACAAGCACTTACAAATGGTTCGTATACGTTGCCCTAACTATGACTCACTACAGTATACGTTCGATGTTGACACAGCGAACGCGAGAGTCTATACCTACCCCCGGTGTTTTTGTTTCAATCCGGACCACAAGTCGGGTCACCAGCCCTGTGCGATCGAGATCCCCAAGTAGATTTATCCTTGCCGGCTTGGCCGTGTGCGGCCTGATGGGGAGCGGCGCCTTGTTCGCAGCCGATGCGGGGGATCCGGGCGACCCCGTCACGCTGTTTTACTGGGGATACGATTGGATTTCGCAGGATCTGATCCAGGATTTCGAGTCGCTCCACGACGGAAGCGACGGCGGGCAAGTCATTGCGGTGGTTGCAGGCCAGAGTGCCTCGATCGACACGTCCGGCGATCCCCAGCGGCTGCTGTGTTCGATCGCCGGCGGCGACCCGCCCGATGTGGTGTTCTTCGCGCGGCATGCCGTCGCCGAATGGGCCGCGCGCGGCGCGTTTATGTGCCTCCAACCCTTCGTGGATCGCGACCTCGCGGAACATCCCGGCGACGCATACACGATCCACCCCGAGCTTTTTTACGAGCCGTGTTGGAACGAGGCCTCCTATCAGGGCCGCCTGTACGCCGCGCCTACCAACACGGACAATCGCGCACTCTACTATAATCTCGACCTTCTCGAGAAGTATGCGGACGAACTGATCGCCATTGGTTGCGTCGATCCGGACGACCCATCGAAAGCCGGCCCGCCTCGAACCTGGGACCAGTTGCGCCAGTGCGCCGAAATCCTCACCGAACGTGACGCAAAAGGCGCGCTGACTCGCGTCGGATTCATCCCGAACTACGGCAATTCGTGGCTGTACCTGTATGGCTGGCTTAATGGGGCGCGCTTTGTCAGCGAGGACGGCCGGACCTGCGAACTCAACGCGCCCGAGGTGCGCGATGCCCTGGTCTACATGACCGAGATCTACGATGCGCTCGGGGGCGCCCAAGAAGTCAACGCATTCCAAGTGGCCACGCAGGGCGGCGATCTGGACCCGTTTATCTCGGATAAGGTGGCCATGAAAATCGACGGCAACTGGTTCTTGCGGCAGATCCCGGACGTGCGCCGCGACATGCGGTTCGGCGTGGCCTTGGCGCCGGCCCCCGAGGGCAGGCCGCAATTCGGCTGGTGCGGCGGCTGGTCCTACGTGATTCCTAAGGGCGCCAACCATCCCGAGGAGGCCTGGAAACTCATTAAGTATCTGGTATCCCGGCGGGCCTTCGAACTCGAAATCGCCATAGATCGCCAGCGCGCACGCGCCAGCGGAAGCGTGTACATTCCCCAGCTCTACGCGCGTAAAGACGTGACCGAGTGGGCGATGGAACACTATGTCTATAGCGATCCCACTATCGAGGACAAGTTCAAGGCGGCCGCCCGGGTCTTTGTCGACTCGCTGCCGATTTCGCAGTACCGGCCCGCGTCACCCGCCGGCATGCTCTTGTGGAGTGAACACGTCCGCGCCATGGAAGCCGGTATCTACAAGCGGTACAACACGGCGGATATCGCGGATAATGCACAACAAGCTTTGGACCGCAGTACCGCCGTGGTCCAGGCCGAACTGGATCGCATCTACGCGCCCGGGGACTATCCGGTCATCCGGTGGTGGCCGATTGTTGCCGCCTACGCCGCGTTGCTGCTCGGTGGCTCCGCGTTCCTTTACAGATACTTCGGGCGCCGCATGCAGGCCCACGGTTTCTTCCGTCACGAATACCACGCCGGTTACCTGTTCGCCTCGCCGTGGTTCCTCGGGTTCCTGGTGTTCGGCGGAGGCCCGATCCTGTTCTCGCTGATCATGAGTTTCTGCGAATACGATGTGTTTTCGCCGCCGCGGTTCGTCGGTTTCAAGAATTACGTCCACATGTTCACGGACGATCCCCTCTTCACCAAATCGTTAGGCAACACCTTGTTCATGGCCCTGGGCATCCCGCTAGGCATGACGGTCGGCCTGGGCATTGCCATGCTCCTGAACTACGAGATCAAAGGCATGGCCGTTTACCGGACGTTCTTCTACCTTCCGGCGATCATGCCCGCGGTCGCCGCGTCCATCCTTTGGATGTGGATCTTCAATCCACAGCAGGGCATCCTGAATGCCCTCCTCGCGCGGGCCGGTATCGACGGCCCGGCATGGCTCCTCGATGCGCGTTGGGCAAAGCCCGCCTTAATCTTGATGGGCCTGTGGGGCGCGGGCGGCGGGATGATCGTCTGGCTGGCCGGTCTCAAAGGCATCCCCAAACATCTTTACGAAGCGGCCGCGATCGACGGCGCCGGCCCCGTGCGCCGGTTCTGGAACATCACCGTGCCGATGCTCAGCCCCTACATCTTCTTCAACCTCATCATGGGCCTTATCGGGACCTTTCAAATCTTCACCCAAGCCTACATCATGACCAACGGCGGCCCTGTGGACTCGACGCTGTTCTACGCCTATGCCCTGTTCAACAACGCCTTCCGCTACATGCGCATGGGCTATGCCGCCGCGATGGCTTGGGTGCTCTTCGCCATTGTGTTGGCCCTCACCGCCATACAGCTCAAGCTCGCCCCACGCTGGGTGCACTACGAATCGGATGAATAGACGACGCCTGGAATTCGGCGGCGGGTTGCGGTAGATTACAGGCAAATTCGGGCGAAACCCGAGGGAGGTCTTCCAATGAGCGTTCTGTTGGTTGCTATGCACGGATGTTTGTGTTCGTTGGCCGCGGCGCCGGCGACAGCGCCGGTACCGGTGATACTGGATACGGATATCGGGGACGACATCGACGACACGTGGGCGTTGATGATGTTGCTGGGCAGTCCCCAGGTGGACCTGAAGCTCATCGTGACCGCGTTTTCGGATACGCCGAAGAAGACGCGGCTCGTGGCCAAGATGCTCGAGAAGGTCAACCGCACCGACATCCCTATCGGCACGGGCGTCAAGACCAAGGACGCGGCGATCAACCAGGAGAAGTGGCTTGGGGACTATACGCTCGACGGGTACCCGGGCACGGTCCACGAAGACGGCGTTGCCGCGATGATCGCGATGATCAACGAAGCGCCCGAACCCATCGTCCTGCTGGTTATCGGCCCGCAGACCAACATCAAAGAGGCCCTCAAACGCGATCCTGGTATTGCCGAAAAGGCCCGATTCGTGTCCATGGCCGGCAGTGTCGAGATGGGCTACAACGGCAAACCGGGCCGGAGCGCCGAGTGGAACGTACGGGCCGACGTCGAGGCCGCCCGCGCCGTCTTCGCCGCACCGTGGGACATCACCTTCGCCCCGCTCGATTCCTGCGGGACCCTGATCCTCAAAGGCGAACGCTACAAGACGGTCGACACCTCCCAGAACCTCAAAGCGATCACGGTCATGGAGAACTACCGAGACTGGTCCAACCGCAAGCATCATCCGGCAGACACCAGCAGCGTACTGTTCGACACCGCCGCCGCCTACCTCACATTCGACGAGTCTCTGTGCGAAATGAAGACGATTGCGCTGTCCATCGACGAAAAAGGCAACACAGTGCCCGACGACAACGGCCGCCCGGTCCATTGCGCCATGGACTGGAAAGACCGCGGCGCCTTCGAGGACCTTCTCGTCAAGGCGCTGACCGCCGACAAAGACGACTAGTGTGTTGACTCATATTTGACGCAACCTATCCTTCGGCACATAGCGGCCATGGGAGCGTGCGGCAGCCTTGCCGTCCCCCAGACAAGGGGTAGACAAGGGGTTGCAACCCCTTGTCCTCTCCGGGTTAGGCCGATTGGCCACGTCTCCTGGGATAAGATGGAAACAGCATGAGTCAATAGACCAGAACGAGAAGACGTGCGCACTCCGCATTCCACATTCCTCGTTCCACACTCCGGAAATTGCTTCTTGACTTCTGAGAAAAATGCGCATATACTCGCACTGTTCTTGTCCGGCAGGCGGGGAAGTACAACGCTGCAGTACCGCTGGAGAGAACGGCAGGACCTGAAACACATACGAAATTAAGGGCTGTGTATTGTGATTCCGGTTGGGCATAGCGCGTCGACGACGAAGACCATTCCCATGGCGCCGATCCATGCCCAGACCACCCCCATTCATCACTCATCACTCATCATTCATCATTCAGCCCCCCCCCCCCCCAAGAATAGTGCGCATTCCCATGACGATATAGGACGTAGGGTGGTTGCAGCGAAGCGGAACCCACCAGTCCATTGTGGTTGGTTGCGCTTCGTTGCACCCATGCTACGGTGTCCGAAGCATTGGGAGCGATCGCAACAAAGACAGCCCCGGGGGGAATACCTACGCCAATTCACTGGATCTCTTGGCCGATTGACCTCTTGGCCTAGGCAACTTGCTCCGTCATTCCGGCTATTGACTTTATGCCACAGGCAATTGACTTTGCCGTTCCGGCTATTGACTTCGTGGCCCCGGCAATTGACTTCGTGGTTCCGGCAATTGACTTTACGGCCCCGGCTATTGACTTTGCCATTCCGGCTATTGACTCCATGGCCCAGGCAATTGACGTTGCCATTCCGGCTATTGACTCCATGGCCCAGGCAATTGACTTTGTCGCTTAGGCGATTGACTTTGTCATTCCGCCCGAGGCGTCTTCTCTCAGCTAAGTGCTGTAACCAAAAGGGTTTAGGATGTAGGGTGGGTAAAGCGAAGCGGAACCCACCATTTTCCATCGCACAAATGACGCCATTGTGGTGGGTTGCGCTTCGCTTCACCCATCCAACGTTGTAGACCAGGAGGAAAAGAAATGCCGAGATTTCCCAAACGTGAACTCGAGATTCAGGAATTGGCGCACCGGATGGTCCAGGGGTATACGGATAACCCGGCGATATTCACGAACGCGGATATCGCCGGCGTGCAGGCGGTGTTGACCGATTACGAGACCAAGAAGGATGAGCAGGACGAGAAGCAGGCCGTCGCCGAGATCGCCACGGGACAGAAGGATATCGCGTTGCACGCGATGGAAGTCAAAATGCGGGACCAACTCAAGCAGTCCGACGTGGACGTGGGCGCCAACAAAGACAATCTCGATCTCATCGGATGGGGACCGCGTGCAACGCCGACGCCGGGCACGCCGCCGGGCCAGGTCCGGATGCTCGAGTCCGTGATGCAGGGAACGGGCACGCTCAAGCTCGATTGGAAATGCCCCGAAGCGGGGATCGGCGGGCCGGTCCGCACGTACAAAATCCAACGCCGCGTCGCGACCGGTGAGGGCACGTTCGGACCCTGGGAGCAAGCCGGTATCGCATTCGAGACCGAAGTCTTCCTCAGCGGACAGCCCCAAGGCATCCAGATGGAATACCAGGTCGTAGGCGTCAACGCCGCCGGTGAAGGAGTCGCAAGCAACACCATCGATGTCGTGCTGTAAGAATCTCAACGCTATCTCTCCGTTGGAGTAAAACGAAAGGCGGCATACCATGGCTCGATTTCCGAAGCGGGAAGATGAGATTCATGCGTTGATTAACCGGATGATCAGCGGATACGAGGCGTATCCGGCCGAGTTTCCGAATGCGGACCCGGTGGGGTTGCGCGTGGTGCGCGACGAGTATGAGAACTACAAAGTCGGCCAACTCTGTAAAGAGGCGTGGGCACATCTCGCGACCGAGGCGAAGGATCAGGCGCTCGAAGCGCTGGTGTTCGAGATGGAATCGCAGTTGAAACAGTCCGAAGTCGATACTTCCGGGGACGCGATGGAACTGGAGTTAATCGGATGGTCCGACCGCGAGATCCCCGAACCGGCGAATGCGCCGGGCCAACCCCGGTTGCTCGAGATTGTCTCCGAAGGCCCGGGTATCATCGACCTCGATTGGAAAGCCCCCGGTCCCGGCCCCTTCGGCCCGCCGCGCACCTACGTCATCCTACGCCGGATGGAATCCCCCACCGGATGGTCCCCCTGGCAAGACACCACCATCGCCATCCAAACCCGCGCCACACTAACCAATCAACCCTTACGCACCCATCTCGAATACCGCGTAGTAGCCATGAACAACGCCGGAACCAGCATCCCCAGCAACTCCGTCGCGGCGGTCTTGTGAAAAGACCGCCACAAGCGAAAGAAAGAGAGAAGAGTAGGAAAAATGCTCCAAGATGCCACAATACGTTCATCATTCATCACTCATCATTCATCATTCCAGAATCACTCATCATTCATCATTCCAGAATCCCCAGCAATTCCGTTGCGGCCGTGTTGTAGAAAAAGGCGGGATTGTATGCGAGCAGGCCTTGAGCTAGACGGACCGCTCTGGCGGACCGTTGTCGAGTGATTATGACTGACTCATCAGGGTTTACGATAGACATCGTGCAGGCCGTTGTGCAGACTGCCGCCTTCCTTCTGGCGGGGGTCTACTTTGAGTATCGTATCTTTGCCGGATGGATGGAGGTGAAGATTAGCCTTGATATCAATACGGAGCGCGTAAACGATCCAGTGGACAGCACCAAAGACCTGCTTGGGGTCGTCGTCACACTGACGAATGGGGACCACGGGCTAATACGGATTTGTGACGCGATCGCTGTGGTTTCTTTCAATGACGAGAGACTCGTTCACAAGCTACATGGAACCGTGCGCTATGATTTCAGGGATGATTTGCTTGTGCATGGCAAGCCTCATCCTGAGAAGTCGCGGTCGGGTTTCGCTCCTGGACAAAAGGGCCTCCTTTCAACCCACGTACAGATCCCGAAGGACGCCGTATGCTTGGTTGATGTCACGATACTAGCTCACAGGAAACTGAAACCAAACCGTAATGAGTCGCGCTCTTGCACGGTTTCACTTCCGGCTCAATGAAATGTTGTACGGGGCGGTCATGCGCTCGGACCGGCTCCGGCTATGAAATTTGCCTGTTGCGGAATGCTAAGACTGAAAAATGAGGACGATTGAGATGAACCGATCCATTACGAAACGGCTCCTTGGCAGAGGACTTGTTGCGGCAACGGCAGTTCTTTTGTGCCTGTTCCTATTTCCTGCCCAGGTGCAGGCCCAGGACCAGTCCAGAATCCCAAGTGAAATCAAAGAACTACTTGGAAGGCCTTGGGATTCCTCATCCTTTGAGGAAACGCTAAGCATCATTGGAGATCGAAGCAACGTCGACGAAAGCCGACGAGGCGCACTGGCTCTGCTTCATGCCTGTAGGCGGAACCTTCACCCGACAGAATTGGAGCGAGCTTTGACTACTACGCTCCAACTAACGCAAGAAGACTCGCTTTCAACGGATTTCCGCGTCGAAGCCATACGAGTGCTAGGCAGCGTTGGTTCTCTGTCAAGAGAACGAGGTCTGAAATCCCGCTCTTGGGTAGCGACCGAGACAACCTTCCTGGTGAAACTAGCTCTAGACAAACAAATTGAGGTAGGTGTGCGAGCCGCCTGCGTGAAAGCCTTGGGAAATCTTGACATTACTCAAGCCGCAACGCACTTACAGGAGCTTCTGGACGATCCGTCTACTAATGCGGAACCTCAGCTTGTCAAAAGTGTCTGTCTTTCGCTTGCGTACCTGAACCATCAACCGTCGAAACAGAGCATAGCACGCGTATTGAGTGACACGGATAGTGAGACAGTTTTCGGTACTGCAGCGTTTTCCCTTGGGTTACTGGGTGGTAGCGACGCCGTAATGTATCTTGTCGAAAATCGGGAACGCTTTCCCGATGCCGGATCTTGTGACAATTCCTTGGTCGAATTAGAAAAGACGATATTCTCGATTCTTCAAGACCCGAATCATCCTGCTGTGCCCTATGCGATCCGCGCGACGCAATCTCTTTGGCGAGAAGAGCAGCGGGCAGTGTATATGCCGTTGCTCAAAGGGTTGCTGCGCACGGGGTCGACAAAGATTCGCGTTGCTGCGCTTGAGAGGTTGCTGGACGCTGCAACTCGAGTGACTTTTGAACTGGAGAAGAAAGAACTCAACGAGATACTTTCATTGATTGATGGTCAGGCGGATGTGGATAGGCTTCGACAACGCATCAGAAACCGTCTCTCGGCAAAAGTCCTAGAACCGCTCCCCGAATCTGAGGTATGTACCCCACCGGTGCCTCAAGATGTGTTGAAGTCCATCACGGACTGCCCCTGCGGTAACCGCTCTGCTGTTGAATACGGCGACGCGGCTTATCGTTTTCTTCTCAGTGACTTGTGGCCTGGCATAGGGATCAATAACTACAACCATACAGGCATCTACGCTGGCAAGCGACAGTCTGACGGAGGCATGCGTGTCATTCATGCACAACCGAGTGGAGTCGTTGACCAACCCTGGTCAGAGATAACCGACGATGATGACTACTATGGCGCATATACGATAACGGGGATCTCGGGAACGTTGAGTTTCGGATATCGAAGGGACATTGTGAAATACGCAATAGACATGGACGACGCAAACATACCTTACACGTTCTTGTTGAGTTTGGACGCGCTTGACTATAAAGACACATCCTTTTCCGGGGAGATTTCGGACATTGAGGGTATCCGATGTGATGGCGTTGTCGAGTATTGCTACGAGAAGAATGGAATCCCCGTTTGGTATAACATGAATGAGCCCCAATACGAATGGAGTATTGCTGAAGATAGAGGGGTAGATCATCACAACAATGTTCCCGGTGATGAAGATCCGGAGTTTGAGTTGTCACCGTGGGCCCAACGCGGTGCCCCGGGATACTTGGGCGGTACCACGCTGATGAACAATACAAATATGACAACGCCAGCGGAAATCAACGCGCCTACTTGCCAGGTGGCAGCGACTGCAACCATAACGTACGCTGATGTCTTGATGCGCGCAAGAGACGAATCGGGAATACATCTAATAGCTTACCGCCTCCCGGATGAATCATCTGGGTGGCATTATTCTCCACGCCAAAAGCAACATCCCACCAGCTCCACGTACGAGTACACCAAGAGAGTCTACTCCGAAGGCAGATTCTACTATCGGGCTCAGGACAATGGGGGCAATTGGATGTACCCGGAATCTGTGAACGTGGAGTTTCCGTCTATCACGGTGACTTCTCCGAACGGGGGCGAGTTTTGGCAGTGCGGCACCAGCCACAGTATCACGTGGAGTTCCTCAGGCAGTCCCGGTTCGAACGTCAAGATCGAACTGTACAAGGGCGGTTCGCTCAATGGGACAATCACCAGTTCGACATCGAACGACGGCTCGTACAACTGGCCCATTCCGTCGTCCCAAACGACCGGGTCGGACTACAAGGTGAAGGTGACCTCCACGTCGAACTCGTCGTACAACGACACGAGCAACTCGAACTTCTCGATCACGGTCGAACCGTCGATCACGGTGACTTCTCCGAACGGGGGCGAGTCTTGGCAGCGCGGTACCAGCCACAGTATCACGTGGAGTTCTTCAGGCAGTCCCGGTTCGAACGTCAAGATCGAACTGTACAAGGGCGGTTCACTCAACGGGACAATCATCAGTTCGACGTCCAACAACGGCTCCTACAACTGGCCCATTCCGTCGTCCCAAACGACCGGGTCGGACTACAAGGTGAAAGTAATCTCAACCTCAAACGCGAGCTACTGGGACAACAGCGACGCGCCCTTCTCGATTACTGGCTGCGCGATTCCGTCCGTGCCTACAGGATTAGAGGCGACCACTGATTGTGCGGACCCAGATTGTACGGGACTGAGTTGGAATGCCGTTGCCGGCACTGATATCGAGTACCGCGTGCAACGTGATGGCGTGGCGATTGGCTCTTGGCAGTCGGGCACAAGCTACGCAGACTGTGATGCGACGGCTGTGTGCCCGGACAAGCACACCTACGCCGTCCGTGCACGAAATTCCTGCGATATAAGCGACTGGAGCACCTCTGTTGAGGCGGGACTTCTTGGACACTGGGTGACTCCTGACCAGAACGATGTGTGCAGCGCAGCAGTTCCTGTTCAGTACGAGGTGCCGACGTACGGCACGACTGTCGGGGCGACGGGCACAGATATTAGTTCGTGCGCGACGAACGATGGTCTAGACGTCTGGTTCTCTTACACGCCCAGCACAAACGGTATGGTCATGATAAGCCTGTGTGACAGTCCGGGCGGTGAAGGGGGATTCGACACTACGCTGGCTGTATTTGACGCATGTGGCGGCAACGAACTTGCGTGCAACGACGACTGGTGTGCGCTCAACTCCTTGGTAATTATCAACCTGGAAGCTCAGACGGAGTATGTGATTCGCATTGCAGGCTATGGCAGCGAGGTAGGCGACTACGTGCTTGTTGTCACGGAACCTCCAAATTGCGACCAGTGGGATCCGACTGATTATGTGCCCAGCGGGGCAACATTGTTGAATCAACCTGGGGTGGCATTTCAAGAGCATGGGCCGCACAGTGCGTGTGGGGATTGGGACGAAGATTGGTTCAAGGTCTGGCTCGAAGGCGGCAGCCGATACAACTTCAATTCAATAGAAGGGATTGGAGACTCTGAGGCGGCCTTGGTGCATTTGTCCGGCGAAGATATTGATTCGCTGGAGTCGTTGGGCTATGTCGGAATCGATTACAACTCAGGCGGCGATTTGCAGTTTGATCTTTATGCTACGGCCTGGCAAACGGGGGATTATTATCTGTGGGTGTGGAGCTATGGCGATGGTGAGTCCTATTCTGAAAAGTACAACACGCAGGGGCTGGGCGCGGCGTACGACCTCAACTACGGTTTGGCGGCCGGGCTTTCAACCGACGATCAGTGGGATCACGAAGATGACAGGCCGGCCGGCGCGTCCCAATTGATCGAGCCTACCGCGTCTGTGCAAAGCCACGGGCCGCACAACTTCGCGAATGCGGATTTGTTCGACTTTTTCAAGGTTGGGCTTACGTCGGGTAGAGAGTACAATCTCAATTCAATTGGCGGTTCAGGAGACCCGATAGCCCTGCTGTTTTGGGCGCCAGACCTGGACAGCGTTTTTGGTTTGACAGAAGAATTATTCGATCTTCCAGTTGCTGAAGACGATGACAGTGGCGGGGACTGGCAGTTCGACCTAATATACACGGCGGATCGAACGGGCGACTATGTTCTCATGGTCTTCAATCTGGAAGTCGGCGGTGCGAAAAGCGGATTAGGGAAGGCAATTGCCAAGAGCAAGGCAGGGAAGGCTTATTCTGAGAGCAACAAAGCATCTTCAACGACGTATCCTTACACACTGAAGTACAGCGTCACGAATTGCACAGCGCCTGCCGCGCCCACTTGCCCGGCGGGGCCCATTTCCTTGATATGTGATCAGTCCGGGACGTTTACCACAAGCGGTTCGACTTGCGACGCGGGTTGCGGGAGTGTCGAATACCAGTTTGATTGGGGTGACGGGACGCAGTCAGGTTGGGATGGAGCGAGTCAGAGCTATTCGTGGTCGTGGGAGGGTACCTACAGTGTCAAGGCGCGGGTACGGTGCAGTGGCGCGACGGACTTGCCTTCGGGCTGGTCATCTTCCCTGTCCGTGACAATTGTCGACGGTTGCACAGCGCCTGGTGCGCCCACTCGCTTGGAGGGGCCCAGTCCCTTGGCATGTGGTCAGTCCGGGACGTTTGCGGCGAGCGGTTCGAGTTGCGAGACGGGCTGTGGGGTCGTCCAATACCAGTTTGATTGGGGCGATGGGGTGCAGTCCTCTTGGAGTGCAGCGAGTCAGAGCTATTCGTGGTCGTCGGAGAGCACCTCTAATGTCAAAGCGCGCGCGCGCTGTAGCGGCGACACGGAT
>DATKVG010000073.1:0-4377 GCA_035530195.1 Bathyarchaeia archaeon | reverse complement strand
GTTTTCGGGTTTTGCGTCGGGGGGTATGTCGTGTGCGGGCGCGGCGAAGAGGCCCCCGTCCCGGCCGACTTCGTCCAGCAGGCGCTTGACGTGCTCGCGGGTCTGCTGGGGCGTCGCGTAGGGCAGGATTCGTTGCGTGCTGATGCCGCCGAAGAAGCAGAGTCGGTCGCCGAACTTGCGCTTGGCGTCGAACACGTCGATGACCTCGGGTTGGAACGGGTTAAAGACATCGAGGCCGAACTCGATCAGGTCGGGGAAAAGCTCGTCGACCTTCCCGCAACTGTGGATGAACACGCTCCTGCCGGCGTCCTTGACGGCCTTGTACATGCGTGCGACGCGGAGCCCGATATACTCGCGCCACATGTCCGGCCCCATGATGAGGCCGCGCTGGGCGCCCCAGTCGTCGCCGAACTGGACGGCATCCACTCCGCATGCGGACACCCGCTCGATCACCTCGAGGTTGTACTCGAGGATTCGGTCGAGCAGGCGGTGGGCGAATGGCGGGTCGCACGCCATGGCCATCAGGAGGTTCTCCATACCGGCGAGCGTCCACGCCCGCTCGAACAGGCTGAATCCCAGCACCACGACAACGTACCGGTCGCCGCGACTGCTTGTGACGGCGCGGATATGGTCGTAGTTGGCGGAGTCGGCAAAATTGGGAAAGGCATATTGCTCGACGCTGGTTGCCGTCACCTGTTGGTTTACCACCATGCCGATGTCCTTGTCGACGGACCGGTCCCATTTCACGCCGAACCGGTCTACCCAGACATCGCCGGGGGTTTCGCGCCATGCGTCTTCGGGCGCGGCGTCCAGCACGGTGAAGCAGTTGCCGATCTTGCGGTCAAACTGGGGATCGCCGTAAAACTCCGCCATGTTCCGATGGGCACGTTTCGTGAATCCGGCGTTGAACGGGATCTTGTCGGGCTGCTCGTGGCACAGTGATGCGAGGACGCGTTCGCGATTGGTCATGAAGAGAAAGACCTCACCAACTGCTCGAGGCGCGCCTTATGAGTCCACTCTTCCTTGATCACGAGGTCGACATAGCGGCGCTGGCTGGGCGTTACGAACAGGCGCAGTTGATTCATGAGCACCGCGATCTGTTCCTCGGCCCGGATGGCCAACTTGAGCATCTCGATATCGCTGGCGTACGTGGCGGCGCGTTTGGCTTGTTCCCGTGCCGAGAACACCTTTGCGGCCAACAGCCGTTCGATTTCGGGAGGCATTTCGCGGAGGTCGGGCAGGCGGGATTCAGCCCCTGCCCGCGCGGCGTAATCGAGGAACCGTTTTTTGTGCCGCGCCTCGGCGCGCACCATCATGGCCGCCAGATCGCGGACTTTTTCGGATTGCGTGCCGTCACGGACGCCTTCGTAGAAGCGGATTCCGGCCTCTTCCAGTTCAGCGAGGTGGCGAAGAATTTGCGCGGGCGGAATCGGCATGGGCGTCTCCCTCATCAACGAGTGCTCACTTCACGGCAATCATACCGGAAGCTAAAGAAACACGCAACTCTGTTCGCTCCCTCAGGGCGGCGGGCGGTGGAGGTTGATTTGGTGCTCGACGACGCGCTTTCCCGCGGAATCCAGCAAGACGATGCGTATGGCTTCGGCGTTGAGCCCGGGCAGAGCCAGATTCTCGTCGAGGACAAGGTTGACATAGAGGTGGGGCGCAACCTCGATGGGTACGCTTTCCTGGAGAGTTCTTCCCTGGTAGGTCCATGCGCTGACGGCAACGGGGAACAGCCGGAAGTCGCGGGAATCTTGCTCGCGGACGTATAGGGCCAAGCCGTAGCGGTTTGAGCCACGGAATCCGGCTGCCGGGGTGATGAGCGGGTCGTGCCCCGGCACGTACAGCAGGATGGGCGCCTGGCTGTCGTTTCGGCACATGACGCGGATGGCGCCGGCGTTGGTGGTGTTCTTCCCCACTTCCAGCGCCACCGGGGGCACGACCTTGAAGTAATCCAGGTAGTAGAGCGAACCAAGGACGGCCAGCGCCACCATGCCGATCCACAACGCGAAACCGGCCGGCGTGGGTTTGAGGCGGATACGCGGGGGGGTCTTTTTGATCGTGCGCGGGTACTCTGCCAGGGGCATGTCGGTGAATCCCCCCAAATCTTGGGAGGATGTCGCCTGAAGGCATCTGTTGAACTCGGCGAGTTGCCGGCGGTGAAGATCGATCCGGGCGGCCAGCTTGCGGTTGAACCGGTTGGCTTTTGCGGGTCTCAGGGTTCCTTCGGCGACCCGGGTGACTAACAGATCTTGCTGGGCGAGGATCTTCTGCAGTTTTTCGCCGATCCGGGCCACATCCCGGCTTACCTCATCGCGGATGCCCGGCAACAGTCTTTCGGCTTCCCGCGCATGGCTGGCGGCGGCAAACCGCGCCGTCTCGTCCCCAGCCTCGGCGGCCTCGCGCAGGGCCTTTTCCCGGTAGGACAGCGCGTACCGGAGGCGTTCTTTATAATCCGGATCGTTTGTTTTTCTTCTGGTTATCAAGCGACGCCTTCACAAATTCCCTGAACAGGGGTTGTGGCGCCATCGGTGTGCTCTTGAACTCGGGGTGGAATTGGGATGCGCAGAACCACGGGTGGTTGCGGAGTTCAATAATCTCGACGAGTTCGTGGTCGCCCCTCGGGTGGACCCCGCTCACCACGAGCCCGGCCTCGTTCTCGAGGCGTTCGCGGTAGGCGTTGTTGAACTCGTAGCGGTGACGGTGGCGCTCGTAGATGACGTTGGACTGATAGGCGGTGTAGGCTTTGGTTCCCGGCTTCAGTTCGCACCGGTACGCCCCAAGCCGCATGGTCCCCCCCATCTCCTTGACGCCGCGCTGCTCGCTCAGTAGCGAGATCACGGGGTCGGGCGTTTCCGTGTTGAACTCCGTCGAATTGGCCTCGGCGGCGCCCAAACACGATCGGGTGAGTTCGATCACGGCAATCTGCATCCCCAGGCAGATGCCAAAATAGGGTTTCTTTTGTTCGCGGGCGAACCTGACGGCTTTGATTTTGCCCTCGATGCCGCGGGAGCCGAATCCCGGCCCAATCAGGATCCCATCGTACGGATCGAGGACCACCGCCGGGTTGCTCTCGTTTTCGAACTGCTCCGAATCCACCCACTCGAGGTTGACCCGGCAATCGTTGGCCACGCCCGCGTGCGTGAACGCCTCGTTGATGCTCTTGTATGCGTCGTGGTGCGATATGTATTTGCCGACCGCCGCAATCCGCACCTTGCGGGACGGGTGGACCAGCTTGTTGACCATGGCGGTCCACTCGGAGAGGTCGCCTTCTTTGGCGTCGATGTGCAGCAGGCGCAGGACGGTGGTATCGAGCCCCTGGCGCTGGAAATTAAGCGGGATCGCATAGAGCGGCTTGATGTCTTCGGCACTGATGATGGCGTCGTCGGTGACGTCGCAGAACATGGCGACTTTTCTGCGCTGATCCGGGCCGAGTTTGTTGGTTCCAGTGCGGCACACGATCACGTTAGGCTGGATGCCGATGTCGCGCAACGCACGGACGCTGTGCTGGGTCGGCTTGGTCTTGAGTTCGCCGGCGGCTTCAATATATGGAACGAGCGTCACATGAACGAAGCAGCAGTCTTCGAACCCGACCTCGAGCCGGAACTGGCGAATCGCCTCGAGGAACGGCAGGCCCTCGATGTCGCCGACGGTCCCACCGACCTCGACGATGGCGACGTCGGCGTCTTTATCGGTCTCGGTAGTCAGCATCCGGATGCGGCTCTTGATTTCGTCGGTGATGTGCGGGATGACCTGCACGGTCTTGCCCAGGTACTCGCCGCGCCGTTCTTTCTGGATCACGGTGTTATAGATGCCGCCGGTGGTGACGTTGCTCTTGCGGGAGAGGTTGGCGTGCGTGAACCGCTGGTAATGGCCGAGGTCGAGGTCAGTCTCAGCGCCGTCGTCCGTGACAAACACCTCGCCATGCTCGTACGGGTTCATGGTTCCGGGGTCGACGTTGATATAAGGATCCATCTTCATCAGGGCGATCTTCAGCCCGCGCGACTCCAACAACAGGCCTAAACTGGCCGCTACGACGCCTTTCCCAACCGACGAAACCACTCCGCCCGTTACGAACACGTACTTCGGCATGTTGAACCCTTTCTCCTTCCTATAACACCCCTGCGGCTGAAAAACCGCACGAATAACGGCAAGATCCTCGCCGGATCCGAACCAAGTAGAGCGAAAAAAGGGAACATGGATAACGAAAACGGGCTTGTGAAGGGGTCGAGGCAAGTCGGGCGGGAATCACTGCCAGGGGATGGCCCCCCATCACCCGTATGCCGGCCCCGTTCGCGGAATTCATGGGAAAACCGAACCTTTTTTGACCCGTACGACCCCGTCAATCCACAATTCAGGCTAGAGGAAGAGGAGGGA
>DATKVG010000072.1:0-7373 GCA_035530195.1 Bathyarchaeia archaeon | reverse complement strand
GATGCCGGCAAACGGCCGACCACCTCGATTTGGCTGTGGGGCCAGGGGCGGCCGGCGACGCTGGCCTCGTATAAGGCGCGGTTCGGCATCGACGGCGTGGTCATATCGGCCGTAGATCTCGTGAAAGGCATCGGGGTGTGCGCGGGGCTGGAGATTCTCGATGTGCCGGGGGCAACCGGCTATCTCGACACCAATTATGAGGGCAAGGTGGAGGCGGCGTTGGCGGCGCTGGATCGGGTGGATTTTGTTTTTGTGCATGTCGAAGCGCCCGATGAGACCAGCCACGAGGGCCGGATCGATCTCAAAATTCGCGCCATAGAAGAGTTTGACAGCCGCGTCGTTGCGCCGTGCCTGGATTATGCCTCTACCCGGCCGGACATCCGGCTGCTGGTGACGCCCGACCACGTCACGTCGATCCGGTCGCGCACGCACGCGGGTGGCGCGGTACCGTTTACGATGTGCGGCAACGGCATTGCGGCCGGGGGGATTTCGGAGTACTCGGAAACCGCGGCGCAGCGCAGCGGGATTCGAATCGATGACGGTTACCGGCTCGTGCCCTGTTTCATCATGTGCCGCCAAATTGACGGTACAATGTTGAACAACTTGGGTAAGGAATGATAAAACAGGGTCGCGCGCACCTTTTCAGCCCCCACAGTGAGCATAACTCCAGGCATTGGTGAATGATCCCTTTTAAGAATGGCGCGCACAAGAACAGGAGACGTGCAGGTTTGCCCGTGAAGATCGACATTTACGATGTGACGTTGCGCGACGGGGCGCAGGGTCCCGGAATCAAGTTCAGCGCCGAAGATCAGGTTAAGATTGTTCAGGAATTGGACGCGTTCGGGGTGGACTTCATCGAAGGCGGCCAGCCGACCTCGAATCCGAAAGCGGCGGACCTATTTGCCCGAGTGCGGGACATTGAACTGCGCCATACGAAACTGGCGGCGTTCGGCAGCACCCGCCATGCCAAATCAGCCGTGGAAGACGACGTCAACCTGAAGGCGCTCCTGGCGGCGAAGACGGACGTGGTAACGATCTTCGCGAAGAGCTCGCCCAGCCACGTGAAGCATGTTCTCCGCACGACGCTCGACCAAAATCTTGCCATCATCGACGAGTCCATCCGATATCTGCGCAAACACCGTCGCCGCGTTTTCGTAGACGCCGAACATTTTTTCGACGCCTACGCGGAAGACGCCGAATACGCCCTTGCCATGCTCGAGCAGGCGGCGGGAGCCGGGGCGGAGGTCCTGATTTTGTGCGACACGAACGGCGGCCGCTTGCCGCATGAGGTTTCAGCGACGATTTCCGCGGTAAAGATGCGGCTGCCGAATTCGAAGCTGGGCATCCACACGCACAACGATACTGGTTGCGCCGTGGCGAACTCGCTTGCGGCCGTAAAGGCCGGGGCGCTCCACGTGCAGGGAACCATCAACGGGTACGGCGAGCGCACGGGCAACGCCAATCTCTCCACGATCATCCCGAACCTCCAGCTCAAGATGGGGCTTGAGGTGGTTGCGCCGCAGCAACTCTCGAACCTGACGCGGCTATCGCACCTCATTGCGGAACTCGCCAACATGGTCCCCCGCGACGCCGATCCGTTCGTTGGCCGGGACGCGTTCACGCACAAGGCAGGCATGCACGCCGATGCGGTCCACAAGCTCAAGGAAAGCTATGAGCACATCATCCCGGAATCGGTCGGGAACCGCACCCGCATAACCGTCAGTGAAGTGTCCGGCCGCGCGAGCCTTCTGCAAAAGGCGGCGGAACTCGGCCTTGAACTCGACCGAGAAGATCCGGACACGCGCAGCATTCTGGCCCGCATCAAAGAACTGGAAAGCCAAGGCTATGAGTTTGAAGGGGCCGATGCGTCGCTGGAACTGCTGATGCGCAAGGCCAAGGGCCGGTATCGCACGTTCTTTACCGTGCTGGGCTACCACGTGACGGTAACGCAACACGCCCAGGAACGGACGGCCGTCGCCGAGGCCACCGTCAAGCTGCAAATGCCCGACGGCACGCTTATGCACACCGTGTCGGAAGGCGACGGCCCCGTGGATGCGCTCAACAACGCGTTTAGAAAAGCGGTCGAGGACTGGTATCCGGAGTTGCACGACGTCCATCTCGAGGACTACAAAGTGCGTATTCTCAACGCCCAAGCCGCAACAGGGGCAAAAACGCGCGTGTTGATCGAGTCCAGCGATATTGAACAAAGCTGGAGCACGGTGGGCGTTTCTGAGAATATTATTTCGGCGTCGTACGAAGCGCTTGTCGACAGTATTGAATACAAACTTTTGAAAAGCCGCGGGCACAACGCCTGATCCAATTGCGGATTTCGGATTAGTCGGAAGAGATTTCAGGCCGCACATCGCCACCTCAAGTTCCCCCGAGGTCGAAAGAGACGGCACAGATGATCGGCGTGTATATTCATATCCCGTTTTGCCGCACGCTTTGTCCGTATTGTGATTTTTTCAGCGTCGACATCGCGGGCGCCGTTCCATCCGCGTATGTCGAATCCGTGTGCCAGGAGATTCTGACATTTCCCCGTGCGGGCGCATTGGCCAATGCGGGCACATTGGCCGCGATCTTTTTTGGGGGTGGCACGCCATCTTTGATGAAAGAATCGGGCTTGAGGTGCATTCTTGAGGCACTGCGAAAGAAGTTCGCGGTCACGGCGGATGCCGAAATAACCATCGAATCCAATCCGGACGATGTAACGACTGAGTTGATCGAAGCCTGGAAACGGGCGGGGATCAACCGAGTCACCCTGGGCGTGCAAAGCTTCAACGGCGCCACGCTCCGTTACCTTGGCAGGCGCCATGATGCCGCCACGGCCGTCCGCGCATGCAAGCTGGTTGCGGGCGGTTTCGACAATTGGGGCATGGACCTCATATTCGGCGCGAAGCCGGTTGACGCGTGGCCGGAAACATTGGAGCAGTGCATCGCGCTGCAGCCGAAACACGTCTCGACGTACGGCCTCACGTACGAGCCGGAAACGCCGTTTGCCGCGCGGGCGCACGAGGCGGTCGACGATGAGACGTGGCTGCGCCTCTACCACCAGGCGGCCAGCCGGCTCTCCGCGTACGACCATTATGAAATCAGCAACTACGCCCTTCCCGGCTACCAATGCCGGCACAACCTGATCTATTGGCGCAACGAGGAGTACGCCGGGTTCGGTGCGGCCGCTTATTCGTTTATCGACAGCGTACGCGCCCGCAATCCCGCCGATATCGAGCGTTACACCGCAAACCCGGGGGCTAAAGAAGAATCCATCTGCCTCACCGAACGCGAAATCCGCGTTGAAACGCTCATCCAGCACTTCCGCCTAAAGGCCGGTATCGAGAAGTCTGAGTATGTGCGCCGTTTTGGCCAGGAAATCCGTCCCAAATTTGCCGCCCCCATCGACAAGCTGATCGGCCGCGGCCTGCTGTGGGAAGATGATGTCCACATAGCGCCGACGGAAAGAGGTTTTGAACTCAACAACGAGATCGGATTGGAGATTGTCGGTTAAGGGGAACTCGTAATGGCGACCTATCTACTTTGTGCGGTGATTGGCCTTTTGATGCTTGGCCAAGCGTCTCATTTTTCTGAAAACGCCGAGGCGGTGCCGTTGACGGAGTCCGGCGCGCGCCTGTATGGAAAAGAACCGGCGGTGCGGCCCAATCCACCGCTTCGCCTCGCGCCGGGCCCGCACTTGTTTATCGACGACTATTACTTTGAAACCGTTGAGGGCGTGGGCCGGGTGGTGAACGTGCCGGAACGTGACGCCCGGATTCCCAACCCGATTGTGACCGGTAAGGAAGACGGGTGTTTCCAACCGTATATGACGGTGCTGCGGGACGGGGAGACCGGCCGGTTCCGGCTTTGGTTTGGTCGGCGCACGGAGGATAGTAATCCCTCGAGGTCGCGCCTTGGTTACATGGAATCGGCGGACGGGATTCATTGGGTGCGGCCGGCGGACCTTTTGGACGACCCGGGCGGCCCGATACAGTTCGGCGTCAGCATCGTGGATGACGGCGCCGCGGCCGCCAATCCGTCGCAACGGTACAAATATGGGTGGTGGTTCGACGGCGGGCTCAGAATCGCCACGTCGCCGGACGGCCTCGCGTGGACGCCGCTGTCGCCGGACGTGCTGATCCGGCAAAACCATGATATTACGGGCCTGTCATATGACCCGCTCCGCAGCCGTTACACGGCCACAGTCAGCGTGTACCGCTCCGGCGACACCTGGCAGGGCAACAGGCGCGTCACCATGCATAGCCACAGCACCGACCTGCTTCATTGGACGCGGCCACGGTACGTGGTGTTGCCGGACGCAGACGCCGACGAGGGCGAGACGCAGTTCTACGCCATGGACGGCTACCTGGCGCGCGGGGGTCTTCTGTTGGGCATGGTGAAGGTTTTGCGCGACGATCTAAAGGCCGACGACCCGCCCGACCCGCCGGATGCCTATGGCGTCGGCTACACGGCCCTGGCGTGGTCGCGTGACGGCGAGACGTGGACGCGCGATCCCGCCCACTTTTTCAACCCCGACCCGAAAAAGGGCGCGTGGGATCATGCCCACGCCTGGATTGACGAGCAGGTCCTGGTGGGCGACGAAGTTTACCTGTATTACGGCGGCTACGCCCGCGGCCACAAAATCAACCGGTTTGAAGAGCGGCAGATTGGTCTCGTCACCATCCCACGCGACCGATATTCCGGCTGGGCCGCGCAATCGGCGCCTGGCCGGATTGTGACCGTTCCGCTGGTGCTCGAGGGCGCCGCTCTGGCTATAAACGCCGACGCCCGGGGCGGGTCAATAAAGGTGCAAGTAGTCGACGCCAAAGGGAAAGCAATTGAAGGGTTCGCCTTCGCCGACGCCGCGCCCATCGCCGAAGACAAGGTCGCGCAACTCCTCAGTTGGAAGCGGCCACTGGACGAATTGGCCGGGAAAATCGTGCGGCTCGAGTTGGAACTGAAGAACGCGACGGTGTATGCCGTTGAGATGTTTCGTGACATCCGTCACGCCATCGAGGCGGCCATGCCTGTCACGCGTTGGGAAGACACGATTGGCAAACTGGAACAACGCCTGGCCAAAGAGGGGCCAGCAAAAGGCGGGGCGGTTTTTGCCGGCAGTTCCACGATGGTTTTATGGGACCTGCCGCGGTTTTTCCCGAACGTCCATACGGTCAACTGTGGATTTGGCGGGTCGCACATGCGCGACTCGGTTTACTATGCCGACAGAATCATCGTTCCGCTTGCCCCGAAGACGATTGTAGTGTACGCGGGCGACAACGACATCGCCCACGGGCTGGGTGCGGAAGATGTGGCGGATGATTTCAAGAAGTTTGCGAACCACATTCACAAGGTTTTGCCGGAAACAAGGATCCTTTACTTGTCTATCAAGCCCAGCCTCGCCCGGTGGGCCAAGTGGCCCATTATGGACAGGGCGAACAAGTTGATTGAAGAATTTACCCGGACGGACAAGCGGCTCGAGTTCGTTGACATGACGGAGACCAGCCTCGGTCCTGACGGCAAGCCGCGAGCCGAGTTTCTCCAGAAAGACGGGCTTCATCTCAACGACGAAGGCTACGCGGCTTGGACGGCGGTCCTTGCGCCGCGCCTGACTGGGCGTTAACCGCAACCCTGGGACCCTGGGGGCTTCTTTGAACGCCTGTTCGCACCGGCGTAGAATAATTGTGGAATACTAAGTGTATGCGTAGTGGAGAGTAACCACGTGAGGCTGCGATGAGACTGCTTCTGCCGTTGATTCTGCTGCTGGGCACGTTTGCCGGCGGCGCGGAAGGTTTCGTCGTGGTCTGCCCGGTCAATGGCATGGTTGACGATGGGATGCGCGTTTTTGTGGAACGGGTGATACGCGAGGCCAGCGGCGCCCAGGCGATAATTTTCGAGGTCGACACCCCCGGGGGCCGGATCGACTCCGCCATTGACATCTCGAACGCCATTATCGGCACGCCCATCCGCACGATCGCCTTTATCAAAGGGATGGGCGCGATTTCGGCAGGCGCCCTGATCAGCTACAGTTGCGACGAGCTTATCATGGCGCCCGAGGCCAACATCGGCACCGCCACGCCCGTGATGGCCACGCCCGAAGGCATGTTGCCGACCGGCGAGAAAGAAGTTTCGTACATGCGGGCTCGGATGCGATCGCTGGCCGAGCGCAAAAACCGCAATCCGGCTATCGCCGAGGCCATGGTCGACAAAGACATCGAACTTCACGCCTATACGGACGCGCAAGGCCAGTTGCAGATTTACGGCGTGTACACCGGCAGCAGCTTGGAACCGCCCGCTGCATCGGACCTGAACCAGCCCCGCCGGCCGGGCGAAATCGATCCCTCTGAAGTTGTGCGCCGGGTTTTTGACCTGTCGCTCGGAGACGGGCGGTTGCGGGCGCAGGTGGACGGGCGCGGGCCTGCAGGCTCCGCCCCTGTTGCCGGCCCACGGCCGCAAGGCGAGGTTATTCTGCCCACGGGCAAGCTGCTCACCCTGACCGCCCAGGAAGCCCTGCACTATGGGCTGATTCCGGCCATTGCCAACGACCTTCAGGGTGTGCTGGCTCAGTACGCGTATTCGGATGCGGAAGTGCGCCGGCTGGACATGTCGGCGGGCGAGCGGATCTTCCGATGGCTGACAAACCCGGTGGTGGCGGGCCTTCTGCTGATGCTTGGTATCGGCGGGATATATTTGGAAATCAAGACGCCGGGTTTCGGCGCACCGGGTATTGTGGGTATTATCTGCCTGACCCTGTTCTTCGGGTCCCATCTCGTTATCGGGATCGCGGACTTTTTTGACGTGATCCTGGTGGCAACAGGCCTGGTCCTGATCGCGATTGAGATTTTCGCGTTGCCGGGATTCGGTTTTGTCGGGGCGGCGGGCATCTTGTGCCTCTTGGTAGGGCTGTACACGACGCTAACCACGGCGCCGATACCCGAGTTCAGTTGGGAATACGATCGCATGTCCGACGCCATGAAATCGTTGCTGATAGCGACGCTGAGCCTTGGCCTGCTCATCTACGCGACATGGCGGTTCCTGCCCAAGACGGCGATGTACGGCCGGCTTGTCCAAACGCACGAGCAGTTGCAGGGCCGGGGCTACGTCGTGCAGTCGGCCGTTGAAGAAAGCGCCGCTTTGGGCCAACATGGTGTCGCCCTCAGCCTGTTAAGGCCGGCAGGCAGGGGCCGGTTCGGCGAAAAAACCATTCAAGTTGTGAGCCGGGCGGAGTATATTGAACCCGGCACGCCCATTGTTATCGTGCAAGTCGATGGAAACCGATACGTAGTCGACCGGTTGGAGGAACAAACGTGACCGACCTGCGCATGCCGCTCGTAAAAATGATTGCCCAACTGCTCCAGGACATGCAGATCATCCAGCACGGCGGG
>DATKVG010000071.1:0-24448 GCA_035530195.1 Bathyarchaeia archaeon | reverse complement strand
CCTTCGCATCAAAGCCTTCTACGGCACGTCCATCAACGCAGTCAAGACTCAAATATGGATCGCGGTCAGCGTCTACGTCCTTGCAGCCATAATCAAAAAGGAGCTGAGAATTGAGCGCAGCCTCGGCGAAATGCTGCAAATCCTCAGCATTTCACTTTTCGAGAAAAGGCCGCTTTTACAGGCCTTTTCGCAAGATCTCGCCATTGACGAAAATGCATGCCCGTGTAACCAATTGTCATTATTCAACTTTTAACGGGACAGTACTGATTAGGAACCCAGGATTGCACCCGCCCCGGAGGGGTCGGTGCTATCCTGGGTGCTTGGTGCCACCGATGAACCCCGGTAGGGCTTCGACAAACCTCGACTGCTGGAATCTTTCCCATCGCTCGTCATATTCTTATGAGGAAAAAACCAGGAGTCTCGAATGTATAGCCACGCGCGAGTTGCGGCATTTGTTTCACTTTTTGTAGGCCTGACCATTTCCTGCTTGGCCGTATTCGCCGACCCGCAAGAAGGCGCATTCGGCCAGGCGCTCGATGCGCGGCAGGGCGCCGTGGTCGTTCTTGGCGACCCCGCGTTCTACAGCTTGCCGCTCACCGTCGAGTGTAGGGTCAAGCTGCTCGGCAAAGATCAGTACAACATACTGCTCGCCAATCAGATCAAAGGCTCCTCGACCCATTGGGAACTGTTCACAACGCCCGGCGACGGCGTGCTCCACGTTTACGTGCCCGGCCGAGTCCCCGATCACGTTCACACCGCGTTCCCGCTCGTTGACGGCGAGTGGCATTGGGTGGTGATGGTCGCTGAGCCGGGCAGGATCAGGCTGTTCGTCGATGGCCGGCAGGAAGCCGACGCGGCCGTTACCGACCCCGGCCCGGCGCGAATTCCCGGCCCGCTGGCTATCGGCGCGCTCGTCGAGGGCGACTTTGGCTGCAACGGCCTCATCGACGAAGTCCGGCTGTCCTCTGCCGCGCGAGACATTGAGGCGCCCGCCGTCCCACTGGCCGCAGACGACGCGACCGTCGGCCTGTGGCATTTCGATTCCGACGCGCCGTACAAGGACGCCTCGGCCCATAAGCACGATGGCGTCAAACGGGCGGCTGGCTCGCGGTACGCGCCCGAAGGCCTCGACGTTGCCGGCGGCATGCCCACCGAACTTCAGCCGTTGCCGCCCGCTGAAGATGCCGCACCGCTGCGCAACGCACTGGCCGATGCGGCGGCAAAGCTCAAGCTGCAAACCGTCTTTGCTGACAACGTGTGCGACGCCGTCTTGCGCGAGTGGAGTTGGGACTTCGAGTGGCTTGGCCGTAAGGAATACCCCGACCACCGGCCTGGCGGGCCCGACGCCGAAACACTCCAGCGTGAAACATTCGACCAAAACGCGCTGATCCACGAAACCGACGGCGGCCCCCTTGGCACCGTCCTGCGCCGGACCGGCGCCCTCATCGATCATTTCGCCCGCTCAGGCCAACCGCCCGCGCTTGAATCGGCCGCGGCCGATCTCGCCGCGTTGCGCGCCGCTGCCACCACGGCGACCGACGTCGCGTCGCCCGGCTACAAGGCCCTCTACCTCGCCGCGTGCGCTGTCCGCCGCAACGTGGCCATGGCCAACCCGCTCCTCGACTTTGACTCGATCCTGTTCGCGGCCCGCGGAACGTTCGAAGGCTCCGTCAGATCAAATCCCACCACCGCCGACCCGCAGGGCGGGCATTTCGTCACGCAATACTTCGGATTCAACGCCTTCCCCGGCGGCGGCATTTTCTCGCTCAACAATTTCAAAACCGATCCCACAATTAGAAACCTGCTCGCCGACTCGATCGTGCAAAACGGCCGGCTCAAAGGCCGCAAGCTCGACTATGGTGCGTTCGCCACGCCCGACCTGTCATTCGACGGTAACACGATCGTCTTCGCATGGACCGAAAACAGCGAGCACAAATGGATCTACTCGAAAAGAACCTGTTTCCACATTTTCAAAGTCAACGTCAACGGCTCGAACCTCGTGCAGTTGACCGACGGCGAGTTCGACGATTTCGACCCGTGCTGGCTGCCCGGCGGCCGCATCGCGTTTGTCTCCGAACGGCGCGGCGGGTATATCCGCTGTTTTGCCGCGTACCTGAAAGTGCGCAATTACACGCTGTTTTCGATGCGCGACGACGGCGCCGACATCCGGCCCATCAGCTATTTCGCAACCGGCGAGTGGAACCCGTCCGTCAACAACGAAGGCCAACTCGTCTATACGCGCTGGGACTACGTCGACAGGGAAAACTGCCTCGGCACACGGTTCTGGGTCAGCAATCCCGATGGCGCCAACCCGCGCGCGCCTCACGGCAATTACCCGCTGCCGTATCACACGTTCCCCGACCATCAGCCCTACCGAATCGCCGGCGGCCGCGAATGGGACAGCCGGTTCGGCGCCCCGCTCGTCGAGATGGGCATCCGGTCCATCCCCGGCTCCCCGCTGTACATTTTCACCGCCGCACCGCACCACGGCTCGATCTACGGGTCGCTTTGCCTGCTCGACCTGCGCCGGAAAGACGACGGCCACATGGCCCAGGTCAAACGCATCACGCCCGACGAGCCATTCCCCGAAACCGAGTCGCCCGGCCGCCGCCATTACAAATACGGCACCCCATGGCCGCTGAGCGAAGACTTCTACCTCTGCAACGTCTGGGAAAACCTCGCGCTCGTCGACCGCTTTGGCAACAAGGAACTGCTGTGCGACCTGCGCTCGATGCCGTGCCCGCAAGACGAGCGCCTCCGCCTCATCGATCCCATCCCGCTACGGCCGCGCACCGCACCGCCCGTTATCCCGTCCAAAGTCAGGGAGCCCGGCGACGTCGCCGCACCTAAAGCGACCATCGCCGTCATGAATGTCTACGAATCCGACCTGCCATTCCCCGACGGCGTGAAGATCAAGTGGCTCCGCGTCGTGCAGGACATCCCCAAGACCAACCACACCATGGGCAGCCCCATGATCGGGTACGAGCGTGAAAACACGCCCCGCATCCCGCTCGGCATCGTCCCCGTCGAGGATGACGGCAGCGCGTATTTTGAAGCGCCCGTCGCCAAGCAAGTCATTTTCCAGGCCCTCGATGAGAACCACATGGCCGTCCAATCGATGCGGTCGGTGGCGTTTGTGCATCCGGGCGAGCAGTTGACCTGCTACGGCTGCCACGAAAACGTTCACGCCGCGCCAAAGACGCCCGCTAACCCGCTCGCCATGCGCCGCCCGCCATCGCCCATCGAGCCCGAGTGCGGCCCGCTCGAACCCGTCAGCTATTACCGCCAGATCAAGCCCATTTTTGATCAAACCTGCATGCCCTGCCACAAAAAAAGCAACAAAGGGCCGCAGGATATGAGCTATGAAGCGCTCAAAGAGGATTACACGTTCTGGTTTTCCGGCGCCATGTTCACCAACATGACCACCGCGTACAGCGGCGTCCACGGCGGGTCGCGCACGATCCCCGGCCGGTTCGGCGCACGCGCCTCGAAAATCGGCCAGGCCATGCTCACACAGCCGCACCTCGACGCCGTCGCGCTCGCCGCCCGCCTTCAAATCGTCCAGTGGCTCGACTGCAACTCGCTCCGCCTCGGCTCATATATCCGCGAAGAAGCCCAGCTCGCCGGCGAGCTGGTGTGGCCGTCGCTCGACGTGGACCCGCAAAACGTCCTCGGCGTCGATGGCACGCTGCCCGGCCTGCGCGCCAGTTTCTGGCACGAGAACACCTGGGGGCCGCGCCGCGTGCTCATCTCCGAACACGAGCACGACCGGATCGCCATCCTCGACCGCGACGGCAACATCGAGTGGGAGTACCCCGTGCCCCATCCCCAGGACGTCTGGATGCTGCCCAACGGAAACGTCCTGACCACCTACTATCAGGGCGTGCGCGAAATCACACCTGACAAGCAGACCGTCTGGGAGTACACCACCGAAAAGCCAAACGAAATCCCCAACTGCCAGCCGCTGCCCGACGGCAACGTCATGATCGGCATCGTCGGCCAGTGCCGCATCATCGAAGTCAACCCCAGCGGCGAGATCGTCCACCAAGTCCAACTCGCCACCACCGAAAAAACGCCCCACGCCCAGTTCAGGTTGTGCCGGAAAACGGGGGAGGGGACCTACCTCGTCCCGTTCACCGCCGAGGGCGCTGTCCGTGAGTATAATCACGATGGCAACGTCATCCGCGAATTCCCGTCCCGCCCCTCACCCGTGTGCGCGCTGCGGCTCGAAAACGGAAACACCCTGATCAGCGCCGGCGGCGCCGTCACCGAATACGACCGTGTGGACCAGGTCGTGTGGCAATTGACGCAGAACGACATCCCCGACATCGAGATCGGCGCGCTCGCCGGCATCCGCCGGCTCGACAACGGCAACACGATCGTCTGCAACTGGAACACCCGCGACACGCAAGACAGGACCGGCGCGCACGTCTTCGAAGTCACCGACGACAAGCGCGTCGTCTGGCAATTGACCGGCGCCCACATCGGCCAAGTCGCCCAATGCCAGTTCCTGAACTAGTCCGCCGCCACCCCAACCATCCCTTCACCCCCTATAGGACCTATAGGTCCCATTTGTCGATTGTTCTCTTGTCATATCCCTTACGCACGTGGGTCGTACTTCATGATGAGAATCGTCGCGGCCAGAACAACCGCCGCGCTGGCGATCGTCAGCAAGCCCAGCGTCTCGCCCAGCAGCGTCGTTGCCTCGAACACAAGCCCGCCGGTGTAATCGTCGTTCCCCCCATCAGGTCCAGCCGGCCCGGCGCACGTGAAATGTATATCTTCTGTTGCGGCGCGAACAGGTCCCCGGCGCCCGCCAACACCCGATCGCAGTCTTGTGCCCCCGTCATGGTTCACGCCCCGTTGGTTGTCAATTTCCTCTGCACAACGCACGAACACTGTCTATCAGATAATCCAGCGCCTCGGTAGTCTGGCGCGGGTTCAGGGGCAGCATCACCAACCGTTCCGCCACCGCCTCCGCCACCGGAAACTGACCCCGCCGGAATCCGCGCTTCTGAAACGCCGTCGAATAATGCAGCGGAATGTAATGCGTCCCAACTTTTATGCCCCGCTCGTACCGCATCGCGTACACAAAATCTTCTTTCGTCATCCCGTATATCTCGGGATCGATCTCGACCGGGAAAAGATGGAACGAATGCGTCCGGTCCGCCGCCACCACCGGCAGCTTCAGCCCCGGCACGTCTTTCAACCCATCCATGAGGTACTGGGCGTTCCGGGCCCGTTTCGCGTTCAGCGCATCGAGCTTCCGCAACTGCACCCGCCCAACCGCCGCCTGCATGTCCGTCATCCGGAAGTTGTACCCGCAATCGTCGAAATCCTGCCACCAGAATCGCTTGCCCATCGGTAGTTTCGACTCATCGAGCGAGCAATACTTCGTGCTTTTCCCGTACACGCGCGTGCAATGGGATCGGTACAACGCGATCCGCTCGAACACCGCCGCGTCGCTCGTCGTGATCATGCCCCCTTCCCCCAGCGTCGACATGTTCTTCTGCTCGTGAAAGCTGAAGCAGCCCGTCAGCCCCATGCTGCCCGCTTTCCGCCCCTTGTACGTCGCGCCCACCGCATGGCACGCGTCTTCTATCACCACAAACCCGTGTCGCCGCGACAGCCCGAGGATTTCGTCCATGTCGCAGCACTGCCCGTACAAATGAACCGGCAACACCGCCCGCGTGTTGTCCGTCAGTTTCCCTTCCAACTGCCGCGGGTCCAACCCGTACGTCTTCGGGTCGATGTCCACAAAATCGATTTCCGCGCCCAGCGTCGCGGCCGCGGCCGGCGTCGCGATCCAGGTCAGCGGCGTCGTCAGCGCCCTGTCGCCCGGCTTGATGCCCGCCCCAATCAGCGACAAAAACAGCGCCGCCGTACCGTTCGAAACCACCCGGGCGTGCGTCGTCCCGCAATAGGCGGCAAACTCTTTCTCAAACTGGATGCACTCGTCGCCGCTGGTAGGCGCGCCCCTTCTCAGCACCGTCAACATCGCCTGCTCTTCTTCCGGCCCGTATTCGGTGCCAAACTTTATCTCCAGTCCGTGCTTGATATCCATCCCGATGTCCTTGTTTTTACAACCTGCGGCCTGTGCGCCTCAAACAGGTCGTGATTGCCAATAATTGCATAGCTTCCCAGCGGGCATTATCATAGCGCCGCGGAAGGACCGCATTCAATGCGCAACAGCCTGAAAATCCCGGAGGTAACACACAAATGGCAATGGTCGAGAAACTTCTCGTAACAGGATATGGGGGATTTGTTGCGGGCAGCGTCGTGTGGCAGGCGTTGCGCGCCGGACAATGGGACGTCTACGCCCTCTCGCTCGACGAACCACCCCGGCAAGACAAAAACCTCCACGTCATCCAGTTCGACCTCCTCGACGACACCCGACTCCGCCAGGTCTTTACCCAGATCCAGCCTCGCGCCGTAATCCACACCGCGGCGCTCGCCGATATCGACTACTGCGAAAAACACCCCGCCGATGCCACGCGCGTCAACGTCGGCGTCACCCGCAGTCTCGCGGCGCTCTGCGCCGAGTCCGGCGCCCGCATGACACTCTGCTCCACCGACACCGTGTTCGACGGGCGGCGCGGCATGTACGTCGAAACCGATCCTCCCAACCCGCTCAACCATTACGCCCGCACCAAAGTCGAAGCCGAAGAGGCCGTCCGCACAACGCTCGAATGGGGCGTCGTCGCAAGGCTCTCCCTCGTTATGGGATTGCCCGTACTCGGCGCAGGCAACTCGTTTCTGGCAAAAATGGTCGATGCGCTCAGCCGCGGCGAAAAAGTTAAATTCCCCGCAAACGAAATCAGAACGCCCGTAGACGTCATCACCCTCGGCCGCGCACTGCTCGAAATCGCCGAAAACGATTTCACCGGCGCCATCCATCTCGCCGGCTCAACGCGGCTCAACCGATACGAGATGGCCTGCCAACTCGTCCAGGACTTCGGCTCCTCCGCCGCCGCCGTCATCGCCACCGATTCCAATGCCATGGAAGGCCGCGCCCCACGGCCAAACGACGCTTCCCTCGACAACGCCAAGGCAAAAAACACACTCCACACGCCCATGCAGACACTGATGGACGGACTCCGACTCGTAAAAGAAGCAAAAGCCCAACAGATACCATGAAATGGAGCTCTGTGGTTTTTATAGAAGCCGCGCTTCTTGTATAAGTGGCGTCCTCGCTGCTTCACTTCGGCAAACTAGGTGGCACAGCAGGAGTCGGTGACGGGGGAACCATGATGAGCTTCATGCGGCGTTACTGGCAATGGATGATCGTATCGGCGGGCGCGGTGTCCGCCCATCATCCCGGATTACTGGGGCTTGCACGCACACCTGTGTCTGCAAATGGCCAGGCATGGAAGCCTTGAATTAAACACCCCGTGTGTGTTAGATTAAGGCCTATGAACAGATGATTATTATACTGCCGTAATGGACACCCTACCTCGTCGCGTGGGATGACCTGCCCGAACAAATCCGCGAATACGACCGCACTACCGTCCGCAACATACCCGCCCTGCTCGAAGCCATCGGAGAAAAAATTATTCGCGCAGATAAAACCCCCTGAACGCGCAAATCCCCGAGGCATTCCACAGCCGTCAACCCATCGCGGCATAACCGCAACCAAAACCAGTTATACGAGCCTTTGGGGCCAACGCGGTGGGGTCGCGCTCCCCCGCGACCGGGCGAGCCTTTGGGGCCAACGCGGTGGGGTCGCGCTCCCGCGCGACCGGGCGGTGGTGGCGGAGGTGGTGCATGCAAAACCGAGGTCTTTTTCGCAACCCCACGGTCGAGCGGGAGCTCGTCCCCGCCGCGTCAATGTATCAACGCAGACCCAAGCCCTTTACCACACCCCCTCCTTGTGGGTCTGAAAAAAATTCATCATTCATCATTTAAGAAAGCCGCGTCCGCCCTTGCAACGCGTGCGACAACGTCGCGTCGTCCGCAAACTCCAGCCCACCGCCCATCGGCACCCCGTGCGCGATCCGCGTCACATGAATGCCCAGCGGGCTAATCTGCCGCGAAAGATAAAGCGCCGTCGCTTCACCTTCCGCCGTGGTATTCGTCGCCACGATCACCTCCGCAACGCCACCCGCTTCAAGCCGCTTCATAAGCCGGTCGATATGCAACTCGCTCGGCCCGATCCCCTCCAGCGGATTCAGCGCTCCGTTCAGCACGTGGTACAGCCCCCGGTACGTCCCCGCCTTCTCGATCGCGATGGCCCCAGACGCCCGCTCCACCACGCAGATCACCGACCGGTCGCGACGCTCATCCGCGCACGTCCCGCACGGGTCCGCCTCCGTCAGGTTGCAGCAGACCGAGCACGTCCGGATACGTTCCCGCGCGTTCCTCACCGCCTCGCTCAAAAACTCCGATTCCGATTCAGGCGCACCCAGAAGATGCAGCGCCAGCCGTTCCGCTGTCCGCTTCCCAATACCCGGCAGCCGGCGAAACGCCTCGATCAGCCGCTCTACGGAAGGGGAATCGGTCAGCATGGGCGCCTTACTGTTCTTCAGTTGCGGTCAGCATCTCGCTCCGGATCTCCTGCCACTCCTGGAACTTCGCCTCACGCGTCAGCAGGTCCACACGGTCCAGAAAAACCAGCCCGTTCAGGTGATCCACCTCATGCTGGATGATGCGCGCCAGCATCCCCGCCGCCTCAAACTCGACCGGTCTCCCATGCTCGTTCAAACCCCGAACCCGCAACCGCGTATAACGAGGCACCATCGCAAAAACCTGCGGCAGGCTCAGGCAACCCTCTTCCAAAAACTCCTGGCCCTCCGTCTCCATAATCTCTGGGTTCACCAGGCAGATATCCGTCTGTCTCTCCGGCTCCCGCAGCACCGCAATCCGTTTCGACACACCCACCTGCGGCCCCGCAAGACCGCAACCATCGTACGTGTCCATGATCTCAAACATTTCCGCCGCCAACTTCGCTACGGCCGGCCCTACATTCTTGAACCGCGCTGCCTTCTTCGTCAAAGGAGCGTCCGGATACAAAATTACGTCCTTACTCGCCATTTCCACTTCCCTTTTTACCGTCTAATAATACTACCACACCCCCCGGAAATCCCGCAATTCAACCAAAAAACGGGGACTGCCACTTTCCTGCAGTTCGGGAAGTGTCTGTCCCCGCTTTTCCCGCTTTTCGCTGACCTGCCTCGCGTTCTAAGGGGTGTCCCGCTCTTATGCTCCGCGCCCCCGGCCGCCCCCTCCGGCCCCCGGCCTCGCTCCCCCTATACGTCCTATAGGTCTTATTGGTTTTTCTTCTCCGCTTACCCCCAAACCCTAAACCCTAAACCCCATCACGGCCGCAGCGTCTTCTGCAACTGAATCAGCACCTGCTTCGTCGTCGGATCCTTCGCCGCCTGCTTGCTGATTTTCTGGCACGCGTGCAACACCGTCGTATGGTCCTTACCCCCGAACGCCCTCCCTACCTCGTTCAACGACAAGCTCGGGATCAGCGTCTTGCACAGGTACATCGCCACCTGACGCGGAAACACAATCATCCGCTGCCGGTTCCGCCCGCAAAGATCCGCCACACGAACGTCAAAACGCTCCGCAACCGCTCGCTGAACCGCCTCGATCGTCACCGGCCGGATCTTTTCACTCCCAATCAGGTCCCGCAGAACCTCCTCAACCACCGGAACGCTGATTTTCCGCTCCGTCAGCCGGCTGAACGCCAAAACCGTTATCAGCGCCCCCTCGAGTTCCCGGATGTTCGTCGTGATATGCGTCGCCACGTACTGAAGCACCTCGTCAGGCACAGACACCCGCTCCTCCGACGCCTTGCTCTTCAATATGGCCACACGCGTCTCAAGGTCCGGCGGCTGGATGTCCGTCACCAGCCCCCAACCAAACCGCGAAACCAGCCGCTCCTCAAGCCCCGGGATATCCTTCGGCGTCCGATCGCTCGAAAGCACGATCTGTTTGTGCCGCTCGAACAGCGCGTTGAACGTGTGGAAAAACTCCTCCTGCGTCGCCTCCTTGCCCGCGATGAAATGAATGTCGTCGATCAGAAGGACATCCGCCTTCCGATACTTTGCTCGGAACCGTTGCGTCGACTTCTTCGCAATGCTCTCAATGAGTTGGTTCGTGAAATGTTCCGACGAAATGAAAACAATGCTCGCGTCCCCGTCACGGCTCAGAACCTCCTGGCCCAGCGCCTGCATCAGGTGCGTCTTACCGAGCCCCGTGCCGCCGCAGATGAACAACGGGTTGTATGCCCGCGCCGGCGACTCCGCAACCGCCTTTGCCGCCGCGTGCGCAAAACGGTTCCCCGAACCAACCACAAAACGGTCAAACGTGTAACGCGGAACAAAACCCGTCGCCGCGCCTGCCGTCGGGATCGCCTTGTGCTTCAGGTTCGACAGCGCCCCCACCGGCTGCTCCACCACCGGCGACGAAAGGTCCGGCGACGGCGCAAACCGCACCTCCCTGAACTCCGGGATCACCTTCCGAACCGACTCGACGATCGCGTCAAGGTAGTGGTCCCGCAGCCAGTCCGCAAAAAACTGGCTCGGAACATTCACCGTCAACTGACCCTCGTCGAACGACTCAAACCGAGTCTGCGAAAACCAGTTCTTGTAGCTGTGTTCGTCTAAGACTTGCCGAAGATAATCTTGCGCCAGTTCCCAAGGATTCAGTTCTTTGGGCGCCATTGGATCTCCATGAAAGGACGCAACACGACCGCCGCAACCGCAGCGATTTGTCAGCAGCCCTTATCGCGCGCTTACGCGCACTTAATGGCGTTGGAGCTCCCGCCTTGCGAACCCGCTCCAAGGCCCCTTCCGCTTTCCAAACTTAACGTTGCCACCGCTCACGCCCGGCCGGCTCCACCTCCCACCGGCCGTAACTCAATCGCGTCCGTGCAGGAATTCCCGCACTCGCTTCCGCTCATGCAGACGGGCGAGTTTGCATCACAAACAACGGAAATGTCAAGGCATCCCGCCTTTTTCACGTTCCCCTGCCATCTTCTTCACGCGCGCCCACACCACATCCAACTCCGCAAGGCTGCAATCCTGCATCCGCCGCCCTTCCCGCACGATCTCCTGCTTCAACAACTCAAAACGCCGCGCAAATCGCGCCGTCGCTTCTATCAGTTCCCCGCTCGCATCCGCGTCCAGGAACCGCGCCAGGTTGACTGCCGCAAAAAGCAAATCGCCAAGTTCACGCCGCGCGTGCACCCGATCGCCCCCGTGCCACGCATGCTCGATTTCCCCAAGTTCTTCCCGGACTTTCTCGAATACGCCCGAAATATCCGGCCAGTCAAATCCAAGGGAAGAGGCCAAACGGTGAACGCGCCATGCTTGCTCGATCGGGTCGTGACCGGCTTCGTCAGGCACAGCCATTCCATGCTCCCACGTCTATTTCCAGCCACCACGCGATCCCCCTCCCACCACTCGGCGATCGTGTAGCCGCAGCCTGAATTCCCAATCTCGTCACTACTGCTTATGCGCCCCGCAACGGCCAAGTTCCGCTCCCCAGCGCGGGCTTGCCACAAGAGTTATCAGTATAGCATTCGCACCACCGAATTGGCAAGAAGAAAAAACCGATCGTTATCTACTCTTGTAGTTATGATTGAGGACCTTGGCCCCGCATGACTTCCAACCAAAACACCCGCCCCTGCGAAGAAAAATTCAAAAAATCTTTTCTTGCTTCCATCGATTCTATGTATCCTGCGCCTAATCGGGCGGAAGGTTAGCCCGCTTTAGCGGGCTGCTCTTTGCACCCGTCTTTAGACGGGGTGGTCATGGATTATCCCCTTCGATAGCGCGCTTCAGCGCGACGTTAAGACAGGCTTCAGCGAAATTGCTCGCTGTTCCCTCAGCCTCCCCTCGCCTCACCTCGACGGCGTAATCTTCCCCAAAATCACCGGATGCGAAGCCCCCGTCGCATTCGGCACGTTCGCCAGCGTCCCGCAAATCGTTTCATTCCCTAGAATTGCAAACGCAACCGCCTCCCGCGCATTGCTCGGAATCCCATACCGATCACTCATCCGGATCTTCACTTCCGGAAGCGCACGCTGGATCCAGTGGATCAGCGTCTGGTTATAAGCACCGCCCCCGCTCACAATTATCCTGTCTATGTCCACACGCGGCTTGATGTACCAGTTGAACGCCCGAACAATGCTGAAACAAACCGCCGTCGTCACCGTCCCAATCAAATCCTCGTAACCATATTCCTTCCTACTGGCAAGCGCGTCACGCAGATACACCTCCGAACCAAACTCCTCGCGACCCGTGCTCTTCGGCGGCTGCCGCTCAAAATACGGATGCGACAACAAGTACTCCAGAAACTCGTCTATCACCGTTCCCTTCGCCGCAGACTCACCGTCTTTGTCAAAGGATTTCTCCCCACGCGTCAGCAGCCTCACCGCGCCGTCTATCGCCATGTTCCCCGGGCCCGTATCAAACGCATACACCTTGCTCAACTCTTTGCTTACTACCGTGAAGTTCGCGATACCACCTATGTTCAGGCACGCTAGGCTTCTCCCGTATTTACCAAACAACACCCAATCCGCGTAGGGGACCAGCGGTGCACCTTGCCCCCCGGCTACCATGTCCGACGGCCGAAAGTCCGATACAACGACGAGGCCCGTCCGCTCCGATACCACCGCCGATTCACCTATCTGAAGCGTACCGTACCCCGCTCCATCCCGAGGTGGCATGTGCGCTGCCGTGTGGCCGTGTGACGCCACCATGTCCACTGCTATCCCATCGGCCTCCGCTTGCTTCTTCATTTCGACCGCGGCTTCCGCGAGTTTCTCGCCCACTTCGAAATCCAGCAGGCACACCTCGTGCACGCTCACGTGCTTCGACATCAGCCGGTTTCTGAACGCGGCCGGGTACGGAATGTTGAGGAATTTCAGGAACTTGAGTTGGAGGTTCTCACCCGTTCCCTTGATGCGTACCAGCGCCGCGTCGACACCGTCACACGAGGTGCCCGACATCAGACCGATGATGAACCGCGCCGGTTTGTCTTTGAGCGCTTCCAAATCCATCTAGTGCAACCTCGTTATGTCCACATTTGAAAAGTAGTGCCGCAAAATCTCGCCGCTCGTCTTACCCGCCAATGCCATGCCGCACGCGCCGTCCTGGCAAAGGCCCACGCCGTGACCCCGGCCGCCCCCAATAAACGTGAAGGCGGAAGGACTACCCGAGCCTCGAGTCATCTCGACCATAAACATAGCACTGGGTAGCCCTCCAAATGCAAGTCGGATGTTCAACTCTTTTCTCACCACTTCAGTCCCCGCAGTCCCAACTATCTTTACACCCGTCAAACGCCCCCCTGCGCCCCGCTCCAGCAGTTCGATGCCCCGCACCGTCCCCACCCGGTGTTTTCTGTTGACGATCTCGCTTAATTCGTTCCCCGAAAAACGCCGAATCCACCGAAAGTTATCCGCCCGGTGGTCGCAATACGACGCTGGCGGATGTTTCAGCCATTTCTCGATTCCGCCATCCCGCCACGAAACCCTCTTACCCCCTCGTACGTCCGATATCGACCGCAGCGCCATGTCCGCAGGAGCCGACCACACCGTCTCGTTGTTTTCGCTGCAGCCCCCGCAGTTCGCCGAGAATACCGTCGGTGCAAACCGCCCCCCGCAAACCAAAACCTCACCCGCCGTTACCGACACCACCACGTCAGTCGAACGGTGATGGCTCGTGTAGCCGCCATACGACCGGCAGTGTTCCGTCGCGCAGAAATCAAAACCGGCCAGCATGTGTTTCCCGCCCAGCGCCGACAAAACTTCCGTCCGAGCAGCAACCGCTTGCGCCTTCAAGGCTTCCCCCGGCCAACTCGAAGGCATCTCCGCCGGCAACACCCCCGCCAGGTACTCTTCAACCGGAATAAGCTCCGTCAGGTCGATCCGACCGTCCGGCCCCGGCGCAACCTCCAGCGTCCCCGTGAAACTCAATGTCGCCGCGCGCGCGGGCGGCTGCGAATTCCAGAACCCCCGCTCAATTCCAGGCACTTCCAACGGCGCGCTGCTCGCAAACCTCAACGGCGTCGAACCTTGCGCCACAGTATTCCCGCCGCTGATGATGCCGATCGTCGCCGAGCCGGTGCCCACCGTTTCCGGCACAATCCATCCAAATACTTTCTGCCTCTCAAGATGCGCCTTCAGCGCCTCCGCCTGTTTCTCCGTATCCAACCGCGCCACCGATATCCACTGGCTCCGATTGTCGATCACCGCCCCGGAACCGCTCGAAAACTTCCTCCCGAACATCACCACTTCCGCCGAATACGCTTGCGCCTTCCATTGCGCTACGAAATTGCCCGCCTCCGCCTCTTCCCCTGGCCGGAACGTTTTGATAAAAACCTGGTAACGCCGACCCGGCGGCGTAACCGATGTCGCCTCAATCGTGTAGGATCCCGCAGGCAGCTCTTTCGCCCCTCTTGCCGACCTCACCGTGATGGCCGCCACCGACCTCAACTCGATCGTCTTCGCCGACATCAACCGCACCCGAACTTGAAGCGTCTCGATCGGCAAAACCCCTGAATCTTCCGCTGAACAAAACGCCGGAATTACCAACACCGCCCCGATTACAAAAAAACTATACCGACTCCAAAGCCGCACGCAACGATCCTCCTGCCTCCTCTAAAACGCGACGCGCTTCATCAACCTTCAACCCTTTCCGTGCCATCAGCACCGCCACCGGAATGCTGTTGTCGGCTTCTCGTAACAGGCGATGTGAGACTTCCTCCGGTTCTCCTGTCAGTGCCGATATCATCCGACCCGCACGGCCAAGCAGCTTCGCGCTCACCGGCTGCACACCCACCATGTAACCTTCAAACACATAACCCGCACGCGCCATGCCGCACGTGCTGATCATGTTCAACACCATCTTCGTCGCCGATCCCGCCTTCAGGCGCGTCGACCCCGCAACCACCTCCGGCCCAGTCTCCACGCAAATAACCGTCGTGCCAATTGTAGCGCAGGTGTCCCGCCTGCCTTCTTCGCCACTGGTAATTGTGGTGCGGGCGTCCCGCCTGCTCTCAATTGTGGTGCGGGCGTCCCGCCTGCTCTCCCTAACAGGCGGGCTGCTGCACAACAGCGCCGTCCGCGCATTTCGTCTCCCCGCTTCCTCCAGCGCCCCCAACACATACGGCGTCCGCCCCGACGCGCTTATTCCAACCACAACGTCACCATGTCTAACCTTTAGCGACGCCACGGCACGCGCACCCGATTCCACATCGTCTTCCGCCAGTTCCACGCTTTCCCGCAACGCCCGGTCCCCCCCCGCGATCAACCCCACCACACGACCCGGCACAACGCCAAACGTCGGCGGGCACTCCGACGCGTCAAGCACGCCAAGCCGCCCGCTCGTCCCCGCGCCCACATAGATCAGCCTGCCCCCGTCCCGCATCGCCGCTGCCACCCATTCAATAACAACCGCGATATTGTGCTCCTCCGCAAGTACCGCTCGGGCCAGCCCCGCATCCTCTCCCGCCATCCGACGTACCATCTCAACCGGCTCGAGCTCGTCAAGGTGCTTGCCCCGCTCGAGCCGACGCTCTGTCACCGGCAGCACCGCCGCACGTCCCTCGCCAACCGGCACTGCCACCGACGACTCCGAATACCACTTCGCCGGGCCCACGCTCAGGATGCTGAAAACCGCCGCGTGACGCCGTTTCAGCGGAAACGCCGGCTGCAACACCGGTTTCTTCCCCTCGAGCGCCAGCTTGAACGCGTTCGCGTAGAACTCCGACTCCGCGAACAGGCTTCCGTTCATAAACACCGGCGTCGTGGCCGGAAGCCCCAGACGCCGTGCCGCCGTCAGCGCCTGGCCTGCCAATAGACCCGCCTGCTCCCGGATAACCCCAAACGCAACCTTGTCTCCGGCCACCGCCGCGCTCACCACCCCGTGCGCCAGCGCCGCTATCTCATTCTTCGAAGCGTCCGCCGCCCATTCGGCCAGTTGATCAAACCCGTCCAGGCCCGCCGCGCTCGGCAGCACCTCTACAAGCTCTGTCTCCGGACCCGCCCCGTCAAACGCGTTCGCCGCCGCACGCAACGCCGACACCGCAACTCCGTACCCGCTCCCGTCGTCGCCCAACACACGACCGTGGCCGCCAACTATCAGCGACGTCCCCTCTTCCGACTGCGCCAACACCGACGAGCCCGTCCCCGCCGTCACCACCACCGCCGCAAGACCGCCCGCGTTCGCAAACAATATCGGATGCAGGTCGTCCGTCACACGCACGCGCCCTGCCCCAAGCATCTCCCGCGCCGCCTCCGCAATCTGGCCCCGCAAGTGTGGCCGCGCACCGCCCGAAACCCCCGCCGCCGCCTCGTCAATCCGTTCCACCCCCACCGATGTCGCCAGCGTGTGTCCCAACCCCGCGATCAGCGTCGCGCAATGAAGCGCACCGTGCTCGATCGCGTTCGCAGGACCTCCCGCGCATTCCGACAACAGCACGCCCTCCTCGCTGTAAAGGCCCGCACGCGTTCCCGTTGCACCGCAATCGCACGCCATGATGATCCTCATCGCTCCGCCTCCCGCTCGTTCCAGCCCGGACAAAACTGGTCTACCGCCCCGCGCCGCACGCTTCCACTCTCGCAGATGTCCCTGTAAAGGTACGCGCTGCCGTTCGGCGTCCTCGCCTGGCTCGACGGATCCACATGGATCAAACCATACCGCGCCCCGTAACCTTCCATCCACTCGAACCCATCCAGCAGCGAATACCAAAAATAACCCCGCAAATCCCCGCCTTTCTTCATACAATCAAGCACCACCGACACATGATCCAGCAAAAACCGGCACCGCGCCCCGTCATCACCCGTCGCTATCCCGTTCCCCGATATCACCAGCGGCAGCTCGTACCGGCCATACGCCTCGATGATGTCCCCCAATCCGTCCGCGCAAGGTCGCGGTTGCGGGTTCCCGACGGGCCCGCTCCCCTCGTCAACAACCTGGCAAAACAGCCTTCCCGGTCGAAACGCGTTGAACTTCAAAAACTCCGTACCGTAATACGAAAACGCCAGAAAATCCGCCGTACCCGACACGTCAGCGGGACGAAAACCCGGAATCCGCGGCCACTTCCCGCCCGTAACCGCGTCGAACAGCCACTGATTGCACCGCGCCGTCTCACGCATCGCCGCACGATAGTCCCACGCGCTGTGCTCATTCAACGACCGGAACCTCCTCGCCCGCGTGCTCGCCCCAACCATCACATCCCCGCGCACATCATGCAGCGCCCGCCACGCCGACGCATGCGCCTGCGCCACATGGCAAAACGCCTTCGCCCCTCCCGGCACACTTCCTTGCCCCGGCGGCCACAACCCCTCCAAATAAGCCATCTCGATCAGGTGCATCGGCTCCAGGATCGGGATCCACCACCGGCATTTCTTTCCAAACGCATCCGCCACCCGCTGTGCGTACCCCTCAAACAGCCGCGCCGCATCCCGCCCCGCCCAGCCGCCCATCTCCCCAAACCACCCCGGGCTCGTCACATGTTGCAACGCGCATACCGGTTCCAAACCCGCCGCGGCGAGCGCATCAAACACATCCCCGTAATGTTCGATCGCCCCATCGTCAAACCGCCCCGGCGCCGGCTCGATTCGGCTCCACTCCATCACAAAAAGGTGCGCGCGGTGGCCCAACTTCCGCGCAAGCGCAAAATCCTCCCGGTACCGCGTGAAATGACCCGCCGCCGCCTTCGAACTCGCGCTGTCGCGAATCCGCCCCGGACGCTGTTCCCAACGCCACCAATCGCTGTTGAAATTACCCCCCTCCACCGCATGCGCAGAGGTCGCCGCACCCCACAAAAAAGGTTCGGGACGCACCCGCGTGTGTGCGCTCATACCTGCACAAGCCTCCATGGTCAACGCACCGCGGGTATGGTATCATGGCGCCGGGGAAAAAAAGAATGCACCACTCCGCGCCAACTCGGAAAACAGCGACTGACTCCGCCCGACTCCTCGAGGGCGCCATCTGTCCCAGCCTTCCCCCCTCTTCCGTTCACAATGTCCACAGTGTCCATTCCAACTCCAGTTTCTTTCATCCTTCATCCTTCATCCTTCGTCTTACCCCATACCCCAATCCCCAATCCCCATGACGCCTGACTCCGCCGCCATCCTCGCCCTCCTGCTCCTCCCCGGCATCGGGCCCGCCGCCGTGCATCGCGCTATCGCCGCGTCTTCCGCCCTCCACATGCCACTGCCCGACATGCTCAACACCGACCCGCGCGACCTGACCCACCGCCTCCCGCCGGGCCTGCACGACGTCGCATCCCTCGTCGCACGATGCTCCACAACCGATCGCGCACAAGCCCGCGACCTCCTCGACAAACTCGCCGCGTGCGGTGCCGACGCGATCACGGCTACCGACCCCGACTGGCCCTCAACCTTGGCCCGGCTCGGTACCGCCATGCCGCCAATCATCTTCTTCAAAGGCCGCCGCGATTTGCTTGCCAAACCGGCCGCAGCCGTCGTCGGCGCACGCGACCCCTCCAACGCCGGCGCCCGCCTTGCCTCCAATTGCGCGGCCTTCTTCGCCGCCGAACACATTGCAATCGTCAGTGGCGGCGCGCGCGGCGTCGACACCCGCGCCCATCTCGCCGCAATCCATGCCGGCGGCAAAACCCTCGTCGTCCTGCCGCAGGGCCTCCTCACCTACGACGCGCCCGCCGCCATCTCCCGTGCCGTCGACGCCGGCCGCGCCCTGATCCTCAGCCAGTTTCAGCCCGACTCCCCCTGGGAAACCCACGCCGCCGTCACCCGCAACGCCACCATCGGCGCGCTCGCCCGCCTCGTCTGCGTCGTCGAGCCCCGCAAGACCGGCGGAAGCATCCGCGCCGCGCGCATCGCCATCGGCCTCGGCAAACCCGTCGCCGCCTGGTGCTCGACGCCCGCCACGCGCCGCCTCCTCGAAACCGCAGGCGCCGCCGAACTCGCCGATCAGGCCGGCAGGCTGCGCCGGGAATATCTGCGGGAACTCTGGCGTCAAAACGTCCGGACGGCGCCCGTTCAACCCGACTTGCTGCAAGACATGCCCCTCGGTCCGAATGGACGCACTTGATCGCCTGCTCCGAATGGACCGCAAGATCCGATCTACCCATTGAGAAATAAGAACCGGGAAATAGGCGAGTCGTCTGGTTTGTTACGCTGGGCAAAGGGAGGTGGAGTGAGGTATTAAAGAATTCGGCGGCAGTGTAGCTCAGTCTGCCGCGGGTCCATAAACATTTACCACCCACCACCACGGGCCCGGCTGGTCTCCCGCCACCGGGCCCAGCCCTTTTTTGGGGGACTAGCAGTCCGTGGTAAAAGTCGTCATGGTCTGCGCACGGCCCTTTGTCGCGGTCTCTGCGTTGCGAAACCTTGAAAAAGGAGGCACTTTTCCTGCGGTTTCGCGCCTTGATCCCGTGCCAAATGGCTCGCGCTCGCCATCACGAGACTCTTACCACGGGCTGCTAGAGACCGGAGTCGCCGGATTACATTGATGAAACAACACCACTTAGTAAGGCCGATCGGTCTCTCATAGCCGAATACCCTTGGATTAACCCCAATAAGCTTACAGACCGGGACAAGATCTTCTTGATCCCGAGGGCACACGCTATGTTCGAGGCCATAATGTATTCCACGGGGCGCTAAACGCGGTGGGGTCGCGCTCCCGCGCGACCGTGCGGTGGCGGCGGAGGTGGTGCATGCAAAACCGAGGTCTGTTTCGCTACCCCACGGTCGAGCAGGAGCTCGACCCCACCGCGTTGCTGCATAAGAGTTACGAAAGAATTTCACGCTCCTGATGATTAGGAACCCAGGGTTGCTCCCGGCCCGCACCGTTTGCTCTATACCACCACCTGCCGCAGACCCCGACCCAAGAGCCTCGCGACTACTCCACACCTTTCCAGGGCCGGCCGCTACCCTGGGTTGAAATCAAACCGCGATGTACCCCGGTAGCGGGTTCGACAACTTGCCCTTTTGTCCCTTTTGCCCTTTGTGTCCCTCGCCTCAATGAACCCTGCCGCACTCAAGTGAGGAATTAGCCTTTCGTATCGGCGCGGCGTTATCATGCCAACGGCTCCACAACCATGGCCGTAACCCTAACCTTAACCATAATGGGAGGTAGTCGGGATGTCGGACAAACTCGTGGTCAACGTGCAGGACGGGATCGCCCAGGTGTTGTTTAACCGGCCCGAAGTCTACAACGCCATGGACAGCGACGTCATCGAAGCCCTGGCGTCGCATTTTGTGGCCATGGCCGTCGACCCCACCGTAAAAGTCGTCGTCATATCCGGGACGGGCAAAGCCTTCTCATCGGGCGCGGACCTCAAGAAGGTGGCGCAATCCACGGTGGGGATACCCGCCGCCATTTACCGCCTCGCCGGCACGTTCCACCAGGCCGTCACCGAGATACGCCACATCCGCAAACCCGTTATTGCCGCTATCAACGGCATCGCGGCCGGGGCGGGATTCTCGACGGCGCTCGCTTGCGACTTCCGCGTCATGGCGAAATCCGCCACGTTGCGCCAGGTCTACACGTCCTGGGGGTTGTGCATCGACGGCGGCGGCACGTTCGCGCTCCCACGGCTCGTCGGCCACGCACGCGCGCTCGAAATCGCCGCATTTGACAAACCCATCTCAGCCGACCAGGCACTCGCATGGGGGCTGGCCACACGCGTCGTCGAAGACGGCCAGGCGCTCGACGAGGCACTCGCAATGGCTCGTGAGCTGATGGACCGGTCCCTGCACTCGTTCGGCCAAGTCAAGAACCTAATCACAAACGCTTACGAAACCCCGCTCGAGGTCCAACTCGAACGCGAACGACATGCCATCACCGAATGCGTCCAGCATCCCGACGCCATAGAAGGCGTCCGCGCATTCCTCGAAAAACGCAAACCCGTATTCAACAAAAACCGATAAACCGACTCCCTTTACGGCCTCGATCGATCCGCGTCTTTTCGGCCTTATACAGCACGATCGAATTTTTGCACGTTCCTGTAGGCTCGGCATCTGTAGGTCCGGAATAATTCCGGACCCACATTCAGCAAGAATTAGGTCGTCATATATAGAATCTTTATTCGCGATGGAAGTAGGCCGACCTCGGCGATGTCGGCGTGCTAATCAACGTTTGGCGGGGTGGGGGTCGGGATCAGGGCGGCGCCTGGGTTGGTGTGGCGAGTGTGTGTCTCAGGGTCGGTCCAGAGGTCGGTGAATTCGGCTTCTTCGAACCAAGCGGCTTGCCAGACTTCGAGTGCGGCACGGTTTAGGAGGACCTGGAGGCGCGCGGCGTGTTATTCGCGATGTACGGTTTCGGTGAGTTCCTTGTCTCGCCATTTGAGGGAGAAGGTGACGTCAGTTTTTGTGACTTCTTTGATTTTCATTCCGTTGATGGAATCGCCGGGGCCGAGGAACACGCCTTTTGGGTTTTCTTTGGACATGATGCGGACCTTGTCTCCGATCCCCTGTCGGGTGACTTTCAGTCCGGCGATCTTTTCTTTGGTGTTGGGGGGTTTAGGCGGGGGTGGCGGGGGGGGCGGTGGCGCAGGAATGAGTTCCTGCCAAACGGCTGGTTTTGCCCCGATGGCCTGTTTCCATCGGGCGAAATTGGCCTGCTTGGTTTGGAGCTTGACTTCGACGGGCTTAATCTGTGCGAGATCGGCTTGGAGCGCCGCTTGCCGGGTCCTGTACGGGTTGAGCGCGGACCGCAAGCCAACGGCCACGGCAATTACCGCCAGGACCGCAATGACGATGATGACGTATCTGCGTTCCATGGGTTACCCTGCAACCTTTCTGAGCGTCACGAGGTCTACAAAGACCTGAGTGCCCGCGTCGGCCACAGTCACGTGGGGCACGGCGATGCGGGTGAGCCCGGCCTCGTCGCTCCCGGGCACTTCGAACTGCAGCTTATACCGGTAGGCCAGGCTGTCGCCGGCGATATCGGCGCTGCCGTCGAACAACTGGCCGGTGGTTTCGTTTTTGACCTCGAGCCGCGCGGGCCCGGTGGCTACGGCCTCGACCTCGACCTCGTACGTTCCCGGTTCGTCGAGGCCGGCGGACATGCTGAACGACCCGCCGGGTGCGGTTGCCACGGCCTTGATGCAGCCGCCCGTGGCCGCGATGCCGTTTATGTCGGGGGAGAGGGCGATTTCGCAGCCTTCGGCCTTCCAGCGGTCGATGGTTGCGCCGTCCCATGTTTCGGCCTGCTGTGGCGCGGGCGGCTCCTGCTCGCCCTCGACGCCGTCGACAACGGTCCGTGTGACGTCGAGCCGTGCGCTGACGGCGGTAGACTGGGGCGCGCGTGCGATCTCGAGCCCGTCGATGCGGAGCGATTGCGGGCTCGATTGCAGCCGGATCAGGAATTCGATCAGTGCGGGCAGGTTGGTCAGTGGGATGTTGACGTTGAGCCGGTATTCGCGGTAGCCCTGGCCGCTGTTGCGGAGGACGCCCTGGCGGAGGATCGGGATCTCGACGAGGTTTTCCTGCTGGGTATCGGCGGGCGCGTCGGGCTTCATGCGGGCGAGCCGGTAGATTTCCTGGCGGAGCCGGTTGTTTATCTCGGTCTCGGTCCACTCGCTCGAGTGCTGCTGTGCGACGACGGAATAGGCCTGTTGGACGTTGAGGCGCCGGGCCTCGAGTTCGGTGTACATCCGCAGGTCGGACTCGATCCGGTCGATCGAGTCGTCGAGCTCGTTGAGGCTCCTGATGGACCGTACGGCGGTTGTCGTGATCAACATAAACAGGAGTGCGATGGCGACTCCCACGGCGAGCCTGCGTTCACGGGGCGCCAGTTTTGACCACAGATTATTCAACGGTATCGGGTTCCTCTTCGTTTTCTTCGGTTTGCGCCTCTGCCTCTTTCTTCTGGAACGGGACGACGATCTTGTAGTCGAGCACTTCGATGTTGCGCTCCAGTACCTTGTGTTCGTAGGCCTGCTCGGCCCGTGCGAACTGGGCCAGGGAGGCTTTGCCAACGTCGATGAGGTCCTGTGCGAGCCGTTCGACCTGGGTGAGGTTTTCGGCACGACCGTATATTTCGAGGCCGCTCTCGCGGGCGTAAATGAGCCGGGTGATGTTCATGCCGGCGGGCGGGAACAGGTCGACGAGCGAGGCCATGAGCTCGACGACGCTGCCGCTGCGCTCGACCTGGGTTTGGAGGATACGCAACTGTTTTTGTTTGGACGCGATCTGTTGTGCGGCGGGTTCGATTCGGCTGATTTGGGCGCGCAACTCGCGCAGATACGCCCGCCGCTGCTGGACGGCCTGGCCGTACATGATGCCAAGCCCGGCCAGCGCCACCAGCCCCGCCGCCGCCAGGTGGATGGCCTTGCGCTTGACGTCGGACCGCTGCCGCGCGGCCACCAGCGATTGCGGAAGGAGGCGGATGGATACGGCCCCGCGGTCCTGAGCCAGCAGTGCGGCGCCGAGCGGTGCCGCGGCGAGGGCGGGTACGGGCGCGGCATCCTGGCTGAGCAGGGTTGCAACGAATTGTGCGGGGGCGCAGGGCTGCTCGAACTCGGGTGCAAGCGCCTGGCAATGGGGCGCGACGTCCGCGCAATCGGAGGCGAGGTAGATGTCGTTGACAGACTCGCCGTCTTCGGATTCGCGGCGGTACGCGGCGAGTGACGCGCGGATTTCGACGCGGAGTTCCTCCTCGATATCCTCGAGGCTCTGGCTGCTGGCGACGGCGCGGCCGTATTCGAGCTGGCCGTCTCGAATCACGACGACCTCGAGGCCTTCCGAGGCGAGGTTTACGAGTGCGAACCGGCCGGCGCCCTGTTTGGCGGCGATGGCCGCGGATGCCAGGCAGGCGGTGCTCAGGAAGATTTGCTCGGGTTCGAGCTGGGCGTGGTGGAGCGTTTTGACGTGGGCGTTGACGACGTCCTGGTGGGCAAAGACGGCGAGTACTTTGGAGCGGCCGTCGGGCAGTTTCTGGAGGATGCACTGATCGATGATTAATTCGTCGGCCGGAAACGGGACGTATTCCTCTGCGCTAAGCCGAATCATGCCGGCGATTTCGGCGGGGTCCTGGCTGGGCAGTTCAAGGATGCGGGCGGTCATTTCGTGGCGCGCGATGATGGAAAAGACGTGGTCTTCGGCGAGGTTGTGCCTGGCGGCGAACTCTTTGAGTGCGTCGTCGAGCGATCCGTTCTTTGCGGACCAGTTTCCGCGCTCGACGTCGTATTGGAGTACGTCGAGGCCTTTGGAAGAGCGGCGCACCCTGAGACTGGCGATCAGGTGCTCGCCAAACTGTAAGATATTGATATTGGTAGACTTACGGTTCAATCGTTTCCTCCCGCCATTTGGTTATATTGGCGTTCTGATTGACAACCATGACGGTCGCGGTGCATGTTGCCCGAATTTTACCTTGGCGCCGCGTGGCTGTGCCTGTAATTGTAAAAAAATGTGAAGTAACCTTGCAATACTTCTTCAATGCTTCCATGGCGGCGCCTGAAATTTGCATTTTTGTCCCTAGATCTTCGAGGCTGGCGAAAT
>DATKVG010000070.1:0-7572 GCA_035530195.1 Bathyarchaeia archaeon | reverse complement strand
ACGGCGATCACGACCGGCTCCGCGCGGCTGATGGTCGAGTACATCGTCCACGGTCGCTCGCAGTTCAATCAAGGCCTGGACGACTAACCGAATTGGCTCTTCCTGTCGAGCCTACTGCGTTCCGCCAGCACGGAACATTTGGGGGCCGGTTTCGGCTGGCCCCCACTTTTTTTCAATCACCGGAGTAAAAGCACATGGCCGTAAAACTATGGTCCCCCAAAGGCGACATGGACGATGGATCAACATTTCTGTCTTTGACAAGCGGGCATACCTGCATCATTCCGCACGACAAGGAGGGCGTCGAAGTGCCGCTTCGTTTCCGCAAGGAGGCGATTGCGCGCGGCTGCATCCCGGTCGGGATGGAAGAAGAAGCGGACGAGGCCGGCGGGTTCGATCGCTCCAAGGTCATCCGCGACAACATCAAGATCATGTTGGAGGACGACGACTCCGCCAACTTCACCACGGACGGCAAGCCGGCGATCGACAAGTTGGCGAAGCTTTGCGGTTTCCAGCTCGCGCGCTCCGAGGTCAACCGCGAGTGGGACGCGATGATGAAGGAGGACGGCGACGAGGCCGTTGAAGTCCTGAACGTCACCAGCGAACCGAAGGGCAAGAAGTGACCCTCAAGGAAATGCTCGCCATTTGGCGCGGGCGGATGGACGACATAGCCAAGCCCTATCTGTGGTCGGACGCAGAAGGGGTGTTCTTTGCCAACGAGGCGGAGAACGAGGCTTGTGTCCGCGCCAGCCTGCTCGAAGAGGATTCTGTAGACAGCGCGCTCGTCAACATCGACGGCGAGGCTGATGTTGCTGAATACTCGCTGGACCCACGCATCATCGAAGTACGGTCGGCTATGTGGGGTGGGCATTTCCTGGAACCTGTATCGCGTTCGCAGTTGGAGGATCAATCCGTGCGAACGCGATACGGGGGCTACTTCGAGCATCGGGAATGGGCGCCCAACGTGGACTGGTCAACCCTGACCGGGACGCCGCGCCTGTTCATTTCCCCGCAGGAGAAGTACCTGACCATCGTGCGGAAGCCGACCGTGGCGGCGCCGATCCGCCTGTCGGCCTACCGCCTGCCGCTTGAACCGATGGATCTGACGGACCCCGACCGAGGCCCGGAGATACCGTCGCGGTATCACTTGTTCTTGATCGACTGGATGGAACACTTGGCGCTCGACATCACGGACCCCGATAAGGGCAACCCGGAGCGGGCGGCAAAGAAAGAGGTTTCATTCACGACAAAGTTCGGGGTGCGTCACGATGCCGACACGCAGCGGACGCGGAAGGAAAAGCGGTCCAACCAGGTCCGCATGAACCCGAGCTGGTGACATGAAGCCCTATCCCCTGCCCGCCTTGATGATCGGCCTCGATACGCTTTCGAGCGAAACGTCGCTGCCGAAGGGCGCGGTGCGGGTAGCGAACAACATCACGATCCAGAACAACGGCGACTGGCAGCGCCGGCCAGGCTTCGAGGATTTTCTGACCCTAGACGGCGCGCATAGCCTCTGGCAGTCGGCGGCGCAGACGCGGGTACTGGTCGCGGCGGGCGACACGCTCTATGACGTGGATCTTGAGGGCGGGGCGGCGGCGCCGCTGTTCGTTGGTTTGCCATTCGAGGAACCCGTCGAGTACACCGACTGCGGGCCGGACATTTACTTCACGGCGGGCGGGGTGCTGCGGAGCATCGACCCTGACGGCAACGTGCGCCGGCCCGGAATCATGGCGCTGTTGGGCGAGCGCCCGACGCTGACCCCCACGGTAGGGGGCATGGCGGCGGGGCGCTACGGCGTGGCCTACGCGGTCCTGAACGAGCGGGGGGAAGAGTCACCCCTGTCGAGCGTGGAGTTCATCACCCTGACTGGCGGCGGCATTCTGGTGTCCGGGATTCAGACGGCACCGGGCGTCACCGAAATGAACGTCTACGTCACGACGCCGGACGGCGATCGGCTGTACCGCTACGCCAAGCTGCCCATTGCGGCGAGCTGTTCGATCGTGGACAACCTGGCGGCGGACGACAGCCGGGCGGCGGAGCGGTTGGACTGCCAGCCCATGCCGGGCGGCGAGATTGTCCGCTACTTCAACGGCAGGCTGTACGTCGCCGCCGGCAAGTGGCTGTATATCTCCCGCGCGCTCGACTACGGGGTGTCCAGCACCATCGAAGGCTGGATGACCTTTCGCCGGTCGATCACGGTCATGGAGCCGGTTGCCGGCGGGATCTTCCTTGGTCTGCGCGAACGCACGCTGTTTTTGCGCGGCAACGGGCCGAGCGACTTCCAGCTCATCGACGCCGCCGGCAATCATGGTGCGGTCCCGCACACCGGGGTCGAGGTCGCCGCTGACTACTTCAACCCCGACATGGTTCCAGATCGCGCAACGCCGGTTGCCTGCTGGCTGTCCGAGGTCGGGTTGGCTATCGGTCGCCCTGACGGGAGCATTGCCTACCCGCAGGCGGGCCGGATCAAGATGGATGCGGGACCGGGGCGCCCGCTGTTCATGCAGCAGTTGGGCATCAAGCAAGGCGTTTTCCAACTGGAAACGCTGACAATGGGTATCGGCGGAGCGGTCGATACCACAATTTAAGGAGCTGGACATGATCGCGCTGACCACACTCAAGAAGCACTGCCAGGAAATCCGCCGCGCCCTGACCAATCACAAGTGGGACCGTGACGACCGGGGCAACGTAGCGATCGGGCGCATGGGCCTGCTGGCTGCTGGCGTCTACAACGTCCGTGTCAACAAAGGTCCGTGGTCCGAGGACATCCCCAACATCCTGCCGGTCGAGGGGTTGATTGTTGTCTTGGGGATTCTCGGCAACCACATCAGCATCCCGTCCCTGTACCTGTCCCTGTACGCGACGGCGTTGACGCCGATCAGCACGCACACCGGCGCCAGTTATACAGCGACATTCGGAGAAATCACGTCCGGCACCGAGGGCTATACCGAGGCAACGCGGGTGGCATGGACGACGGCGGCGCCTTCGGTAACGGCGATTCTGAACAACTACGCCAGTCCGGCCACGTTCACCATTGCGACGGCCAGCACGCTCAACGTCAACGGGGTGGCGATGCTGACCACTTCGGCCAAGGGCGACACGTCCGGGAAGCTGGTTTCGGCTACGCGGTTCAGCTCCACGCGAACGTTCAGCGATACCGACGAATTCGACATCAAGTATCAAATCGGCCTGTCCTCGACGTGATCCGTGGAGAAATACTTTCCCGCCGATGTATCGCTGCGGGTTGAGGGTGACTTAGCGGCAGCGCAATCGCTGTTCCCCGCAGCGCGGCAACTGCTGTTCCGCGCGCTGCGGCGGCAACAGCTTGGCGGCATCACCAACGTCAATCAGGCGATCAACGGCACAGATGGGTCGCTGGTGTCGGTCTACCTGGCCGGCGCGTTGAAGCACGTCTATGTCCAGCCGGCGTCGCGCAAGGCGGCGCCGCCGGTTCCGGTCGAGAAGGAAGAGCTAGAGCAACATTTGCCGACCTATGTTCCGCACATGGTCAGCGGCGCGGCGCGTAAAGAGGGTCATTCGCACATTTGGGTACGGGAGATCCTCCATGGTGGCGATCCATCCACGTTCGAGTTGCATCAGTTCAATCCGAGCGGCGTTACGGAGGTTGTTTACGGGCTTGACGCGAACTGGCAGGACATAGAAAAACTAGGCATTACCCAAGGCGGGGCGGTGGACGCTTCGGCCCAAGCAATCAGCGCGTATCCGAAGGCGTCGATGTTCTCTGGCGCTATGACGCGGTTTTACCAAGCGTTGCTCGGCTTGGGCCGGCTTGCGGACGTGGCGCAGCCTGAATACCTTACTGGCGCTCTGCCCGACACGGAGCCTGACGTTACCGTGTTCCCGCAATTCGACTGGCATTGGGTTCGTACTCATGGGGTTTACAACGCCGGCAAAGATCCGTGGATTGTGGAAATTAGCAAGTTGAATGGCGTTCTGGCGATGCCTATGCCGCTGTTCGACAACACTAGCGGCAAGGGATACCGGAACTGGTTGAAGCGGATAGGCGATACGGAAACTGGCGGGCTTGTTTCGGAGTTCGGCGGAATACCGACGGGCGAAAAATTCCCGACAGGAACCGAGTTAGCGGACGCGATTGCTGCCGGGAAAATCCTGGTGTTGTTGTCGCCTGACGACCTGTTGCCGTTCTACTACGATGCCGACTATGACGTGACGAAGAGTCCATTTTTTGCGGGGTGCGGTTGGGCGTTCAATACCGATGGCACGGAGGCGCACAATACATGCAATTGGTACTCGCACCCGGAGATTGCGTTGGCGTCGCTTGACGATTGGACTACAGACGGGGAGAACGCCTCCGCAGCGTACAAGAGGTACATGAGAACGGAACATTGGAAATTGAAGATCACGCTGTCCAATGTGAATCGCAATATAACGCCGGAGGCACCTGCCGGAACCGGAACGGCGATACTGACACTTGTTGAAGATGGTTTGTTGTTCAGCGAGTCCGACGCTTCAAACGTGGCGAGTCCTCCTGCGCTTTTGCCTTATGCCGTCATGCACTTCCCGAAGGATGCCGACACCGACGAAACGGATCGGTTTTTCTTTTTCGGGAGGAACTCCCAAAAGGATTATGACGTTGACTTTGCGCCCATTGTTGTTTTTTTCTTGGGCGACGAGTTGCAGGTTGTGCGGCAGGCGCGGAACGGGATTTCTACCGGGCTTATTGGCGGGATAGTCGCGCAGGTTGCGGACGTTCCTTTGGAACCCGATCCGGCATCGTCATTCAAGGAAATTAGTTTTGGCACACAGCTTACGGTGGGTTTTTTTACGGGGTCCCCGGCGTTCGGATTCCCCGAGCGCACCGCGATTTTCGACGTGCAGACGGCAACTCACGTTCTGGAAGGGGGGGGGTATTTTTGCGACGCATTGGATATGCGCGAGAATCAAGTCTATAGCGGAGTGGTTTACACTTGGTCGTATGATCCAAATTGGGTTTACATTGACAGCATCCCCCCTGTTGGATGGAACCCCGATCCCTATTGGGTTTACCCGTACCCAGGCCCCAACCCGATATACACAGCCGCAGGAAATGAGATACGCGTAACGGTTGGTGGCGATCCAGGGTTTTACCGCGAAATGGGTATGTTCATTCCAGCGTATTGCCGCGAAAGTTTTGGGGTTCTTTGTTCAGACCATAGATTCCACCCAAGTTTCCTAGCGGACTTTTCTGATTTTGTGGAGGAAGAGCCATCGACGCAACGGTGCGTCGTGACCAATGCCGGCGTGATCGAATTACAGTCGGATAATTTCGATAGAAATGATTTTTTTTTCCAATTCCGGAATTACGGAGTACTCCGGACGGTCTATGTTGGGGCAACGGTGAACGTTGGGGAGTCTAAGTCTCTGGTCATTTCTGATGGGCTGCAAAACGCCGTCCTGCCGGCGTCATGGGGCAACGTGGTTATTGACGAGCGCGGGGATCTTGGTATCCCGGAAAACACGCCAGCCAAAGAAATATCCTATGTGGGGCTGCCATGAGTGCGACCGTTTGGAATGCAGCAGACAAGCACGCCAATATCTCGCTATCGAACGCGGATACGACAGCCGCTTGCACGACAGGCACCGAAGTTGCTGTTCGCTCGACTCGCCCGAAATCGACGGGGCTGTTGTATTTTGAAGTGTTGCTGTCCTCGACTGCCAACCCGGATCTTTGCTGTATCGGCGTTGCCGACAATACGGTTGATCTGTCGCTTCCGCTTTCTGACGCGACGCAGGTTGCGTGGTGCCTGCGCGGTAACGGCGACCTGTACGACAACGGCGTGGCTGGCGCAACGCTCACCGCGTTTTCCAGCGACGATCTGATTGGCGTCGCGCTGGACTTTACCAACGGGTATGTCTGGTTTTTTATCAATGGTGTGCTGGCGAACGGCGACACCAATCCGCCGGACGCCACCAACTACGATTTCAACACGCTGACCGGGACCGTTCACGCAGCCGTCGGCACCGAGCCTACGGGGCCGGCCCTGACGGGTAGATGGCAAGACGCGGACCTCGCCCTATTGCCGTCAGGCTTTGACGATTGGGACTACGATCTGCCGATCCCGGAAACACTGACATCAGACGCAACGTTTTCGGAGACATTCGATTTCAGCGGGTCGCGTTACAAAGGGTGGATTTCCGATAGCGCCATCGCGGTCAATGCGATTGAGTTGCGGCGCGTCCTGTCGCTGGCTTCGACCGGCGCAGCAACGTCAACGTCGCAGGAGCGGCGGCGCCTGGTGTTGTCGAGCGACGCCATCGCGCAAGGAACCGTGCTGCACACCAATTACAGCAACTTGACGCTGACCAGCGCGGGGGTCGGTTACAACGAGATGAACTTGCTTTGGCGCGCAACGGCAACGTCGGATGCTGTCGCGCAGGAAACGATGCTGAACCGCCGCCGGCTGACCCTGACAAGCGCGGCGGTCGCGTCCAGCGCGGCGACGACGCTGGCGCGGCTCAAGGCCACGCTGACGGAATGGGGCGTGGCAACGGACACCATGACGGGCCGGCGTAGCGTGCGCCTGACCAGTTTGGTCGAGGCGGTCAGCACTGTTGTTCAGTTGTACCGGGCTGTCTCCACCCTGACCAGCGATGCTACGGCGGTCAGCACGTTCTCCGGCGCGGCCCACATCGTCATGGCCCTGGAAAGCTTGGCCCTGGCGCAAAGTCTCGCGTCCGGGAAGTGGACGGCGCGGGCCACGCTCGAATCGCTGGCCGAGGCGGAGTCGTTCGTGCGCCTGCCGGGTGAGCGGCGCAATTCCCTGTGGACGAACACCACGACTGCCGCTGCCGTGACGTGGGAAGGACTGCCGTTCAACTCCATGTTGGAGGTTGACGGTCTGGTGTACGGTGCCGGGCAAGACGGGCTGTATCTATTCACCCCGGAGCTGGACGACAACGGCGAGCCGATCGACGCCAACGTGACGTGGGATCTGGACAGCATGGGCACGGCGGCGCGCAAGCGTGTCGGCCACGTTTACGTTGCCGGGCGCGCCGAGGAACCGTTCACGGTCGGCATCGTCAACCATCAAGGCAGCTTCGAGTACACCACGCGCCTGCCCGGCGTGCCCCATGCGACCAACCATCGGGCGAACACCGGGCGCGGGCTGGACTCGTCCTTCTACCGCTTTGCCGTATCGAACCCCGGCTACTTCGAGGTCAAGGGCGTGATCGTGGACTATCTCGAAACCGAAAGGAGAATCTAATATGTCGCTTGAAGGCATCCCCGATCCGACTCCCGCCACTCCGTTCTACAACTCCGTTCGGGACGCGACGCATGACCCGACCGTTCCAGAGCTGATCGACCAGACCAACGATCTGGTGACGGACTTTTTGGAGGCCAATAAACTCTTTGCCAATGAGGCGGTTGCGGACGCGCAGGCGGCAATGGCCGCGCTGGCGGACGCCAAGCTACCCCCGGCCTTGCCGGACCCACCCCCGGCGCCATCGATCGTCACCAGCGTCAACGGGTCGATCGGGTTGAATTTCGATACACAACCGGAGCTTGGCGCGATCAGCAACGATCAGGGTGCGTTCTCGACGTTCGACGCGGAT
>DATKVG010000069.1:0-8025 GCA_035530195.1 Bathyarchaeia archaeon | reverse complement strand
CTGGTATCGCTTTTTGGATCGAGCCTTGTGCTTTCCCGTTCGAATCGAAGCCAGTTGGTGGCGGCGTCGCTGGCTGAAGAACAAATGGACTCGATTCTGCGCAACTCATCGAAGTATGTGTGGAATCTGGATGGGGCGGAGCCGGGGCAATTGGTGGAGGTGGTTCCGGCAGAACCGGCCACGCCGGAAGTGCCGGGGGCGACAAAGCCGGCGGTTCCGGCGGGAAGGCCGTTTGACCGGCTTGTGGTGGCGCCGATTGAGCCGGCCTCGAATGCGCGGGAAGAAACCTTTTATGGGAAATTTCGCTGGCAGGCTTACGCGGCGCTGCCCCAGCCCAATTCCAAACATGTGGACGTGACGGTGGTGGTGCGCTGGAAGGATGCGGGCCGGGACAGGTCGGTGGCGTTGACGTCGAGCGCGCCGCGGTTTTCGCTGGGTTCGCGGCCTGTGGCCACAGCACAGGCTATGGCCGGGGACGCTGGAGGAAACGCATGAAACGCAGTGCTTGCAACCGCGGTTTCAGCCTGATGGAACTGATTGTCGTGATCGGTGTGCTCGCTGTGCCCGCCACAATGGGCACCGTGATGCTCAACCGGGTCACGGACACGTGGCGCGCGGAAAGCAGCCGCACCGAACTGGACAGCCGCGCCCAATACGTTTTCAGCCAGATGCGACAGGATTTTTCGGAGGCGGTTTCAGCCAAATTGTCGGGCGCAGCCATTAAGGGTCTTGTACAGACGGCTCAGGACAAGCGTTATCACCGTGTGCTGCTTGAGGATGATCGTTTTTTTATTCCGGCGACGCTGCCGGCGGCAGATGGGACGCTGCAGCGGGCGGATGTGGGCTACTACATCAGCCGGGAGAACGGCCTGTGCCGACTGATGCGGGCGGTGCGTGTGCCCGGTGCGGCGAACCCGGTTGAGCAGCCGGTGGCGGAGGGCGTATTGGCGATGCGGGTGGAATACGCCGGTGCGCAAGATTGGCAGACGGGCTGGTCGAGCGGGGTGAATCCGCAGGCGGTCCGCGTGAGCCTTGTGTTGATGGATCCGGATATGCCCTGGCAGCAAGTCGCTCGAAAAGCCGTTTTTTCAGTCCACGTGAACTGAGGAGTCGCCATGAAACTGGTTCAATCAAGGCGCGCGCGCCCGCGCGATGCCGATCGCGGAGTGGCGTTGCTAACGGCGTTGGCGCTTTTGTTTTTGTTTTCGATGCTGGGCGCTGCGTTTGTCCGGTCCATTTCGATAGATCTGGAGCGGACGGAAACGGAGTTGGCGGGCCAGCGGGCGGCGGCATTTGCCCGCGGGGGCGTGGAAGCGGCGATAGGCGAGATCGCGGCGGCGTTGGCGGCGGGTGAGGCGCCGAGTGTGCTGGCGGGCCCGGTTGAGATTCAGTACCCGGTGTACAGGGCGGACAAGTCGTCGCCGGCCGGGATTGGGCCAGACGCATCGTTGCGGGGCAGGGCCACCTTCACCGTCACCGATGAGAGCGGCAAGATTAACATCAATCATGCGACACCGCGCGTGTTGAAGGCGGTGCTGGGTGTGGATGGGAGCGCGGCGCGGACGATCCGCGGCAGCCTTCCGCTGTCGGCTGCGAGGGGTTCGCCGGCGACCCGTGCGTGGTTTACGAATTTGAGCGAGTTGTCGACGCGTGGGCTGGTGCCGCCGGGGTTGTACAAGAAGATCGACCCGAAGCTGGTGACGGTGCATTCGGTTGTGGATCACAACAACGCTGAAGAGTATCTCAACGTGAATGCGGCGCCGCCCCAGGTGCTTGCGGCAGTGCTTGATATTCCGCTGCAGGCGGCCCAGGCTTTGGCGGACCGCCGGCCATTCCGTGGTCTGCAGGAATTGTGCGAGGCCGCGGGCAAAGACCCCTCGATGTTTAACGGAAGCGCGGGCGCGGAGTCTGCCGAAGGGCCGGGAAAAGAGCTGGCTTTTCAATCGCGCTGTTTCCGCATAGCGAGCGAAGGGGAGGTGGCGGAGGTTGGGCCCGGAAACGCCGAATTTCGGCCGACCCGGCGCCACGTGGAAGCCGTGGTGGTTTTCGATCGGCTGGCGGGTCCCCAGGTTACGTACTGGAGCGAACGTGCCGACGCCGGGGAAGCGCCCGCGGCCTGACAATTTGAGAGTGGAGATTGGCCCCTTTTCGAAGGGCATTGTAGCAGCACGTTCAACCATCGAACGGAGGAGATTGATCATATGGCCACCAACGCCGACAAGCCGGGTGGAGGAATGAAACGGGTGCGCCGCGTCGCGCAGCGGCCGGCCGCCATGGAACCAGCCGAAGATGCCGTGGTCGTACGACCACAACCGGTTTCGACCAGCGCATCGATCCGGCCCCGGCCGGCGGCTACCGGATCGGTTCGAAATGCCGACATCACGGCGTTCTTGCGTCAACTGATCATGCTGATCGACGCGGGTACGCCGCTGCTGCGATCGCTCAAGACGCTCTCGGAGCGCGGCGAGAAGGCGTCGGTTCGGGCGCTGATCACCGACATGACGGATTACGTTGAGATGGGCAATCCGTTGTGGCAGGCGTTCGAGCGGCACCCGCGGCATTTCGACACGGTGTTCGTCAATTTGATCAAGGCGAGCGAGGCGAGCGGCACGCTGGCGCCGGTGCTTCAGCGAATTGTGCAGTACCGGGAGCGGCGCGAGTTGCTGCGGAAACGCGTCCGCGGGGCGATGTTCTATCCGTTCATCCTGGTGTTTGCGTGTTTTGGGGTGGTGATGTTTATTGCGATGGTGGTTGTGCCGCAGTTTGAAGATTTCTTTAAGAAATTCGATGTGCAGGTGCCGACGCTGTCCCGCATTTTCATGGGTGCGGCGAATGCGGTGGCGTTGTTTTGGTGGCTGCCGGTCATAATCGTGATTGGGCTGGTGATCGTGTACAAGGTGTGGTACGTCCAAAACCCGCTTCGCCGAATCACGGCGGACCGGGTGAAGCTGAGCATCCCAATCATCGGGCCCATTTTGATCAAGAACTCGATCGTCGAGTTTTCGCGGACATTGTCGCTGCTGCTCAAGAGCGGGCTTTCGATGATGTCGACGCTGGAACTGACGCGCAACGCGATCCATAACCGGGCGTTTGCCCAAACGCTCCAGGCGATGCGGGACTCGGTCGAGCGGGGGGGCGGTTTGGAACAGCCGTTGCGCGAGGCGTCGGCCATAATTCCGCCTGTGGTGACGGACATGCTGGTGACGGGGGAGGAGTCGGGCCGTCTGGACAGCATAGCCGAGCAAATTGCCAACACGTATGAAGAAGAAGTGAACATCAGCATTGCGACCCTGGGCGAGGCGCTGCAGCCGATCTTGACGGTATTCCTTGGCGTCATCGTAGTTTTGTTGATGTTGTCGGTGTTTCTGCCTATGATGTCCATGATCACCCAGCTGGGCGCCGGTTGAGCCTGGCTTTCTGCTTCCACAGCGGGGCTGTTCGGTTGAGCGGCCCTCGCTTCTATTGCACCAGCGTTGAAGAGAGCGGTGCGCCTGACGTTCTTCGCTGAAAAGCGCGGTGGTGTCTTTTGGCAAGGCTCGGGAACGCCATAACAGGAGATCCATGTCATGACGATTACCGAATTGGTCGAACAACAAGCCAACGCGCTCGGAGACAAGACGTACCTTCATTTCGAGGAGCACGAGTACAGTTACCGGCACTTGCACGAGGTTTCGGCCCGGGTGGCGGTGAACCTTGCGAAGCGGGGTGTGGGGAACGAGGAGAAGATAGTCCTGCTGATGGGGAATTGTGTGGAGTTTTTGTACTTGTTTTTTGGTGCGGGGCGGATCGGGGCCGTCATCGTGCCGGTAAACCCGACGCTGAAACCGGATGAAATCGCCTATATTGCGAACAACGCGGACGCCACCACGCTGATAACCATACCGGAGCTGGCGCCGCTGTTGCCGATGGTCAAATCGGCGTTGCCGAAGATCAAGCATGTATTTGTGCTGGGCGACCAGCCGTGCGATGGGGCGGACCCGTTTTCAGCCTTGCTGGAACCTGTAGAAGAGGTCCCGCCTATTGTCGCCACCGAAGAGAGTGACGCGGCCCTGATTTACACGTCGGGCACGACGGGCATGCCCAAGGGCGTCGTGCTGACGCATAAGAACTACGTGTGGAACGCGCGGATGGTGCTTGACTCGAACAACGTAACGGATCAGGACCGGTTCATGTGCATTCTGCCTGTTTTTCATGTGAACGCGCAGGTGGTGACGCTGCTGACGCCGTGGATGGCCGGGGGCGACGTGTTCTTGATGGGCCGGTTCAACATCATGGCGATTTTGCCCATGATTGAGAAGTACAGAATCAACCTCATGAGCGCCGTGCCGACGATTTATAACGTTCTGTGCAGCCTTCCGCGGGCAAGTGAATACGACCTGAGCAGCATACGGGTTTTTGTTTCGGGCGCGGCACCCATGCCGGAGGAGACGTACGAGGCGACGCAGCGCGTGTTGAAACGGCCGCTCATCATGGGCTACGGGTTGAGTGAGGCGACGTGCGCCAGCGCCGTGGCCAATTTCTCGCATCCAATCAAGTGGAATTCGGTGGGGCCGGCCCTGCGATACACGGGAATCCGGATTGTGGATAAGAACGATACGGATGTGCCGCCCGGAGAGGTGGGCGAGATCCTGGTTTCCGGCCCGGCCGTCATGAAGTGTTACTACAAAAACCCGGAAGCGACGGCGGAAGTGCTCAAAGACGGTTGGCTGTACACGGGCGACCTTGGCCGGCTTGACGAGTACGGCTACCTGTACATCGTGGGACGCCTCAAGGATATGATCATCCGCGGTGGCCAGAACATCTATCCGGCTCAGATCGAGAGCGTGCTTTCAAAGATGCCCGGCGTTGAAGAGGTGTGCGTGGTTGGCGTGGAAGAGGCCCGTTGGGGCCAGGAAGTATTTGCCGTAATAAAACCAAAGAACGAGGCAACGCTCACCGAAAAAGACGTGATGGAGTTCTGTAAAGAACGGTTGGCGCCATACAAGTGCCCGCAGTATGTCCGTTTTCTGGATGATATTCCAAAAACGGCCACGGGCAAGATCAAGAAGAATGTCGTGGCGGAACAGTTCGCTGATATTGCGAAGAAGAAATAACCCCACCCTTAATTGAACGCCCCGAGACCCTGCAGAGGGTTCGGGGCGTTTTTTGTTGAATTTGCCTGAACGAGTCTCGGCAACCCGCAGCGCGGCGGTCGGCGCGGGCTTAACTTTTTGCTTTGGGTGCGGCTCCTGTGGCTGCTTTTCCCTGAGGCGTTTTTTCGGGGGCGGCAGCGCGGCGCTCGGCCTCGCGGGCCAACCCGATATTCGATTCGGCCATGCGTATGAGGTCGAGCTTGTCTTTACCCTGCGTGGTGGTTTCGTCGGCGGTGATGACATTGAGGATCTGCGGGACGCGCTCGTAGCATTTGATGGCCTCGGCGTAGCGTCGGCTGGTGCGTTCTTTGTCACCCTCATCGATAGCGGCTGTAGCGGCCTCGAGTACTTTGTTGATGATATCGGTGATGTTTTTCTGGATCATCTTGGCGCTTTCGGCGGCGGCGGTGGCCTGGTCGGCGAATTCGGTATCAACGGCATCGAACAGCGACTGGGCCTGCTTGTAGGTTGCGATGGCGTTGGCATAGTCGCCGGCCACGTTGCTGGCCTCGGCCTGTGTCATGACTTTTTCGGCGGCGGCGATCATGTTGACGTTCATGGTGCGCCGTTCCTGGCGCGCCGTGATGGCGGTGTTGGTTTCGTTGATGCGGGACGCGGCAAGATCGTTGGCTTGGTCGAACTCGAGGGCCGTGGTGAATGCCTCGAGGGCGTTGGGCAAATCATCATCTTCCTTGGCCCGTGCCAGGTATTTCTCGCCGACTTTGATGAAGTATTCGGCCAGCTTTTTACCGATGCGGCGCCGTTCGGCGCCGGCACTTTCGTATGCTTTTTTCCACTCTTCGACGGCGCGGGTCTGGGCGTCGGTGGTGTTGAATGCGTAGAAGAGATCACCCATTTTCTCGACGGCATCCGCGAGGCCGGGGTTGATCTTGTCGAAGTTCTTATAAATAAGGGTGCTCTGGTAGAAGTTGTGTTTTTGATGGAGCAGGTAGCGGACTTCGTCGACAAAGTACCAGGCCACGGTGTTGGCAGCGGGCGAGGTCATGCCGCCGTCGCCGGGCATGTATAGGACCGTATGCCAGACGTCGGCGACCGTTTCGATGCTCTTGCTGAAAAAGGCCTGTGCGCCTTCCGCCATCAAGCCTTTGGCTCCAATTCCGCGGCGGTAGTCGTCGCTGATCATCTGCTTGTTCTGTTCGTAGAAGGACCTGCGGGAATCGAAGTAGTCGCGGGCCCGGTGAACATAATTGAGCGTCTTGGTGGAAGGTGTGAAGGTGAACTGCTCGACACGCCGGTTTATGTCCGCCTCGATTTGATTTTTCAGCTGGGGGTTTTCCGCGTCTCCTTCCAGACCGAACGGCAGCACGATATCGGCCACCAGCGCGGAGAGCATTCCCATTCGGTACGCGAAATAGCTGCCCATCCCATAGTTTCGAACGTCTCGCAGGAGCCTGAGTTCGTTATCAACGGCGGCGAGGGCTTCGGTATATGTGCGGAACGGCCTGCCGCCATTAAGGAAGTCGTAGCCGGCAGTGGCGCCGAACAGGGCATCTTCTTCATAGTTGTGCTCGACGCTTCTGAATGCGTCGGAGTATGTCCTTCTGACGACTTGGATAGCCGTTGCCGTAATAGCGCGCTGTGCGGCGGACCCCCATGCGGCGGCCGGCAGCGCGGTCAACAAGGCCAAAATCAAAACAAGAACACTCACTTGCCGTCTTGCATGCGTCATAACTTGACCTCGTATTTCGCTTGTTCCGGCAGGTAAAACACGGCTGCCGCACACACGATACGATAACACCTTTTTCCACACAAAACAACAGGGGATGCGCGGTGCTGATTCGGAGGAACTTGAATTCTGCCAAACGGTTAGAGCACTTTGGCGGGAGGCTGCGGCCGTTCTGCGGGGTTAATCAGCCCGCGCCCGGAGATCACTGGCGGAACCGCTCCAGTTTTTCGTTTCTCCAGTTGTTAAGTTGCTGGGGCGTCATTTTGATGCGGCCCGTCTGTGCGTCGGCGGCTTCCTGGGCCGCTTTTCTGCTGGGGTCGGTCGCTACGGCCACGACCATCAGAAGGATGCTGGCTACAGCCAGGACCAAACCGGCCACACAACGGGCGGTATCTTCTTTGTATTCTTCGTTGAGGAGTCCGATCAGCCCCCAAACCAGGGCGGCTCCCGGAATCACCAGCAGGAAGTAGGGTGTCGGCAGGACGATTCCGCCGGGCATGGGCACTTGTCGTAGGCCCGGAGCCACGAGCAGCACCAGCACGGCCACAAGCCCTACCACACCAGCATACAGGCTGAGTTTCCACGGCGGCGGGGGCTTTCGAACGCTGCCGATGAGGGCTTCGTCTTCGGAGAGGCCGGAGTCGTGACTGTCAGCCCTCGGCGTCTCCTCGAAGTCGGCCGCTTCGGCGCGTTCAGCCCTGGCCCTGAGGTGGGCGCGTTTGGCCTTGCGCTCTTCCTGGCAGTCGAGGCAGAGCATCTTGCCGCTGTGGGTCTTATAAACATGGGTGGGACACACAGGCTTGCCGCACCGGCGGCAGTTGATGCCGCACACTTCGCAAATCTGGGCATGACAATAGCTGCAAGCCTGGACCGCCCCCCGCAGATCGCAGACTGAGCATTCCATAGGGGCCTCTCCTTTTTAATCTGGCGCCCGGACCTGTTAGATCGGCGGGACGTCACTGAATACGAGGTCTGCGTACATCGGGTCGTTCGGGTAATACCTGTACCGGGGCTCGAACGGCGTCTCTGGGGCGCGATTGCCGCACCAGGGCGGCACGTTCAACAGCGGATAATTGTCATAGACATTGGCGCGCAGGAATTCGATGAAGTCGGTTGTAAACGGCAGCTTGGCAAATGAAAAGCGCTGATAATCTGTCATGCCAAAGGAAGATGGGTTGTATTTTTGGAATTGGACGTGCCCGTCGA
>DATKVG010000068.1:0-3559 GCA_035530195.1 Bathyarchaeia archaeon | reverse complement strand
GGACGGGCGATGACCTTCCGATTTGCCGTCGGCGATTTAGCGGTTCTTCGTCGTGCGCTTGGTGGTCCTTTTAGCGTTGGCGTCGAGGTTGAGGTCGAGGCGCGGCGATGGGGTTCGGTGGTCGGAAAACGCTATCGAGTTCGGAAGACGAGTATGACCACTTGTGTGGATTCGGCGCGGGCATGGGCGAATGAGGCGGACCTGGAACCGGGAGTGATGATGCCAGAAGGAGGTGGGTGATGAAGGACTTTGACATAGGAGATGCCATGAAGCCGGAGAACTGGAACGAAGGCCCTTACCAAGAGGGCGACCTGCTCATTGGCGGGCGGGGATGCATCTATCCAGGTTCACGAATGGACGGTTGGGTTTACACACACGACCGCATGTACTTCAAGCCACTAACGCCAGAGGCCGAGGCCGACCTACAGGCCAAGGGCTACGAGCGCGTCCACGTCACGGGCGAGAACGGGAGCCACCTGAGAAGGTCCGAGGCGGTCGGGGTCAGTATTGGCGAGGTTGCTTTGGGTCTTGTGTTTGTGCAGGGCAAGCGGGATGGCTTCTCGGTTTTTGCCGAGGACGACAACTACAAACTCTCCATGTCCCCCGAAAGCGGCCACGCTACGGGATGGTGGTATCTGGCTGATAAGCATGGTCGGGGTGTGGCGGAGATAGGAACCGGAGTGACCCCGCCGGACAACGTGAAGGCCATTTACGCCGCGCTTCCGACGAAACACAAGGCGTTGCCGCCTGACTGTCTGTGCTATGTTTGCGGCGAGGACACCGGGGGCAAGTGCTATGGGTGCGGGCGGCTGATTTGCAGGGAGCACTCGGCCGGGGTTGGAGACCACGAGTACGACTGCTGGGAGTGCTCTGAGAAATACTGCGTGGACTGCTGGGAGAAAGGCAGGAAGGCTAGGGAGAAAGCAGGGGCCCTCCGTGGCGCGGCGGACGCCGCCGAGGAGGATTGGCGCAAGGCGTGCCGAAAGGGCGCTAGTCTGACGTGAGGTCCTTTGCTTTGGCTGCTATGGCCTTGGCGATTCGCAGGGCGTGGGCGGCGTTTTTGGGTGTGATGTTTCCGATTTTGCCGGTCCTGTGGTAGGAGTCCATGATTTCCTTGACGATTTCGCCGAATGGTTTGCGCGCGTCAACAGGCATTGTGGACTCCCAAAGAATAGGGGGCGGGTCGTGCTGCCAGGAGGAGGGGGTGGCAAACACGGGTCCCGCCCCCCAAGATGTCTCTGCTTCGGCTATTTTCCCTTTGCGTCGGAGATAATGGTCTTGACATCGAGGTCGGGATTCTCCTCCGCCTTTTCGGCCACGGCGTCCTTCACGGCCTCGGCCGCGGTGGGATTTGTTTTCCCCACCTTCTCAACCGCCCGAGTCACGAGGGCCAGCACACCCGCAACCTGGTCGGCGACCTCGGCGTTGGTCTTGCCCTTGTACCGCTCCCACAGGTAGTATCCGATACCGACGAGGGCGGCCAGGAACAGGCCGAGAATGACGATGGGGTACGATTCGAACACATAGGCGCACACCAGCAAGCCGAGGCCGGCAGCGGCGATGATGGCGGCGGTCATTAGGTCACGGGTGAACCACCAGTAGGCCCCCGCGCCGATGATGGCCAATCCACCGATGATGCTCATTATCGTGACCGGATTCGCCAACGTACCTTCCCATCCTTCGGCCTGGATGCCAAACTTAGGTCCTTCTGCTTCCATTCCGTCCATCTTGAACTTCAGTGCCCCGGTCTTGATGGCCTGGGCACCGCCCTCCTGGGAAGTCTTGCCCGACGGCCCCACGACCGTCATCGTTTTCTCAACGCCGAGCCACTTGCCGGTGTCCGGGTCATACTCCCAGGACCGAAGTGCGCCGGATGCCTCGCCGCTGTCGGTGCGGGTGGACGGCATGAGGGGCCAGCAACCGCTCGACAATAGACACGCCAACGTCAGACCCGCCAACATCACAACCAGCAACGCTACGCGCTTCATGGTACTCCTCCTTGTCAAACCGTTGCCGGACCATTCCGGCAACGCCTATTGCGGCCACATCTCGGCAGTCTCGCGCCAAGCCTTGTCCTTCTTGACGGCCTCCCTGGCGATGACTGCCATCTTTCGGTTGATTTCCATGATGCGCTGGCGTCGGGTTTCTGGCGCAACCGACGTATCGCGGTCGAGGTCAGAACGCTCGTTGCGGAGATGTGCCAGGGCCACGCGGGTCACATTCAGAAGGATTTGCCGCTCTTTTTGCTTCCCTGCGGCCCACGCCACGGCACGCTGTTGCCCCTCCGGCGTGTTGCCTAGCGCAACATAGGCTGCATTGGCCTTCGGGGAGAACCATTTTGTGGACAGTTGGCCGTAGTATTTGTACGCATCGTCGAGGTCTGTTCGGACGGCCCTGGCGGATGCGGTCGCTTGTGCGCTCTCGCCGCTCAAGTCGTAGAAGTCCTGAACCGATTTGGCGTACTCATAGGCGCGGGTTAGAAATGCTTTCAGCACAGGTATCCGTTCGGCGGTCCAGCCCTCGCCCGGTTTGGAGGGTATAACCCCGGCAGCCTGCAAGGTCCAATCCGCCGCGCGCAGGCCCTCGATACCAAGTGTGCCACCCCAGCCGCGAACGTAGTTCTCCATGAAAGCCGGGCTGAGGTTGAGTTTCTCGCCGAGCACCTTGGCGATTTCGGTAGTGCTCGGACGAAACTGGAGGTAGGCATCGGCGTCCTCCAGGTGCTCCGGCACAATGGGCGTACCCCAAAAGAGGCTCTTGTTGCCAAACTGTTCTAGCATTGGGACGGCGGCGGTCGGCACATAAGCAGGGCTGAGTACCTCCCACATGGATTCTGCCACGCCTTTGAATGCCTCCGGGTCGCGCGCGTAAACGCTCTGCATCGCACGTTCAATGGGCGCGCCGAAAATCTGTCCTATCTCAAAGGGTTTTGGAACGCGCAGGAATAGGTCGTCGCTCAGGGGGATGAACCAGTAAAGGTCTCTGTCGCGCTGCGGGATTTCCCAGTATGCGGGATTGTCCTTATTGAGTAACCACAGGGCAATCGTCGGTATGGCGACAAACCCAAGACCCGCAAGGATAAACCGCAAGAGCCGTCGCATGTTCGGCTGATAGCCGAGTTTGATTCCCGTTCCGCGAGCCGCCTTGGGGTCCCATCCAAACTCCGGCACATTCCGAACGCCCGCCGTTAGCAACGCCAACCGCCGCGCCGACGCAACGGCTGGACCGAAAAAGGCAATGGCGTCGTTGATGTAGGCCGTGATGTCGCCCAGGCGCGCGAAGTTGACGTTGGCTTCTTGTGCCTGCCGAGCCTTGGTCACAATCTTGACGATGGGCGGTGCGTTGGGCATGTGCTTTTCGACGTGGCGCGCTGCGGCGTTCCAGGACCCCAGTCGCCCCGCCATTTCAGACACTTCCGCAACCTGGCGAAGCGTGTTGACGGGATGCAGTGTCCTCGCCACGACGCGCATGGGCTTGTGCGCCCCAAGCACCTGAGCCACAGTGATGTCCGGTCGCCGCGAGATGTCGGTCGAAATCAACTGGCCGTAAGCCGCTCCGC
>DATKVG010000067.1:0-42142 GCA_035530195.1 Bathyarchaeia archaeon | reverse complement strand
GCGATTCATCAATGCTCAGTGCCTTCTTTGGACGCCCCGTTTTCATGTTTTCGCTCCTCCTGATGTTCGCTTATCTATATAACGATCTCAGATGGAGTTCCGTTGACACATTTTGTTAGAATTTCAAACTCATGACACTAGCAGCCCGTGGTAAAAGTCGTCATGGTCTGCGCGCGGCCCTTTGTCACGGTCTCTGCGTTGCGAAACCTTGAAAAAGGAGGCACTTTTCCTGCGGTTTCGCGCCTTGATCCCGTGCCAAATGGCTCGCGCTCGCCATCACGAGACTCTTACCACGGGCTGGTAGGCGCCAAAAACTTGCACTGGGTGATATTGTTGACACGAGCACGCCCCCTCAGATATCGTTTAAGTGCTTGGCTGACACTAGATTCTGCACCGAATAGGAGTTTTCTTGCCATGTTCATGCCACCCCGGCCGGTCACCGCAATTGTGGTCATATTGGCGGCTGCCGCATTTTCTGTATTTTGTCTCGACGCGGGAGCTCAACCGGCGCTGAGACTGAGTGTCGGTACGGCCGCCGGCGTAAAAGGCGAGACGATCGAGGTGCCGGTGATGCTATCGGGGAGCTCAAATGCGTCGACCATCGTTTTCGGGATAGCCTATGATTCCCAAGCGCTCCAACTGGTTTCTGTGGGGGAAGGCTCAGCGCTCGAATGGGATCAGTATACAATTATAATTCCGGCGACGCCGGGCAAGGTGCGCATAACAGTCTGGGGAAATAACAACCTTATTGCCGACGGCGAACTATGCGTCATAGCCTTCAAGATCCTGTCGTCCACACCCGGCGTCGTAGACTTGGACGGGTGGGGCCAGCCTTCCGCCGCCAGCCTGACGGGAACAGCCCTTGCCGTGGTAGTTGTGGGCGGGGAGGTTTTCATCAATTGTGACGGCTTGGGGCCGGATGCGCCCACGGGCGTAACCGCGTCAACGGGCGATGAATCCGGCGTGACGGTTTCATGGAGTCCCGCGGTCGGCGCCGTTGAATACAGGGTTTACCGCGCGAGGACCAGCAATCCTGGCGACGTCGATCCCGTCTCCAATTGGATGGCCGGCGTCACTTCCTGGCTGGATGCCTCGGCCGCGGGTCCAGCCGACGTCATGACGTTCAGTTGCCAGGGAGGGGGGCCGACGCCGGTTCATTACTACTATTGGGTTCGCGCCCGGGATGAAGGTGGATGCCCCAGCGACTACAGCCAGCCCGCTGAAGGATGGCGCGACGCCTCAGACAAGGCGGCGGTACTGTCTGCCGCGCTGATTGGCTCGCCACCGGCCGACATTGCTCTGTTCGCCGCGGCGGCCCTTGGCTTATCGGCCGGCGTGGCGATTAAGAACCGCCGCCAGAGGAAAAAAGGCGGATGAGGCCTGTCCTGTTCGAGTGGGGCGCCCTCAAATTTCACGCGTACCCCACCATGCTGGCGATCGCGTTCCTGACAACCACATTCCTGGCCGTGCGCGATCTCAACCGGCTCGACCCGCCCGTCCGGGCTACCACTCACGGCGGCCTATTTGCGATTCTTGGCGGCCTTATCGGCGCAAAAGCCTTCTGGATACTCCAATATGGCGAACCATCAAAGATCTGGCAGGCCATTTTCTTTTGGACCCCGGGCTTTGTGTTTTACGGCGGTTTGATCGGGGCTATCGGGGCGGTGCTGGTTTACGTCCTGTACAACAAGCTTCCCATCCTACGATCCGCCGACGCCTGCGCCCCCTACCTCGCGCTCGGCGAAGCCATCACACGGGTGGGCTGTTTCCTGACCGGCTGCTGCTGGGGAAGGCAGACCGCCCTTCCCTGGGCCGTCCGTTTTCCAAAAGCCAGTTCGGTGCACTGGTACATGAGAAACACCTCCCACGAACTCACCCAGGCCGATCTCCTCACGCCGGCACTCCATCCCACCCAGCTTTACATGTGCCTGGGCCTGTTGCTGGTCGTTTTCCCGGTGCTGCTCTATGCTTCCCGAAAACCTCATTTCCGCGGAGCCGTGGCCCTTTTGTACCTTTTCCTTTACGGCGTGTTGCGATTCACGGTTGAAGTATTTCGAGGGGACTCGGGGCGCCCGGCGTTGGGAATGACGCTGTCTCAACTGATCAGCCTGGGGCTGGCAGTGATTTCACTTGTCGCACTTGCCCTCATCAAGTCAACCGTTGTGCAAAGCCCGCCCAACTCCCGGATCGAGTCATCGCACGACTGAACAAGAAAAGACCGGCTGGTAATATTCCCGGCGGTTCGATTGTACTATAAACAGAGACCAGTCTGAGGGTTAAGCACTTTACAGCAATGTTGGAACGGGTCATTATTTTCCGTACGAATATTGGTTGACAATCCCGGGAGTCTTCTCTATAATGCAGTTGCTTTTGTTGCCGTTGTCGCGAGAACTGTGACTTTTCAGCGCGCGGTATCTTGGCAACCTTTAAACCACGAGTTATTATGGGGTATTCTTGTCGCGGTTTAAGAATCGGGAAAAGCAGGTTAGAACCGAGTCTCTCAGCGGTGGCTGCCTGTTAAAACAATCGGAAGGAGAACGCACATGGGGAGCAGGAAACAGTTAGTTCTTGCATCGCTGGTAAGCCTGATGATGGCACTGGCGTTCGTCATCGGTTTAATGCCGTTGCACGGGGCACTGCCAGCCAGCGCGGCCAGCAGCGGTCCGGGCCGGATCGACATGGTCGATCTGTTGAATGCGGTGCTGAACTTACAAGCTGGCGAAGCTACGCAAATCAATGTATCGTTTCCGGCGGAGGGTGCTAACTTTGTCGTGCCGGACATCACCGACAAGGTCTTTGTCAACTTTCAGGCTTCCGCCGTGGGAGATCCGTCGCCGGTAGCGTATGCGATCAATCCAGACCTTAGCGGAGACGAGTTGAACGAACCGTTGCATCTGGATGTAGATTTGCCCGGCACCGTGGGCGTGGCTTACGGTTTCCAGCCGCCCTATAACGCGGTGCTCGACATGACCTCACTCTTGTTGGAGCCGGTGACCACCGTATTGAGCGCGTACGCATTTGCCAACGCCGCGCTTGAAAAAGGCGTAATGACGACGCTGGTATATTCCGTCCGTTCCGGACCCACCAAGTTCTCGGTCACAAAAATCGCTTTAGACATTGATCCCGACAAGAACGGCCTTCCCACGCCGTTGACGGCGTGGATCGGCCCGGGTCAGCAGTGGCGAGCGTCATATCTGTTGGATCTGTTCGATGTGGATGGCCTCTGGGTCGGAGGGATCGGATACCGCAACGTGGCCATTGCCAACCTCAACGAGCCAACGCCAGGAAAGCAACCGTACGGGCTGGGCATAACCGTCTCGCCGGAGCCCGGTGTCTTTGTAACATCTCCCACCTTCGAGCAACTGCTTGCGGCAGACGGAAACTACGTGAATGAAGGCGAAGAAGTTTTCCTGATTGCAACGACATTGATGGAGCAGCCCCCGCTTTGGGCCTCGGCGCTTCAGTTGGCCATCAGCGAAGTGGACGAAGTCGGCGATACAGAGGCCGACATAGCGACCTGGGCGGCCGGCGTCGAGGCGGTCCAGCCGCCTGGCGGTCGGGCAGGATGGACCTTGGCGCTAGGGCGTCCTTCGCCGTACGTCGAGATCGCGCTGCTCGCGGTCGACACGGATGATACGTACCGCGAAGTCGAAACCCTGCCCGACACGCTTCCCGTCGTGCTCGAACTGCAAAACCTCGATGTCGACGGGGAAATGCCCGTCCAGATGTGGTCGTATTTGAGCTGGATCAAGAACGCAGAGGGCACACAGCCTGCCGACCTTGACTACGTGTTCACCAGCGTCATGGCCAACCTGGATGCCGCGGCCCCTATCTACGAATGGGACTTCGTCGACCAGCAAATCCCGGAACTCGGCGGCAGCTTCATTGCCGAACTCACCTCGCTGTCCATTTTCGGCGCGTTTGAATCCGCTATGAGCATTTACGCCATTTACCCGGACAGCGCCAGCACCTGCGCGGATCCCGGAGAAGTGAACATCGTCGGTACGTTTGGTGTCGAAGCTGGCGTATCGGCCGAGGATTTGGAAGGCCAATTCGACGTATTCTTCGGCGATCTGCCAGCGACCATCTTCAGCGCGGCCGAGGTCTACGCTGAAGACCTTGTACGATTCTCCGTCGAGGCGCCCGTTTCTGGCGTTGCGCAGGTGGTGGACGTCACGGTGGTCGACACGACAGTGGCAGCGAACCTGGCCCTGCTCGAGCAGGCGTTCGAGTACTACGACATCTTTACGCTGGAAGCAGGCGTCCAGACGCTGGACGCGGACGGCAATTCCCTGGCGCCGCCGCTGGATGTTGCCGGCGTGGAGGAATTAAACGTCATTCCGCTTCAGGACACTTACCTGGCAGGTGACGCGGTTAATCTCGAGGCCGTGGCGGCCGAGAATTACGTGTTCGTCCAGTGGCTGGGCGACGTTGGCGATATTGAAGATGCCAATGACGACACCACCACACTCACGTTCGGCAGGGATGAAACCGAAACGTGCGACGCTCTGAACGTTCAGATCACCGCCCAGTTCCAGTACACCATCCCCATCACAGAGTACTTCCTGACCATCAACGTCAATCCGGTCGGCGGCGGTGCGGTCGAACTCGACAGCGCGGTACAGCCGCTGGGCGTAGAGCTCGGACCGTTTGCGCCGGGAACCGAGGTTGACCTGAACGCTATCGCGGAAAACTGCTACGAATTCGACGACTGGGTTGGTCCTGTGGCCAATCCTGCCTCAGCCGAAACCACCCTCACCTTCGAGGGCATGGATGCGACCATCGAGGTGACGGCCAATTTTGTGCCGATTTGCTACACCCTGGATGTCATTGAAGACCCGGATGAGGGCGGTGACGTGTTACCGGCTGACGCGTCGGGTCAGTACATGCCAGGAGACTCGGTGACGCTCGAAGCGTTCCCCAACATCGTTACTATGCCCCAGTATTTCTTCGTCCACTGGATGATCAATGAGGCAGACGTCAGGACGGAGAATCCTTTGACCCTGAATTTCTCGGACTTTGCGGTTCGCGACATCAGCGTGAGGGCCGTGTTTAGACAAAACCCGATCCTGACAATCCTCGACACCGAAGGCGGTACGGTGGATGTTACATCTACCCCGCCGCGCGTCAGTGACATCCCGGCATATCCCGACACGATGATTGAATTCGCTCCGCTCACCGAAGTCACTCTAACGGCTGTGCCGGATGGGCTCGACTTCGAGTTCGTGCATTGGGAATTCGACCCGCTCGACTTCCCCGAGAACGCCCAGCCCGATCCGGTCGACCCCGTTCTGACTTTTATAATCAGGGGAGACGTGACTGTCCGGGCGGTCTTCACATCCACCAACTTCCTGATCACGGACATCACGCCCGATCACGCGTGGCTGTTCGGCGGGGTGGTGGCGAATATCCGTGGCACGGGGTTCATGCCTCAGAGCAGCCAGTTGCGCGTGTACGGCGCGCCGGTCGTGCCCCTCGAAGTGACCGCGACGGATATCTGGTTCGTCGTGCCGCCGACGACGGTCGGGTTCCAGAGCCAGAGCCTGGACGCCGACGTGACGGTAAGCAACCCGCCGTTCACGAACGAGTACAGCCAAACCGTCAACTTGCGGTATGACCGTTACGCCACAAGCGGAACCATCACCACGACCGCGTTCCGCTACGCCGGAACCACGGTCGATACGGATGTAGCCCTTGGCGCAGACTTGTATCTGGCCTCGCTGATTCTGCCGTCGCCCCAGCAAAGCATCACCCAGGCGTACGGTTTGATTCGGGCCACAAAAGAGGCGTCGCTTGTTGAAGCCGACAACTTCACCATCGAGGGAACGGCCGTTGCCAATGCGTGGAACTTCGGCATCCACCTCTACAACCTGCAAGTCATGAACGTGGGGCTCAATACGGGCGCGCCCGTGCACCCCGAAATCACCAACTGGACGTATGAGCGGGCCGAGGCTACGGTGCCCGCGCGGTTGGAATTCACTGTGGCTGACACGACGCTCACCGCGGCGGCTGTCCGCAACGACGTGATGATGTGGTCGGTAGACACGCGCCACAACTATGGCGCGTTTCCTTACCCTGGGGCCGACACCACGACGCTCGTAGAGCCTGCCAACACGGACTACCAGTCCACGCTCGAGCAGCTCGAAGTGCTGCCGAACGTCACGCCGGATTCGCCGGACGGTGCGACGCCCATTACGTCCGTCGTCGCCCGGTTGTACGACCTGACCGCGTTTGCATTGCGGATCGGCGTTCAGACCCTGCCGGCGGAGTTCGTGGATGCCATGTCGGTTGACGCGCCCGGTGGCACCGTCTCCGGGCCGACATCCGGCGGCACCCAGTTCACGGTCGACGCCCCGCTGGGCGGCTTGGCGTGGGTAACGGTGGGGTTCGCTGAGAGCATCACTGCGGCGACCCCGGCCAGCGATACGCGCCTTGGCACGGTGATAGACAACGGCGAAACCGAGTTCAGCGCCATCATCCAGGCGCCGAAGTGGCCAACCGACACGAATACGACCGTCGACGTGGCCATCTACCTCAACAGCAACCTCGACGAACCGCTGATCATCTTCGAGAATGCCTTCCGCTACACCAAACTGGCCAAGCCCTTCCCGTGCGAGATCCTGCTGTTGCTCCTCGGCCTGTTGGCCGCCCTTATCGGCCTGGCGGCCGGTGGTGACAGCGGCGACGGCGGCGGCCCGTGCTTCATCGCTACGGCTGCCTACGGCACCCCGATGGCTGCTGACATCGATACGCTGCGCGCCCTGCGCGACACGTACCTGCTCGAATCGTCCGTCGGCACGGCGTTCGTGGACGCCTACTACCGCGTCAGCCCCGCGATTGCCGGCGTGATTGCCCAGAGCCCCGTGCTCGCGGCAGGAGTCAGGCTGCTGTTGCTGCCGGTTATCTTCGCATCGAAGTTCCTGCTCTCCATGCCGGCGGTGTCATTGCTGGCGTTGGGGGTGGCCATGACGCTGGCGAGGATACGCCGCCGCGGCAAAGTTAAAGCCTAACAGCTCATCAACCAACGCTCCGGCGGAAACCCAAAAGGTTTCCGCCGGAGTTTTTTTTGCCTGCACCCGCGGTTGCCCTGCGTAGCTGCGCCCGCAGCGAAGTAGGCGGCGCAAGCATCTGATCGGTCTGATCGGTCCCATGAAAACCAGGCCCGCCATGTGGCCTGTGCCGCCCCGATCTGGAACAAGCCGGCCACGGCTCCGTATACTTGTTGCGGAGACGCTGATGCGCCTGATCGACGTACATTGCCATCTCGAGAGCGACGAGTACCCCGCGGGGCCCGGCCCCGAGATCGAAGCGGCACGGCTGGCAGGCGTTGTTAAACTGGTCACCGCATCCATAGTCCCAACCCAATGGGACCTGTCTTTGGACCTGGCGGCTCGGTTTGCCGAAGTCGAGTGCGCCCTGGGCATTCACCCGTGGTACATCAAACCCGAGCACGAACCGGACCTCGCCCGGCTCCAATCTGCCGCCCAACGGGGCGCGGCGGCCATCGGCGAAATCGGCCTTGACCGGCGGGTCACTGAGCCGCCGATGGAAGTTCAGCGCCGTTTTTTCGACGCCCAATTGATTGTGGCGAAACAGTTGGATCTACCGGTGGTTGTTCATTGCCGGGCGGCGTTCAATGAACTTTTGGACTCGTTGAGGCGAATCGGGGCGCCGCAAACCGGCGGGATCGTTCACAATTTCTCCGGAAGCAGTGAGTTGGCGCGCGATCTCGAGCGGTTTGGGCTTGTTTTCTCGTTTGGCGGCGTTCTTACGTACAGAAACAGTGTTAAGAAACGGGAGCTTATCCGCCAAATCTACCCCGAGGCGTTCGTCCTCGAAACCGACAGCCCCGATATTCCGCCTCGAGAAGCCCCCGGCAGGCCAAACCGGCCCGCCAATATCATATATAATTTACGGGCGGCGGCCGAGTTGCTCGGAGAGAGCGAGGAACAGGTCGCACAAGCCACCACGGAAGTAGCGGCTCGGATTTTTAAACTTACGGTATAAGGCATGGCGGATCACTTTATACGGACACGCCTCCTGGTAGGAGAAGACGGGCTCCGGCGCTTGTGCCAGGCCCGCGTGGCGGTTTTCGGGCTTGGCGGCGTGGGCGGGTATGCGCTCGAGGCGCTTGCCCGGGCCGGGGTGGGTTACCTGGTGCTGGTGGATTCGGACGCCGTCGAGGCGACCAACCTGAACCGGCAGGTGCTGGCGCTGCATTCCACGCTGGGCCTCCCAAAAGTCGAGGTGGGCCGCGAGCGGGCCAGGCAGATTAACCCCGGCGGCATCACCGAGGTGCACAGGGTCGAACTCACGCCCGAAAATGTCGCCGCGGTCGTTCCAGAAACGTTCGACTACGCCATCGACGCCATCGACACCGTGGCGGCGAAGGTGGCGTTGCTCACGCTGCTGCACTCGAGGGGCGTCCGGCTGGTCTCGTGCATGGGCACCGCCAGCAAGCTCGACCCGAGCGCGATCCGCGTTGGCGACATCAGCGAGACCAAAGGCTGCCCGCTGGCGCGCATGGTGCGGCAGGGGCTGAGGAAAGCCGGCATCGAACAGGGCATCTGCTGCGTGTTTTCCGAAGAGAATCTCGGCCAGGTGAGCGAGCCGGATGAAGAAAACGGGGGCAGGCGTTGCCGGGGCACCATTTCGTACATGCCCGGGTTGGCCGGATTGACTGCGGCCGGCCTGATAATCAAAGACATCCTGTCCGTGTAAGCAAGTTGGGTGGGCGGCCGTGGGCGGTCAACTGAGCGTTTTGCGGAACCGCAGCGCGCTCGCGATCAGAACGGTCAGCCCGATGACGGCCAGAATAGCCGCCTGCGGCCACAGGTCGTAGAAGCCGGCGCCACGGATGATGATGCCCCTGAGAATCCGGATGAAATATGTCAGCGGGATAAGCTGGCCGATCCAGTAAATGATCTTGGGCATGTTTTCTTGGGGAAACACAAAACCCGACAGCAGCACCGACGGCAGGACAATCACAAACGCCACCTGCAGTGCCTGGACCTGGTTTTCCGCAATCGTCGAAACCAACAGACCGAGGCCGAGGGCCGTAAAGAGAAAGATCAGGCTGAACCCCGCCAGTAAACCCAGGCTGCCCGCTATGTGCACCCCAAACAAAAACCGCATCAACAACAGCACAAACGTGGTTTCGATCGCGCCGATGCACGCATACGGGATCAGCTTGCCCAACATCAAGCCAAGGCGCGACACCGGCGTTACCATCAACTGTTCGAGCGTGCCGGTTTCCTTCTCCCGCACGATGGCAAAGGCCGTAAGGAACATCGTTACTATTTGCATGATGAGCCCGACGAGCCCCGGCACCATGAAATTCGCTGTTTTCATGTCTGGGTTGAACAAAACGCGTGGCCGCAGCTCGACCGGCGGTCGAGTTCGGTTGGTGGTTCTGCCCACTATCGACAGGGATTGCCGCAGCACGATTGCGTTGGCCACGTTGAGCCCCTGCATGGCCACGGTGGAATCGCTGCCGTCGATCAGCACTTGCACGTTCACGTCCTGCCCGAGGAGGAGCCGGTCGGTGTAGTCAGGCGGGATCTTCAGGCCGATTTTGGCATCGCCGCGGACAATCGAGGAGACCAGGGCGTCGTCGCTGAGCGGTGTCGCCACGATTTTAAAATAGCCCGAGTTTACAAACGCATCGACCAATCGGCGGCTGTCCGGGCGCCCGTCGAGGTTGTACACGGCCGTCGGGATGTGTTTGACCTCGAGATCGATTGCAAATCCGAAGATCGTCAACTGAATGCTGGGAATCAGGAGCATCAGGAACAGCGTGAACGGGTCGCGCACGATGTGGATGAACTCTTTGTAGATGACCGCACCGATGCCTCGGAACATGGCTAACTCACCTCCGCCGGCGCCGTCAAACCCGCCCGGTCGGTATCTCGCTTGCGTGTGAGCGTCACAAAAACGTCCTCGAGGCTTGGCGGAATCCGAACCACCTGGACTTCCCCGAACCCTTCCTGCGCCAAATCGCGCTCGAGCCGCCCCTCGGTATTGGTTCGCGCGAGGACGTGGACCGAGTCCGCGAAGATCGTTGCATCGAGCACGTAGTCATACGAATTCAGTACACGCATCGCGCTCGCCAGCCGCGGGGCCCGGATCTCGAGCCGGACCGCCTCTCTCGGCGTTACCTCGGGGAGTTGCTTCAGTTCGTTGGGCGTGCCCGACACGATCAGGTTCGAGAAATAGATATACCCGATGTGGCTGCACCGCTCCGCCTCGTCCATGTAGTGGGTCGTGACAAAAAACGTGACGCCCCGCCCCGCCAGATCGAACAGCAGGTTCCACAACTCCCGCCGCGCCACCGGGTCGATGCCCGCCGTCGGCTCGTCCAGAAACATCAGCCGCGGCTCGTGTACAAGGCTGCACGCCAGCGCAAGACGCTGCTTCCACCCTCCCGACAGTTCCCGGGCCAGTTGGTGTCTATAATCGCCGATCCCCGCAATGCCGATGACTTCCTCGATGCGGCGCCGCGCCCTCGACCCGCGCAGGCCATACACGCGCGCGTAAAACTTGAGGTTTTCAAGAACGGTCAGGTCCCGGTACAGGCTGAACTGTTGCGACATGTAGCCAATCACCCGCTTGATCTGTTCGGACTCTTTCACCGTGTCCAACCCCATTACGGTGGCGTTCCCGCCCGACGGCCGCAGCAGGCCGCACAGCATCCGGATCAGCGTGGTCTTGCCGGATCCGTTGGGGCCGAGGAAACCGTAGATGTCCCCCTCCTCGATTTGCAGCGACACGTCATTGACCGCGGTGAAACGCCCAAACCGGCGCGTCAGCCCTTTTGCCTCGATGGCGGTCGGCATCAGGCGGCCCCGTTGCGCTCGGCGCCGGCATCCCGCGGCAGGTGGGCCGTCATGCTCATCCCGGCCCGGATACGGCCCCCGAATGAATCCATCTTAATTTTCACCCCAAACACCTGCTGCACGCGCTCCTCCTGCGTCTGCAGGTTTCTTGGGGTGAACTCGCCCGTCGGCGCGATATACGAGATTGTGCCTTTGAACGTCTCGCCGGGATAGGCGTCGGCGGTAAGGGCAACTTCCTGCCCGAGCCGCAGGTGGCCCAGCATGGCCGCGCTGACGTACACGAACATCTCGAGATCGTCCACATCCGCGATCGTTACCACCGGCCCCGGCTTGACCAGATCCCCCGGGTGGATATCGAGCGATTCCAAGACGCCGTTCCGGGGAGCCGTAATGATGCTTTCCCGGAGATTCACCTCGGCCCGGTCGACGTCAGCGGCCGCCGAGTCACGCAACGCCCGCGCCGCATCGAGGTCCTCTTTTCGGGCGCCGTTCTTCAGCAAATCCAGCGCCGCCTGGGCCTGATCGGCCGCCGCTCGAGCCGCCTCGATTTCTTCCGCCCGCGCACCTTCCTGGGCCAGTTTCCGTCGTTCGGCGGCCGCCTGCAACTGGGCTTCCGCCGCGTCGAGCGCGTGCCGCGCCTGATCGTATCGCTGTTGGGGCACGGCCTGGGCCTGAAACAGCGGGTCGATGCGGTCAAAGTCCGATTTGGCCTGGTCGCGTTGCGCTCTCGCCGCATCTTCCATCGCAATGGCGGCGGATTTGTCTTCGGGCCGGGTGGCCTGCTGCGCGATCTTATACCGCTGGCGGGCCTGTTCGGCGGCGGCCTCCGCCTGGCGGATTTCCTCGGGTCTGGCCCCCGTCTCGAGTTTCTCGAGCGTCGCCTCGGCCTGCGCCAGTTTGGCCCGCGCCGCGGCCCGCGTCGCCTCCGCTTCGTCCATCTCGAGCTTGACCAGCACATCGCCCTTTTCGACGTGCTGCCCCTCCTTGGCAAGCACTTCCGACACACGGCCGCCCACGCGGGATCCCGCAGATACGGTCACCGCCTCGACTTGGCCCGCGACTGCCAACTCGTCCGCAGAATGATGCCCGCAGGAACACACCAGAAACGCCAATACGGCCGGAATAAGACCCGTACCAATTAGCAGAAGGCGGCGCCAATTCAATGCGAAGTTCCTCCAGTGTGTAAGAGACCTTTCTCAACACCCTGCATAAGGAAACAAACAAGTGTTCGAATTATACTACGCCCGCCTTGGCCCCTCCAGAAGCCGGCGGCAAGGCCCCAGCATGGTACAATCCACTGATTATGATCAAGGCGCGCCGAATAGAAACCGTGCTGCCGGGCCTGTACGAGATGATGCGGGCCTGTTGCGCCTGCGGCCACCGGTGCGGCGTCGACCGCACCGGCAACGCCAAGGGGTTCTGCAACACCTCCGCAAAGGACCTGCATCACGCCGCGTACGCGTCGCACGCCCTGCATTTTGGCGAGGAGACGCCGCTGGTAGGCCGCGGCGGCAGCGGCACCGTGTTTTTCTCGGGCTGCAACCTGCGCTGCGTGTTCTGCCAGAACCACCAGATCAGCCAGGGCGAACTCGGCGAAAGTATTCACTACACCGACCTGGCGCGCATTTTCCTGGGGCTGCAGGAGCAGGGGGCGGAAAACATCAATCTTGTCACACCCACCCACTACATTTACCCAATCATGGAGGGCTTGCTGGAAGCTTACCGGCAGGGGCTGGATCTGCCGATTGTCTACAACACCAACGGCTATGAGTCGCTGGAACTGCTGGCCATGCTTGAACACATCGTGGAGATTTACCTGCCGGACATGAAGTACACGGAGCCGGCGCGCGGGCTGGCGTACAGCAAAGCCGAGAACTACCCGTCGGTGGCGAAGCCGGCCATCAAAGAGATGTACCGGCAAGTGGGGCCGCTCGAGATGCAAGACGGCGTGGCCAAACGCGGCTTGATCGTGCGCCACTTGATCCTGCCCAACAACCTCTCCAACACGTATGATTTTCTACTCTGGATGCGGGACGAGCACATGGAACAGGCAACGGTGAGCCTGATGAGCCAATACTCGCCGCAGTTCCGGGCGAACGAGTATCCCGAACTCCGCGGCCGCATCAGCCGGAGCGAGTACCGCAAGATTGTCGAGTACGCGCTGGACCTCGGGTTCGAGCATCTGTTGACGCAAGGGCTCGACAGCACCGACCTCTACCTGCCCGACTTCCGCCGCGACCTGCCTTTTGCGCCGGACTCGTAATCGGGGAGTTGCGGCATATTGCCGGCCCTGGCGCCGGCGTAGGTTTGGCAAATGGCGATGCCCAACGCGTCGGCGGCGTCGTCCGGCCGGGGGACCTGCTCGAGGTTGAGCAGGATCTTCACCATCTCCTGCACCTGTTTTTTCGTGGCCTTGCCGTACCCGACCGTGGCGTTTTTGACCTCGAGCGGGCTGAATTCGCCCAGCGGGACATGTTCGAGGGCCGCCGCGAGCGCAATAACGCCCCGCGCCTGCGCCACGCTGATGCCCGTGGTTACGTTCTGCGAAAAGAAGAGCTTTTCAATGGCCACCGCGTCGGGACGGTGGGTCTGGATAAGCTCGCCCACTTGGCGGAAAATGACCGCCAAGCGGTCCTGAAATGGCATGTCAGGCGGGGTCGAGATGATGCCGTGGGCGATGTGGCGCAGCCGCGACCCCGTCTGCTCCACCACGCCATAGCCGGTCGTGGCGGTGCCCGGGTCGAACCCGAGAACCCGCATCAGTCCCCCATGACCGCGGCCATGTCCTCGTCCGAGATGTCGAAGTTGGCGTATACGTTCTGCACGTCCTCATGTTCCTCGAGCGCTTCGACCACCCGGAGCACGTTTCCCGCCGCGGAGCCTTCGACCTTGATTGTCGTCTTCGGGAACATCGTGAGTTGTGCGCTCTCCGCCTTGAGCCCGGCCTTGTCAAGCGCATCGAGGACCACGTGCAGGTCGGAAGGTTTCGTGCTGAGTTCGTAAAACTCCGGCCCCTCGGTATCGACGTCTTCCACGCCGGCCTCGATGGCTTTCTCGAACATCTCGTCTTCGGAACAAGCCGACTTGGCGATGGTGATCAGGCCTTTTTGCTCGAAATTCCAAAGCACCGCCCCGGTCTCGGCCATGCTTCCGCCGTTTCTGGTCAGGATGTGGCGGATCTCGGCGACGGTCCGGTTCTTGTTGTCGGTGAGCAGGTCAATCACGAGCGCGACGCCGCCTGCCGCATAGCCTTCATACCGGGCTTCTTCATAGGTGACGCCCGGAAGCTCGCCCGTGCCTTTTTTGACGGCTCGGTCGACGTTCTCCTTGGGCATGTTCTGCGATCGCGCCGCCAAAAGGACGCTCCGCAACCGCGCGTTGGTGTTTGGATCGCCTCCGCCGGCTTTTGCGGCCACGGTGATTTCCTTGGCAAGCTGTGAGAAAAGCTTCCCGCGCTTGGCGTCGGCGGCGCCTTTTTTCCGTTTGATGGTGCTCCACTTGGAATGGCCGGACATATAGGACGATCTCCTTATAGAAAACCTGATGTTACCGCAGAAGGCCCAAGAATGTGCAACTTAAACGTTACCCAACCCGTGTTATGTTAACACGCTATCCAGACCCCGCGCAATAGCCAAGTCTGCGGTGAGTCCGGAGTCTGAAGGAAATAGACGGCGGAGAAGCCCTCATGGGCGGGAAACGACAAAAGGGACTCAAGGGACATAACAGGCTGGGAGCGCCAGCCGTTTTTCCTCCAGGCTCCGGTCTCTAGTGCACATTTTCTCGAGACTCCGGACTAAATCGGCGGTTGTACAAGGGCCGGCATTCCGGTAAAGTTGCACCGTAAACGGGGAACCTGAGATGAAAAGACAAGCGGCGTTTTTTGCCCTTGCGGCGGGTTTGGCAGCTTCCTGCTCTTGCGGAACGGCTCAGGCTGACGGCGGTACACCATGGATAACAATTTGGGCGTATCCGGACTACCAGATCCTCTTTAACATCGGGTTGGACAAACCGCCTTCCCGTGAGGCGGTGGTGGAGCTGGGAAAGGCTGTCGGGAGGGTGGAAGTTTCGCGACCGCGGGCGGACGAGCAAATCTGGTGGGTTGACGGGGAGTATCACGAGGTTGCAGAACGCCACGGCTTCATGGTTAAGGGCCAACTTCCCGTGGCGCCGCTTGTTTTGTTTGCCGCCGGGACGTCTGGTGGCGAGGTGGACGTCGAGTTCGGGTGTCGCAACGCCGCCGTGCACCGGGTATCTTGGCAGGGTTGGGAAGAGTATTCTGGGGGAGGCTGGTGGTACGCGGAAAAGACGTTGAGGGGCGGGGAGGATGTTGGGCTGCTCGAGTTTGAGTTTGGTTTTCCGGTGTGGCGCGTGGTGCTTTATCCCATAACCTGTGTAGCCCTTGTCGCGGCGCTTATGGGGTATCTTCTGTGGCGGCGGAACGAGACGCTCCAACGCGCGGCGGAAGACCCCGCGGCGGCCTGGTTTCGCTACTACGTGGCCAGCCAGAACGTTTATCTAGGCGGTGTGGCCGTCATTGTGTTTCCATCTCTCCTGGTGAATCCCGGCAACTTTTTGGGGTTCGTCACGGGCGTAGACTCGCCGCTGGTGCTGAGGGGGGTGTCGCTGGCTGTTATGCTGGCGCCTTACGTGGTGCTGGTGGGATTGGCGGCGACGGTTGCGCACCCCGTGTACAGCCGGGTGCGCGGGGCTCAAGTCATGCGGAAGGACCTCGTCTTGCAGGGCCTGTTCGGAACCCTGATGTGGACGGTTCCCCTGTGCCTGGTGTATGTCTGTGTGATAGCTCTTTTCGAGGGCATGGCCGTGTCGGCCGTCCTATTGGGTGTTTGCGCCGCAGGAAGTTTCCTAGTCCTTATGAACCTCTGGTGGAAGATGTTCAGGGTGCGCCGGGAGCGCCTCACTGAATGTCCATTGATCGAGCGCATCAACAGCCTCGCCGAAAAAGCCGGCGTGAAGTTGAAAGAGATCCAAATCCTGACGCCGGGCACCCGGTTGTTTTCGGCAAACGCGTTTTCGATGCAGCGTGCAAGACTTGTATTAACGGACTTCCTGGTCGAACGCCTGACTAGCCGCGAGGTCGACGCCATCGTCGGCCACGAACTGGCCCATGCCCGGCGCAAACACCCTGAAAAAAAAGTGCGGTTCGGCCTTCTTGGAGGCGTCTTTTTGGGAGTGATAGCCGGCTTTTGGACGGCCAGAATTCCGACGTCGGGTGACCTGCAATGGCGGTTGGCGTGTTTGCTGGGCCTTGGCCTGTGGATGATTCTTTCCCGCGCCGTCACGCGCCGGTACGAACGGCAAGCGGACGCCGATGCCGTTGAACTGACGGGGGATCCGGAGGCATTTATCACGGGCTTGACGAAAGTCTACAAGCTCAACTTTTGGCCAGTGCAATGGAAAAAGCGCGCCGAGTTGATCATGAACCATCCTTCGCTGATGCGGCGGGTCGAGCCGGTTGCCGCGCGCGCCGGCATCACGCCGGAGAACCTCGAGTCGCTGGTTGAACGTGCGCATACCGGCGACTCTTACTATGCCATCCCGCCGTCGGTTTTGGATGAGGCGAAAGTGTTCACGTCGCAAGTCCGCCGCAGGATTCTCCTGGTGATCACACTCGCGCTGCGCATGCTGACCGCGGTGCCGCCGGCGCTGGTCGCGTTGGCGGTAACACGATTTGAGGTACAGGGAGCACCCCGCACGGTAGCGTACGTTGCAGGCGTCTTATTGACGCTGGCGGGGTTGATTTGGGGTTCTGGTTTCTTGGCCATGAGCGGCTCGCGGAAGTTGAGGTCCAGGTTGTTGGCAAAGCTGGCCCGCCAGGGCTTCGACCTCAGCGGCCACAATCCCGCCTTTGTGGCATTTGCCCCCGACGATTCGGCTCAGGCATATGAAGGGTTCATCAACACCGACGTCGGTTTTTTGTTTACCGCGGGCGACAGGCTGGTTTTCCTGGGCGATTCCCTAAAATTTGCATTGCGGCGTGAAAACCTGGTTTCGGCCGAACTCGGCCATCCCACCCGCGGCTGGCAACGCTGGCGGCGGGTCCTTATCCGATGGCAAGACAGCGAAGGCGGTTCCGGCATGTTCTGCGTTTACTCCTACGACGTCCGCCATGCGGCCTTCATAACCCATGCCAACAAACGCATAATTGACTCGATCAATGCCTGGCAAAGTGGACGGCAGGCTGTCGAAGTAAGTGAGTTTGGCCGGCTTGGTCTGCCTGAAAATGTCGCGGCCGACGGCATGCTAATCCAGGTCCCATGGCGGCTCGTGTTTCGGACATGTTTCCCCCCGGTGTTCCTCTCGTTGCTGTTGTGCATAGCCTTTGGGATCGCCGGCCCAAATACAGCAGCCGGCCCTCCTTTCTACGCCATAGCGGCTACGGCGGTCTCACACGCCTTACACCACCTGCCCTACGTAAAACGACCAAGTGAGCCCTGACGACCGCGCCTACAAAGACCGATAGCACAAGCTTTACAAGCCTCTGCGGCCTGTGTAGGATAGGCCGGTACGGAGGCCCAAATGCGGCGTTACGAGCGTTTTCTGTCTGCGATGGCCCGGCGTCAACCCGACCGCGTGCCGCTGTTCGATTTCCTGTTTCAGCAGCCGATGTACGAGGCGCTGACGGGCCGGCGCCCCGACAGTTACAACGGGCCGGACGCGGTGCGGTGCGCTCTGGCACTCGACCACGACGGGGTGTGGCTGCCGTTTGGCGGGTTCAGCGGGTATAAGCCGGAGGTGCTGGGCGAGGGCGTGTACCGCGACGAATGGGGCACGGTCTTCAAAAAAACGGTCTCGTCCTGGCCCATCGACGCCCCAATCGGCTACCCAATCAAGTCGGCGGAAGACGTTTCCGCGTACCGGCCGCCGGATCCCGCCCTGCCGGGCAGGGACGCCGAGATCCTCGCAGCGCGCGCGATCAACAGTGACGGGTTGGCGCTGCTCGGGGGCGTGTGTGGGCCGTTTACGACTGCGTGGATGCTGATGGGCTATGAGACGCTTTGTTTTGCCCTGCTCGAGAACCCTTCCGCCCTCACAACCATTTTCCGTATGTCGAACGAGTTCGCCAAAGAGGCGGCGCGCCGGTCGGTAGCGGCGGGCTGCTGCGGCATCTGGGTAAGCGACGACCTAGGCTCGAGCACGGGCGGTTTTCTGAGTGTCCCGCACTTCAGGGAGTACGTTTTGCCGGCGCTGGCCGAGCTTGTTGAACATATCGACCGCCTCGGCGTACCGGTGCTGCTGCATTCGTGCGGCTGCATCCGCGATTACCTGCCCGACCTCGCGAAAACCAAGATCGCCGCAATCCACCCGCTTCAACGCACCGCCGGTATGGACCTCGCCGAGGTCAAACGCGCCTACGGCAGCCGGTTCTGCATCATCGGCAACATCGACTCGTCGCGCACCCTGCCTTACGGCTCGCCCGAAGACGTGGCCGCCGAGGTGCGCGCCGCGATCGATATTGCGGCGCCGGGCGGCGGGTACGTACTGGCGTCGGACCACTCGCTGCACGACGGGATACCCGTGGAGAATATCAAGACCATGTTCAAGACCGGCGCCGAATACGGCCGCTCGATCTATGAAAATAAGGAGAGTACCCCGTGAAATTGAACGTATTGGCGGCATTGGCGGCGGCTGTAGCAGGGATGTGGATTCCAGCGTTGGCGGAACCGGCCCCCGCGCTGATTTGGGAAATCGGCGTGCGCGACAACAGTTTCAGCGAGTTTGCGCTGGCGCCGAAAAAGTATGGCGAGTTCAAACAGGATGGCCTGTTTGTGGTCGGTCAAAGCGATACGCGGAAAGACTGGCCGTACGTGCAGCCCGGCCCGCTGGATGGCTGGGCGGGGGGGAGGCCGCACCGGTTCGCAATCCTGTTCGATATCGAGAAGATCGTCCCCGGGGCCTTGACGCTCAAAATCGATCTCGTCGATACGCAGTCGGGCGCGCCACCGCAGTTGGACATTAAAATCAACGGCCACAGTTTTGCATGCTCGCTGCCCGCCGGCTCAGGCGACGCCACCATCAACGGCGACCCGCGGGGCGGAAAAGAATACCTGCTGGACGTGCCGGTCCCGGCGGAATGGCTGGCCACGGGCACCAACGAAATCAGCATCGAGTCGAAGGCCGGAAGCTGGATGCTGTACGACTGGATCGGGTTCGAAGCGCCCGCCGGAACCGAAACGGGGGCTGTCACGTCGGCGTACGGCGCCCAGGCCCCGGTGCAGACGCCCGCCCTGGTGCGGCGCGACGGCAAGCTGTTCAGCGTGATGCAGATGGACGTGTTCTACGCCGGCGACGGGCCGAAAGAGGTGTCTGTGAAAGTGGGGGATCTCGAGCTGCAACCGGTGACGCTCGAATCCGGCAAACGGGCCATCGACGTGTTTGGGCCGGCATCGAGCATCGATCAAATCGTGACGGTGCAACTACTGGTGGACGGCGGGGTGGCGGCATCACACGAGGTGGTCGTGAAACCGGTGCGGAAGTGGGAAGTGTACCTGCTCCCGCACTCGCACGTGGATATCGGCTATACCCACGTGCAGACGGATATCGAGCGGAGGCAGGCCGAGCATATCCGAAACGCCGTCAAGATATCGCGGGCTACCGAGAATTATCCTGAAGGCGCGCAATTCAAATGGAACACCGAAGTGCAGTGGCCCATCGAGAAGTTTCTTCAGAGGGCCGGCAAAGAGGAGGTGGCCGATTTTGTCGAGGCGGTGCGTAAAGGGTGGATTGGCGTTGACGCGCTGTACGCGAACCAATTGACGGCGCTCTCGCGGCCCGAAGAACTCGCGCGGTTGGTGTGGCACGCCCAGACGTTGCGCGATCGGTTCGGGTTCGAGATTGACTCGGCGATGATTACGGACGTCCCTGGCTACACGTGGGGCATAATTCCGGTGCTGGCACAGAGCGGCGTCAAGTACTGGTCTATCGGCCCCAACTATGGGCACCGGATCGGCTACACGCTCGCCGAATGGGGCGACCGGCCTTTCTATTGGGTGTCGCCGTCGGGCCGGGAGAAGGTGCTGGTGTGGGTGGCGACCTCGGGCTATTCGGCCTTCCATGCGGGCCCGATGCGGGACGGCGAAAAGGTTTTCGCGTTCCTCGATCTGTTGGAGAAGAAGGGGTTCCCCTATGATATCGCGTACATGCGCTACAGTATCGGCGGCGACAACGGGCCGCCGGACCCCGAGCTTGGCGACGTGGTCAAGACGTGGAACGAAACCTATGCTTATCCGAAACTCCGCATTGCCACCACACACGAGTTGTTCCGTGCGCTGGAGACGCGGTACGGGGACCGCATTCCGGCGGCCAGCGGCGATTTCACGCCCTACTGGGAAGACGGTGCGGGATCTTCAGCGCGCGAGACGGGCCTGGCTCGAGATGCCGCCGAGCGTATCACGCAGGCCGAGGCCCTCTGGGCCATGAACCGCTGCGAGACGGGGTGTCCAAGGACTCAATTTGACCAGGCGTGGAACAACGTTATTCTTTACAACGAACACACGTGGGGCGCATACAACAGCATCAGCGAACCGGACGCGGAGTTCGTCAAAAAGCAATGGGCCATCAAGCAGGCGTTCGCGGTGGATGCGTCCCGGGCTTCGCGGGCTCTGTTATGCATGGCGGTTTGTGGCATGGCGCCGGCGTCTTGTGCGGGTTGTTGTGGCGGCGGCGCCCCGCCGGAACTGCCTAAAGTCGAGGCCGTGCTGGTTCAGAACACGAATTCGTGGCTGCGGACGGGGCTTGTGACGATTCCCGCTGATTGGCCGAGGGCCGGCGACTGGGTCGTCGACGACGGCGGCGCCACGGTATTCTCCCAGCGCCTCTTGAACGGCGACCTGGCATTCATGGCGAATGACGTCCCCGCGTTCGGCTCGCGCAAGCACTACGTCCATTCCGGCGAGACCAACCAGGCCGGCAGCGCCCAAGTGGCCGGGAATACGCTCACTAACGGCGTGCTGACCGTTGTGGTCAACACCACAACCGGATCGATTGAAAGCATCACGGGCAACGCGTCCGGCCGGCAAATCGTGAATCCGGAAAAGGGCGTTAACCAATACTGGTACGTTCCCGGTCGCAACCCCGAAGAAGCCGTAACGAATTCCGGCGCGCGCATCACGGTCAAGGAAACGGGCCCGTTGGTTGCATCGCTGGTGGTTGAGTCTGCCGTGCCCGGCTGCAGAAAACTTACCCGTGAAATCCGGCTGGTTTCCGGCCTCGATCGCGTGGATATTATCAACGTGGTCGATAAAGAGCCGGTGCGCACTAAAGAAAGCGTTCATTTCGGGTTTGCCTTCAGCGTGCCGGAGGGCGTCATGCGGATGGACACCCCCTGGGCGGTTGTGCGCCCCGAGTGCGACCAGTTGCCCGGATCTTGCAAGAACTATTATACGGTTCAGCGGTGGGTTGACGTGTCCAACCAGGATTACGGCGTGACGTGGAGCCCCATCGACGCGCCCCTGGTCGAAGTGGGCAAGATCCGCGTTGACGGGCCGTTTGTGAAAACGATCGAACCTTCACAAACGCTCTATTCCTACGTTATGAACAACTACTGGGAGACGAACTATAAGGCGGACCAGGAAGGGCCGACCGTGTTCCGTTACAGCATTTGGCCCCACGGCCGGTTTGACTCGGCAGCCGCGGCCCGGTTCGGCGTCGAGACCTCCCAGCCGCTGGTCGCGGCGCCCGCGCTCCCAACTGGGCCCGTGGCGCCGCCATTGCTCGAGATCGAGCCGGCCGGCGTGATCGCCACCGGCCTGAAGATCAGCCAGGACGGCAACGACTTTATCGTGCGGTTGTTCGGCGCGTCGGGCAAGCCGGAGAGCGTGCGGTTGACGTGGCGTGGCAAAGGTCAGCCGCAAATGTGGCTGAGCGATTTGAGTGAAAAACCGGGAGAAAAGATCGACGGCACGGTCGACATCCCGGCGTGGGGCATGGTGACTGTGCGAGTCGACGGCAAGGGCCAGCGAGTCGGAACAAAGGATGGCGGGCCATGAGAATCAGTTCAACGTTGGGAATTGCGGCCTTAATTTTAGCCGTCGTGGCAGGCATGTTGGCGGGTTGCTCGGGTGGAGACGGCGCTCAGGACACCGCGCAGAGTGAACCGGCGGCGGCAAAGGTCAAACTGGCCGGGATCGTGTTCCAGGAAGACCAGTTTTTCCGGCTGGTCCTGTTTGGGATGCGCGACGCCGCCAAAAAGGCCGGCGTCGAGTTGCTCGAAGGCAACAGCATGAACAAACCCGAAAAAGAAATCGAGCTGATCAACGCGTACATCGCGCGCCAGGTCGACGCGATCCTGATCTCTCCGCTCAGCGCGAAAGGCTCGATCACGGCGCTCAAACTGGCGCACGACAAGGGCATCAAGATCATTGCACACAACACGCCCATCGAGAGCGACATCCCCGCCGCATTCATCGAGTGCAGCGCCGACGACCTCGGCGCGCAAACGGGCAAAGTCGCCCGGAAATATATCGAGGAGAAGCTTGGCGGCAACGCCAAGTTGGCCGTCCTCGAGTTCAAATCGCTTATACCCGAACAGAGCAATGCACGCGTCAATGGGTTCAAACGCCAACTCGAAGGGTTACAAGGCGTCGAGGTCGTCGCCGAGCAGGATGCCTGGCTGCCCGAACAGGCCGTGAAAAAAGTCGGCGACATCCTCACCGCGCAACCTGATGTCAACGTGATCTACGCCGCCAACGAAGGCGGCACCGTCGGCGCGGTCATGGCCGTGAAGAACGCGGGAAAAGCGGGGCAGGTGGTCGTATTCGGCACGGATTCGAGCGAGCAGTTGCTGAGTTTTCTGCGGTCGGACGACAACATTCTGCAATGCACGACGAGCCAGCGGCCGGCCGAGGTGGGCGCGATGGCGGTCGAGTTTGCGCTCGATGTGTTGAAAGGCGAGCCGGTCGCGCCGCATGTCGAAATGATGGGCATCTGCCTGTCGCGCAACGACCCCGCGGGCCTCGCCGCGTTTGAAGAGACGCTCAAACAGTGGATGGGACGCGGGAACTCGTGAGCGGTGATGTCCAGACGGCCGGGCGCACTCAAGGCCGCGCGCTGAAACTGCTCGGGAGGTTCACCCGGCATTCCGTGCTCGAGATCATCCTGGCGATCCTGTGCCTGGTGCTGGCGTTCCGCGCCGAAGGCTTTTTCTCAAAGATAAACCTCCTCAACGTGCTGCGAAACGTGTCCATGCAGGGCGTGATCGCGTTCGGCATGACGATGGTCATCATTTCCGGCGAAATCGACCTGAGCGTGGGTTCCGCGGTGGCGTTTTCCGGCTGCCTGACCGCGTGGTTCACGGGTTTTTTCGCGGCGCACGGCATGCCGATGCCGACGGCGGTGGTGGTTTCCATCTGCATCAGCCTCGGCGCGGGCATGTGCATAGGATGCACCACCGGCATGCTCCGAACCCGGTTCGGCGTCCCCACGTTTATCGCCACCTTGGCGTGGATGACGGTCCTGAAAGGGGCGTCCGAACTCATCACCGACGGGTTCCCGCTCACGCCGTTCCCGGACTGGTACAACTTCATTGGGGGCGGCTACCTGTTTGGCGTGCCGTTCCCGGCGCTGCTGTTCCTGGCCGTGTTCGCCCTGACCCAACTCGTGATGGGTTACACCGCGTTCGGCCGCTGGGTTTATGCGGTCGGCGGAAACACCGAAGCCGCCCGGATCAGCGGCATCGACGTGCGCAAAGTCAAAATCGGCGTGATGGGCGCCGTGGGCCTGCTGGCCGCATTGAGCGGCGTGATGCAGTCCTCGCAGATCATGTCCGGCGCGGCAACCACCGCCGTCGGCTGGGAATTGGACATCATCTCCGCCGTCATCATTGGCGGCACCAGCCTGATGGGCGGGTCCGGAACCATCTGGGGGACGCTGGTTGGCGTGGTGTTTCTCGGCGTGCTCGTCAACGGCATGACGCTCATGAACATCAGCGAATACTGGCAGCACGTCGTCCGCGGAGCGCTGATCCTCACCGCCGTACTCATCAACCTCGCCCCTGGGAAAAGGCGATGAAGTAGACGCGACGTCCTCGTCGCCCGACATCCTCGTCGCCCGACGTCCTCGTCGCCCGACGTCCTCGTCGCCACATTGCCATATGATAAGCGTGGACTTTGAATTAACGCGGCAGGGATGCCGCGTCTACGTGCGCAAAAATGGGGGCATAATCTACAAGAGTCGATGTACCGCCGCACGCAGCGCCGGGATGACTTCTTCCTGAAACCAGGGGTTGATCTGCTGCCAGCGCACGTTATGGAACGACGGGTGGGGCGTCGGCACGTATTCCGGCATGTACTCCCGCCAGGCCCGCACGGTTTGGGTCAGGTTTTCTTTCATCCTCTCCCCGAGATACACCCGTTGCGCGTAGTTGCCGACAAGCAGCGTGAGCCGGACGTTGGTCAGGTAAGGGAGGATGTGCGGCAGCCAGATCTCGCTGCACTCTTTGCGCGGCGGCAGGTCGCCCATTTTGCCCTTGCCGGGATAACACAGCCCGGCCGGAATGATGGCGATGCGCGCCTCGTCGTAGAACGTCTCGCGATCGACGTTCATCCAGGCGCGGAGGGTGTCGCCGCTCCGGTCGTTCCAGGGGATGCCGGTGTTGTGCACTTTTGTGCCCGGGGCTTGACCCACAATCAACAGCCGCGCCGATGAACTCACCCGTAACACCGGCCGGGGACCAAGCGGGAGATCGCGGCACACTGCGCAGGCCCGCACGTCGCGCAGCAACGAGTCGAGCGAAGCGTATTTCTTTTTTGAACGCGGCGGCATAGGCCCTACTTGTACCACCCGCCGCACACAAAACCCAAACGTAGGGGCATTCGCCTGTCGGTGCAGTCAGTTGCCTGCGTACGGGTCTGACGCGGGAGCGGGCGGCTCGGTGGGCGCCGATTCAATCTGTTTCCAGCCGGACACGCCGCCAAGGATGGCCTGGTTTTTGGTGTTTCGCGACTCGTTGGCGCTGGTGATGCGTATGGCGGGCTGGTCGCGGAACACGCACACGTTTTCGCAGATGCCGCAGCCGATGCACTTCTCGGGATCGACCCGTGGCTGTTTGATGGTAATTGTCGTGCCGTCGCGCGTGGTGAGTTGGGCCGGAATGCAGAAGATGGCTTTGGGCGAGGTGGGGCAGTGTTCCTCGCAGATCATGCACTCGCGGTCATAGGCCCATGGCAGGCACCTGCCCCGGTCGAACACCGCCAGCCCGATCTTTGCGTTCTTCTTTTCCTCGATGGGCAGCGGTTGAATCGCTTCGGTTGGGCAGACTTGGCCGCACAGGTTGCAGGCATAATCGCAGTAGCCCACCTGCGGCACAAGGACCGGCGTCCAGATGCCCTCGAGCCCCGCTTGCAGGCCCGTCGGTTGCAGGCCATTGGTCGGGCAGGCTTTCATGCACAGGCCGCATTTCAGGCACCGCTCGAGGAACTCGCGCTCCGGCCTCGAGCCGGGCGGCCGGATCAGCGCCGGATTGTAGATTTTCGCCTGGGCCCGCGGCGTCAGCCGGAACAGGACGAGCCCGCCCAACCCCGCCACGCCCGCCGACAGCATCGCCCGTTTACCCAAGTCAAGCCGCGCCGACGACGGTGCCGGCAGCGGCGATTTGAATTTGAAGTCAATCGCCCCGCGGTTGCACGCGGCCACGCAGTTGAAGCACGTGTAGCATTCGGTGGGCCGCCAGCCGTTGGGTTTGTCGGGGTCGGCGGCGGCGGGGCATCGCGTGGCGCACTTCCCGCAGTCGTTGCACCGGCCTTCGACGCTCGCCAGCCGCATGATGGGCCGCAGTGAGCACATGCCCAGCAACGCCCCCAATGGGCATGCATACCGGCACCAGAACCGTTTGCGGTACAGGTTCAGCAGCACGATCCCCGCGAACAGCACCAGGATCAACACCGCACCGTTGAACACCTGCCGGTCGCGCGCATACACGGACCGCTTCAAGAACTTGTACGCCGGTTCCGTGAGCGAAGTCAGGTGGACCGGGCCCGCGTGGGGATCCGAGAAATAGACCGAAGTGGCCGCGTCTTCCGCGGCGTATTGCACACCCGGATAGACCCCCGCCGTAAACGAGCGGTAGAGGACTGAAAACGGGTCAAACACCCCCGTCCAGTGCAGCCCAAACAGCGCCATCGCCGCTAAACCAATCAGCAGGTCGTACTTCGACCGCTGCCAGCCGGTCCAGTTGTCTGCGCCGGGCCGGCGCGCGGCTCGCCGCTTGCTGAACCACGTGGCCGCCGCGTGAACTGTCCCCAGCGGGCACACCCACCCGCAAAACGCACGACCAAACACCAGCGCGGTCGCCACGGTCACCAGCCCCAGCAGCATCGGCACAATCAGCGCGTGCGTCGTCAGCCACGTGATGCCCCCGGCAAGCGGATTGATGTTGAAAAAGAAACGAATCAGCGGGCTTGCGCCCCCGTCGGGCCGCGCTTGGGCTAACCAGAACAAGCCCAGGAAGAAAATAAAGACACCGGCCTGAACCGATCGCCGCGCCCAGACCACGAAACCCGCGCGCCTCTTCGGGTTCACGACACCTCGACTTCCTTGAGGGCGAGGGCGCGGTAATCGATCTTGCCCAACCCGGCGGCCTGCCCGGTGGTGACGATGCGGACCTCGGCCGGGTTATGCCCAAGTAGTTCTGCGCCAAAGGCCTCGAGTGCTACGACGTCGGTACCCGCGGCGATCGTGTTCTTGAACGCGACGTTGGCGAGGTCGCCGCCGGTGGGCCCGTTGGCCGTCATGATCCTGACGGCGTCGAGCACGCTCATGGTAGGCTTCATGAAGGCCGTAATATCGCACAGGCAGGTTTCCATATCCTGGTGCCACTGTCCCCGGGGCTCGCCGACCACGCCCAAGTAGTTTTTCATGCAGAGCGTGACCTTGCAGAGCTGGTGGTGCTTGACGACGGGCACGTTCAGCACGAAATCGGCCTCGGCTATCTCGGGATAAACAAGCCATTTCTCGATACGCTTGCCGTTGATGGGTATTTCCTTGAACCGGGTCTTGTCGAGGTAGACGACTTCGGCGCCTGCGGCCTTTGCGGCGGCCTCGATACCGCTGGCGGCGTAGGATTCGTTGGCCTTGTGGCATGGGTTGTCGCCGACCTTGACGGTTTTAGCGCCGGCTTCGAGACAAAGGCGGACGAGTGTGGCGACCACGTCGGGGTTGGTGTTGGCGGCCAGCTCGGGGGTGCGGTTCCACGCTATGTTCGGCTTGACCCAGACCACGTCGCCCTTCTTGACAAATCGCGCCATCCCGCCGATGTTGGCGATGGCCTGTTCGGTCAGTTTGATGGCCATATTCTTGACGGCTTCGGGGCTGTTGGTATCGACTTCTTTGAATCGGGCGATACACATATCGGCGGGCGCGGCGGCTTGTGCCGTGGCCGAGGCCAGCGGGGCCAGGGCGAGCGCGCCGCCGGTCAGGGCCGTCTTCTTTAAGAACTCGCGTCGGGACTGTCGAGCCATTTGTACTCCTCCAAGGGGCCGCAAGAGTGCGGCCGCATATGCGGGGGCAAAAACACGGGTTGTAACAAAAAACTGTTGACGAGATTATACCGGAAAGCCTGGCGGGTTCCAACCACGGACGCTTACCTTGTCGTATACAAGCTATGCACCGGCCGGGAGCCAAAAGGAAGCCGAGACCGCACTTATGCGTGGTATTCAAGGCAGCCGCGCGAGAAAAAGTGGAAAAACTTGACATTGGCCACTGAATGTTTTATCCTTAAATAACCGTGCCGAGGTAGCTCAGTTGGTAGAGCAGCGGACTGAAAATCCGCGTGTCGGCAGTTCGATTCTGCCCCTTGGCACCATTTTCTTGCTGGAGTAGCTCAGCAGGTAGAGCACGTCACTCGTAATGACGGGGTCCGGGGTTCGATTCCCCGCTCCAGCTCCACTTGCAATGACGCCTACAGCAGGCGCAAGGTCTGACCATCTGACGGGACATCTTGCAGGCATCCGGGGACGCCCGCAAAACCCGCACAAAAACGTGTTTTTCGGGAATCTTGACGAGATGGAAACAAAACAGTCGTTTAGTACTTCCGAAGTAGCGAAATACTGCCATGTCACCGCCGACACCATCCGCAAATGGGCCGAGGCCGGCCGGATACGGGTGTTCAAGACGCCTGGGGGCCACCGCCGGATCCGGCGCGAGGATCTGCTCAAGTTTCTCCAGGAGAACGAAATCCCCATCCATGAAGACTTGGGCACATCTGGCGTGAAGATCCTGATCGTTGACGACGAGAAGGCGGTGGTATCGGTGATCCGCCGCTTTTTGGAGCGGTCGCAGACGGGGTTTGACATCGAAGTCGCCATGGACGGGTATGACGCCGGCCACCAGGTGGCGACATTTAAGCCGGACATTGTTTTCCTTGACCTGCGCCTTCCCGGGATGGACGGGTTCGAAGTCACCCGCCGGATCAAGACCGACCCCCAGCATGCCGGCACCCGCATCATCGCCATGACGGGCTACTATGAAGGGGAAGTCGCCCAGCGGGTTGTCGAGCTCGGCGCACTCCTCTGCCTCCAGAAGCCATTTAGCCCCGACGATTTACGAAGGGCCCTGGCCAAAGCGGGCGTCGAAATTCATTGACGATTGCAGATTGCGGATTGCGGATTGGCTTCCTCCATCTGGGGTCCATCACGTCCGCACTGCCCACCTCGTCCACTTGAGTTGCATTCAGAGAAGATTTGCGCCCGCTTCATTTGCCAGGAGCATCATGTTTCGGCGGCCGACGGGCCTCTGATCGACTACGGTGAACGTTGCGAACTGCGGGTACAGGGGCAGGAGCCATTTGAGGTCTTCCTGCATGATGAACATGAAGGCGGGGGTTGGCTGCTCGAAGTCGTGGGCGAAATCCGTCACGGTTTTTTCGAGCGCCTGCTCGAACGCGCCCGCCAGCTCGGGGTCGACCTCCGCTTTCGCCACGGCCCCATGGACCGCAGAGCGCAACGCGTCGATTTCGGCTGGCACGGGCGAGCCGAGGTTGGCGACGTGCACGTCGGCGACGGCTTTGGCTACGTCTTTTCGCAACGTCCGCTGTTGCCTGGCCATGTCGACGAGATCGATTTTGTGCGGCGTCTCGACGGGGATAAGGTCGGTCAACACGGGGGTGTGGAAGTGTCTGCTGTAGAAGATGTACTCCTCGCGGCTGAACCCGAGCGTGTAGAGCCTGTACTCGATGCCGGTTTTTGAGAGCCGCGTAAGCGGCGCGCAGATCGTGCTCGCACCTTGGTAGGCGTTCATGGCAGGCATGATGGTGGCCGCGGCCAGCACCGAAAGTACGGCGAACTGCCCCGCCATCAAAACGTGCAGCGACGCGCCGCCCGTCTTACGCGCGCGGGCTATCACCCACGCACCGGAGATGACCGCGCATCCGCTGAAAGCCAGCATCACGGGCTTAACGGCTTCACCATATTCGGTAAAGAGCAACGCGGCCGGCGCCAGCCCCAGCGCGATCAGCACGCCCGACCAGGCGTAAGCGGTCCGCCTGCGCCAGACGGCCCGGCGGCTGTCCATAAGATCGAGGACCGCCCGCGCCTCGAGAATGGCCAGCGCCGGAAACAGCGGCAGGACGTACGTGCCCCGTTTTCCGAGCGCAATCGAAAAGAAAACAAACGCTGGCACGATCCACGCCAGCAGCAGCCGCATCTTTTCGTCTTCGCGCCGGCGTCTCCATACCCAGGGCAGCGACCAGGGGAGGAACAGCGCCCATGGCAGCAAGAAAACGGGCAGATTGAGCGCGTAATACCAGGGGGGCTGCATGTGGCTGACGCCGAGGAACAGCCGGCCGACGATTTGGCGCAATGCCTCGGATCCAATTTGTGCGTCGACGCCGCCGCCCGCCGAGATAGCCATCCGGGCCGGTATGAACCATGCCAGGACGACGGCGCAGGCCGCCACAAAGCCGATGAGCCAATGGAGCCGGCGCCGGTCAGCCCGCCGCTTCCAGTAAAACGCGGCGATGAGCAGGGCCGGAAACACGAGGGCAGGCGGGCCTTTTGTAGACAATCCGCCCGCGATGAGCAAGTAGAAGATCGCAAGAAAAAGCGGCCTGCGCGATTCGTGCCAACGCCAGAACACGTAGAGAGAGGCCGTCATCCAGGCCGTGAGCAGCATGTCGGTGCGCACCCAGCGCGCCTCGACCCAGAAAAACGAGGTTGTCGCGAGGATCAGGCCCGACCACAGCGCCACCCGCGCTCCGTACAGGCGCGCCGCCAGCAGGTACGTCAGCAGCACCGTCACCAAAGCCGCCAGACCCGACGGCGCCCGCGCCGAGAACTCCGTCACGTCGCCGAACGGCAGCGCCGCCGCCGCGATCAGCCAGAACAGCAGCGGCGGCTTCTCGTTGTAGGGCTGGCCGTTGATGTGCGGGACCAGGTAGTCGCCCGACTCCATCATCTCGCGGGCCACCTGCCCATACCGTGGTTCGTCGGCCGGCCAGAGGTCGTAGGCCCACGTGCTGATGAAAAACAGGACGGCACTGACCGCCAGCAGCAGCAGCAGATGCAGGTTTTTTTGAGTCATCCGCCGATGATACCACACTCGCCGATCACGGGACGCTTAGGACCTTTGGGATGCCTATTCCTTTGCGCATTTGTTTTACTTACAGCCTATAGCCTCTCAATGGTATCCGTTGTTGGCGTATCGTTCCTGCGCCGCCTCGATCACCATCCTCAGCAGGTCCGCGTACCGCAGCCCGTCCATCCCGGCCATAATGTTAAATTTGCCGTCCCAGCACCACCCGGGATTGGGGTTGACCTCGAGCAGCTTGATCGTTCCGTTGGCGTCCGCGCGGAAATCGAACCGGGCGTAGTCACGACACCCCAGGCGCTCGAACAACAGGTTCGAATAATCAAACAGCGCACGCCGCGTATCCCCGTCAATCGTGGCCTTCCGATACAGTATCTGCGACCAGTACGGCGACTCCGGGTCCCACTTCGACTCGTACCCCAGGATCTCCGGCAGGTCTGCGTCGAGCCCCGAATAATCCACCTCGAGCAGCGGCAGAATGTGATAACTCAGCCCGGGGTTGCCCACGATGCCTACCGAATATTCGGAACCCGGCAGGAATTCCTGAACCAGTAGCGGGCAGCCCCGGAACTGTTCCCGCAGAACCTCGAGGTAATTGATCAATTCCTCCGTGGTGTGCACCACGGCGTCTTTCGTGATACCCACCGACGAGTCGCCGTAGTTCGGTTTCAACAGCGCCGGAAACACCGACGGCAGCGTCGCCGCTTGGTCTTCGGGTGTGAAAAACGTCTCGAGCGGCACCGGGATATCGAGCGACGCCGCCACCGCACGCACGATCGACTTGTTGTAGCACATCCCCAGCGCCGCCGGGCCCGCACCGCTGTACGGTATCCCCAGCATCTCGAGCAACGCCGGTACGTGCAGTTCCTTGAACGCGTCGTTGTTGAACCCTTCGTCGCACAGGTTGAACACAAACTGCGGCGGTTCGGCCCGCAGCCGGCCGATCAACGAGGCGTGGTCGCTCACAAAATCAAACTTGTAATCGCCCAACTCGCCCAGCCCCTGCTGCATTTTCCAGATCGTCTGGTAATCTTCCTCGTTGAACTTCTGGTTCAGCTTGACCCGGTCCACCAGCGTCGGATCGCCCATCAGCACCGTCACCTGCGGGAACAGCGGCCCCCGTTTCGGCTGCATGACCCTCAGTTTCGGCGTGGATGCCGTGATGAACATCCGGTTCGCCATCATCCCAAGGTCCTGACCCCGGTCCGAGTCCGCCGTGATCGCACCGTGGTCCCGGATCCGATCGAAACCCGCTCGCTCGAGAAGCTCCTCGATCGCCTCCCTCGAGTAAAGGCGTTCCGCGTAAAACTGGTCCGCGATCACGCCCCGTTCCGCATGGACAACCACCTCCCGCGAGAGCATCCGCGTCCCGTCCGACGACAGCGACCGCTCCCGGCACACAAAATAGTTCTCGTCGATCCATTCCCACGTCCGCGCGTCGAAATGCGTCCGCATCCAATCCCCGTCGACGAGGTCCATTGCGATCGTCCCGCCATTTACCAGCACCCGCTTCACCCGCTCGAGCACCGCCAGGTCGTCGTCTTCCCGCTCAAAATAGCCAAACGAGTTGCCGAACAGCGTCACGCAATGAAACGAATTCTCCGCAAACCGGAACTTCCGCGCGTCCCCCTCGTGGAACGACACCGGCAGGTTCTCGTGCTTTGCCCGTTTCCGCGCCAGACGGATCAAATACCGCGACCGGTCCAGCCCCGTCACATAGTTGTATCCCCTTCGGGCAAGCTCGAGGCAATGCCGGCCCTGGCCGCAGCAAAGATCCAGGATCCGATCGTTCTTTTCGAGCCCCGAAACACGCGCCAGCATGTTGATCTCTTTGATTGTGTTGCGGTCGTTTTCGACCACGTCGCCGTCCGTCTTCAAATAAATCGAATTGAACAACGTCCGCCACCATTCCGAAGGCAAATGCCGCTCGAGGTCGGGCACCGGGCCGAGCGTTCGTTGTTGCGTCACTGGTTTTGTCATCATCTTCTTGGCCATACGGCTGATTCCCTTACATGTCTTTGTAGGTTGGGTCAACTATCTACACCCATCTTGGTTTTTTGTCCATAACTTTTTTTTGGGATACAATCTCGCGCCTGGTCTTTCCCCCGAAAACGCGCGCACGAGTACGTGCACGGACAAGTTCGGTGGCGAGGGGCAGCCGCCCTTCCGGGGGCTGCATTGATGCGGGATCAGCGGGCGCCGGCGGCCGCGCGCGAGGCGCGCGTTATCAAATCAGGCCCGGCGGTCCGCTCAAAAGACCCGGCGGGCCCAGCACTTCGTTTTGGGCCGGCGCGCCGTGTGGTGCGGCGGGAAACACGCGCGCAAATGTGTGCGCGCAGCGGAAGGCATGCGCCGCCGATATTCGCGGCCGGCGCAGGTGCACGTACAGCGGGTCTAAATCAATCTGGTCCACGTCAGGGTTGCCTCCCTCAGTCCGCTTCGAGCGGAGATCGGCGATAATATGTACCTTGCTGGACGATAAATCAAGCAAAAAATTTGCCCCAGGAAAAATAATTTCGCCCCGCCGTGCAACGCCCCCTCATTTGCCTATCCGCTCGATCCGTCCTATCCGTCCGATCAACTATCCCGCAGCCGCCCGATCTCCCGCCCGATCGCCTCGCGATACTCGAGCAGAAGCTCGAAGTCCATCTCGTAATCGCGCGTCTGCCGCGTGATCTCGTCGATCACGCCGACTTGCCAGCCCGCCACGTTCTCGACCGCCTCGTCCATCAGCGCCTGCGCCCGATCCGCCTCGTCGACGCGCCCCGCCGTCCGCGCCGACTCGATCTCGCCGCGAAGCACGTACAAGGCCCGGTAATCCTCGACACCGTCCCGGTCCGCCTCCCACCGGCGCGACGGCACAACGCTCGTGTCCGTCGGATACACCGCCGAATAGTCCGTGTCGCCCACCGGCCACCAAAGGTCCTCGCCCCGGTACACCCAATAGCCCGCTCCTTCCACGCCCAGCCGCCACGCCAGCCACGCGTAGGACCGGTAATAGCCCAGCGGCAGCAGGTCTTTCCCCGGCCCCGTCGCTTCGTACGCCCAGAAATGCCGCGCGTTCTGCCGGAACCACTCGAGCAGGGCCGGGTCCCGTTTGAGGTGGTTGATCTCCGGCTGCCAGACGTCGATCAGGCCTTTGAACTCGTCCAGGTACTCCGGCCGCACGCCGCCCGCCGGGTCCGCGTACACCATCGCTTCGATGTCCGCCCGCTTCACCATCTCCGCAAATTGTTTGAGTTGCGCCACCTGCGTTGCTCCCGTATTCCACGGCTCGTCGATCGGATAAAATGCCCACTGGCTGTATGGGAAGCCGCGTTCCCGCAAATGCGCCGCCAGCTCACGCACCGCCGTCCGGAACCCGTTGAAATACGGTTCCGACTCCGCGGCCGGGTTCACGCCTTCCGGCCACTTCCGCCCGGGTGGCGAACCCCACAGCATCGTGAAATACCCCGGCACGCGCTCGAGCCCGGCGTCGAACGCCGTCCAATCGATCTCACCCGCCAGGTTGCCGTTCTCGTCCACCGGAACCGCCGGCAGGCCCGGGCCGTAAATCACATTGACCCCGTGGTCGATCATGTCACGCACCGACTGATCCGACGCCACAGATGGATCAAAACTCGACCAGTTGATCTTCTTGAACACGTCCACGGGCAGCGCCACAGGCCACACCTCGATCTCGAGCGACACCGGCGCCACGGTCGGCTGCCGCGTCAGGTCGGCCAGGTACAGCGTCATTTCGTGCGTCCCCGGCTCGAGCCCGTGCGTGTCGATCACCAGCCAAACCTGCCGCGCCTCGCCCGGCGCAAGCGTCACCGACCTCGACAAATCGAGTCCCGGCAACGCGTCGAACACGCGATCCGACCTGCCCGAACCCACCGGAATCAGCCGGCGGAACGTCACACGCCGCGCCAAGTCCGGGTCGGGCTTCGGCGACTGGCTCGCCTGCGGCTCATTCCAAGCACACCGCACGTCGATTGTCTCGCCGGTGACGTTCAGCAGCGTCAGCGCAACGTCTTCAAACTCGTTGCCATACGCGCTTACCGCCACGTTCACGGGCGCCTCCAGTTTCGTTGGCAAATCCGAAGGATCAAACTCGTCCCACGGGTTCGCGTCCTGCCAACACACAAAGCTGCCCCGGTTCCCCCCGTGCCACCATTCAGCCAGCAGCCCCGCCCGCGCCTTCAGGTTCCCCGCCCGCTCCCGCAACCCCGTAGCCGCTTCCGCCACCGCCTCGTTGTTGTGGTGCGGGCGTCCCGCCTGCAAGTTGTGGTGCGGGCGTCCCGCCTGCACGGGCTTTTGTTGCAGATCTCCCGCCTGGGTCGGTGGGGTCGAGCTCCCGCTCGACCGTCCCTGTTGCAGATCTCCCGCCTGCACATCCGCCGCCGCCAGCCCCCGCACCATCTCCGCATCCGCCTCCAGCAACCTCAGTTCGCGCCGCAACGCCACGGCCTGCGGAGCGCTCTCACCGATAACGCCCACCGCCGCCTCGACCGCCGCTGCCACCCGACCCGTATCCCAGGCACCCGGCTCTGTCGGCGCCACTTGCCGCACAACGACAAACACCGGCCCGTCCGGCGCCGGCGCCGCCTTGTGCATGCTCACGGCCACAGTCGAATTGCCCCCCGAGTTCAGCCACACCTCGACCTCCGCGCCCACGGCCCCAGGTTTCAGATTTACAACCCGCGTCTCCGCGGGCCCCGTCTCCGGCTGCACCCGAACCTCCAGACACGCCTCCGCCGGAACAGGATCCGTCCACGACAATCTCCACATGTTCTTGCCCCAGTGCGCCTCATCCGCTTCGATCTGGACGACCGCTCCACCACTCTCCACCGGCCTCCGGCCACCGTCAACAGAACCGGCCACCGGCCACTGGCCACCGGCCACCATCCCCGGCGCGCCCGACATCCGGCTGTCGCCACGCAACGACGGCCACCCGACACGCCCCGCGCCGTCCCACGTCAGCGCAATCAACTGGTTCGGAGTATCAGTTGCGACGATAACTTCCAGCTTCCCGTCGCCGTCCAGGTCCGCCACAGCCGTGCCGGCATTCGCCCCGCCGCCCCGCTTCATCGCCTGCTTCAACACGCCCGCGTCGCTTACGACATAAAAACAGTTCCCCGTCTTTGGATCCGTTCCCCTGCACCCTGCCAGGATCTCGACATGCCCGTCGCCGTCCACGTCCGCGACAGCCGGCGCCCAAAACACCCCCCGGCCCGCCAACTCGATTTGCCAACGCCGCGACCCATCCGGATTGTCGCAATACAGAAAGTTGCCCTTGTCCGCGTGGAACACCTCGAACCGCCCGTCCCCGTCGATGTCGGCCACGGCGTTCGACACGTAGCTCTGCATATAGTCCTTTGTGCGCCACACGTAACCGCCCGTGGTCGCGTCCAGCGCCATCAGGCACGTTGCGCTCCCCACGTTGCTCCGGGTGATCAGCAACTCGCGGCTGCCGTCTCCCTCGAGATCCGCGATGTTCGGGCCCGACCGCCCGTACGGCGCAAGCTCAAAATACCGCCAACGCATCCGCCCGTCCCCGTCGAGGCAGTAGATATGGCCGTTGTCCGTCCCGTAGAAGATTTCCGGTGCGCCGTCGGCGTTGCCGTCGGCCACGGCTATCCCGCCGACCCGGAACTTGTCTCCGAAAAACCTCCACAACGTCTCGCTGTCTGCACTCAGGCAATACAGCCAGCCGTTGTCGAAACCCACAAGCACTTCCATCCCCGCCGACGGCATCACGTCCGCGGCCACCAGGTTTTTGTATCCGCCCGCCGACGGCGCCAGGCTCATCGTCCGCCATCGCACCTCGCCGCTCGAGCCGTAGCACACCACCACCGCGTCGATCCGCGCCGCTACCAGTTCCGCAGCACCGTCCCCATCCAGATCGCCTACCGTTACTGGCGTCGCAAACGACACCTCTTCTTTCGCCGTCCACACCACCTGCCCCTTGCCGTCGATCACCATGATGCTGTTGCCCACGGCCACCGCCACGGACGTCGCGCTCGTCTCATCCGGGTATAGCGTCGGCGAGGAAGCCGGACCCTCGAGCGGAACGGTCCATTCCACTCGCTCAGCACCCGCGCCCGCCGCCAGCCCGCACAATACAACAAAAATCAGCAGTGCCCGCTTCATCACGCCTCCTTGATTCTCCCTTGACGCCGCCGAGGGTCTTCAACCATACTGGTTTCCACGACGGATGTAAAACGATGTAATGCGACAGCAAGGGTGTGCCTTAAAAGCTCGATGAAATCCCGGAGGGATTTGACAATCGTCAGCCCAGGGTTGCTCCAGACCCGCTAGGGTCTGGACCTACCCTGGGATTCCGGATCATACCGTCTCTACCCCGGAAGGGGTTGGACAGCAAAGGGAACCACGTGAAAAACGCATTGTTTCTCTCATTACTGTTGTTGTGTGCCTCGTCCGCGCACGCCGTCATGGCCGGCGCGGCCAGGGCCGACATCACGCCCGATCCCGCGAAGTACCGCGTGCCGCTGGCCGGGTACGGCGCCCGGATGGGCAAGCCGGCAACCGGCATCCACGATCCGCTCCACGCCAGGGTGCTGGTCCTCAAAGACGGCGGCCGCCAGTTGGCGCTGATAACCTGCGACCTCCGCTCGATCACGCCCGAACTCAAACGGCTGCTAATCGAGAAGATCTCCGCGCAAGGGTTCACCGCCGACAACGTGTTCATGTCGGCCTCGCATACCCATGACGGGCCCTCGATGTATCCAGAACGGTTCTGGCAGATGCAGTTCGGCAAATACGATCCCGCCATCATGGAAGTCATGAGCGCCGCGATCGCCAAGGCGGTCGCCGAAGCGGTGGCAACCGCCGCGCCCGTTAAAGTCGCGTTCGCCGAGACTACGGTCCCAGGATTCGCCAATAACCGCCGGTGGGGGTATGACACCGACGCCCGAACCGCCGCCGGCGAGTCGCCGCTCATTAGCGAGAACCTCTGGCTGATGCGACTGGATAAGCAGGACGGCTCGACCCTCGCCGTTCTTACCCATTTCGCCACCCATCCAACCATCCTCGGCGCCGACAACATGCTCATCTCCGGCGACTGGCCCGGCGCATTCCAGCGCGAAATGGAACGGGCGTTCCCCGGCACCGTCGCCCTTTATATGAACGGCGCCGAAGGCGATCAATCCCCAAAAGGCGCGCAAGGCGACGACCCGTTCGCCCGCGTCGAAGACTTCGGATCGCGTCTCGCCAAGGTTGCCGCGGCCGCTGCCAAAGACCTCACGCCCAAGGACGATCTCGTCTTTTCGATCGCGCGCAAGATGATCCCGCTGCCTGAGTTCAATTTCCCGCAACAGGCCAAGGAGAAGTACGCCAAATATCTCGATGCGGCGATGGAAGCCCTCCCGCGCGAGGTCGAACTGCAAGAGGTCCTGTTGGGCAACACCCTCCTCGTCGGCCTCCCCGGCGAGCCCCTGCTCGTCTGCGCAAACGAGGTGCGTGAGAAAGTCCAAGGTTTTCCCCGCGTTCTTACCGTCGGCCTCGCCAACGACTACATCGGCTATATCGTTACCCCAGCCGAATGGGCTCACGGCGGCTACGAAGTCGAGAGCCGTTCCTATTACGGACCCAACCTCGCCGGCCACCTCGCCACCCAAGCCGCGGCGCTTGCCCTTTCATTGAAATAGTGTCAGGCTTCAATCACGTTATGGGGCAACCCGCTCCGGCCACCAACTTTGTCTTAGGTCACGATACTCCACGGGTGGTTGGAGGCGCATGTCCGCCGCGAGGTGGTATGAGAGTTTCCCTTTCAACTGAGTCCCGTCCAGCACCGCCTCCCCGATCAACCACCCGGCATCGAAGGGCTTTGGTTCACCGCCGCCATTCGACAGCAGCGCGGTGAAATAAAAACCTCCGCCGAAACTGTAGAAATCAACCACGGGCAGAATCTGGCCGTTGTTCCGGTAAGAGCAAACCAGACCGCCGTCGTGTTGTTGTATCTCGATCCTGGCAGCACCTGTCCTTGCCGGCCAATCCCATGTTCCCGTCAAGTCGACTTTGTCGCGCCGCATTTCCCACGCCTCCGCCTTGTATTGACCGAGATCCGTCCATGCACCGAACGTCCCTCGAAGGATGTCCCCGTCTGCCCTCCCGTCGAAGCTTATTGTGATGTCCCTGTCGGGGTGCCTATCAGAGCACCAAAAGCGCAGATGATCGCCCGACAAGTCGACTTGAGCGTATCCCTCTATGGCTTTTGTGCCAGAAAGCTCAAAGCGCGCGCCCTCAATCGAGGACAGCCGCTGGCACAGAACCAGTTTCAGGTCTTGTGTTCCCTTTTCCGTTATAATTTGCCCGTGCCACACACCCGCAACCGGCGCCGGCACGTGCCACATAAAAACCTTGGCGCCGTTGAAGTACGGTTCCTCCTTTGTGTCGTAATCGGGAACGTGCGGATTGGTGACTCCCCATGGCGTAAGACTTCCGAATCCGTACATACCAAGAATTTTTGTCCGCACGGTCAACTCTTTGTCAGGCGGCCATTCTCCCATGGCAAACTGGTTCGAAACGATGCGCGTGCCTGGCTTTAGTGTCGAGACCAGCTTGGGCCGAAGCTTGATATTTGCGTCATGGCCCAGGTACAGGACGACTACCGTGGCATCGTGAAAATCGCTGGAAAACAAGTCCTGTTCGAAAAACTCCACCCGGTCGGCAACGCCGGCCTTTTCCGCATTCAGCCGGCTTTCCTGAATATGTTTGGGATTATTTTCAATGCCAACGGCGCGGCGGCATCCAAAATCCTGCACTGCGGCTATGACAACACGGCCATCGCCCGACCCCAAATCATAGACCACATCGTCCTTCCCCACATTTGCCAAGAATAGCATGTCCCGCACGGCTGCTTCGGACGAGGGTACATCGGGAATGTACAATGCGCGAATGTTCGCTCCATTGGACAAATCGTATTGCTCGGCAACAACAACGCCTTCAAATAGTGTAACTCCACTGATTAAGAACAGCAGACACATCTTGCGCATGATCCTGTCCCCCGCTTTTGCACATCATCCATGTCCCATTGTAAAATTCGCACTCCGCAGTTGACCAGACTCCGGTCTACAGGCTCCAGACCATAATCACCACCATCCGTCTCGCCGGCTGGCCTTCTCCGCCGTATCATAAACCGCCTGGCAATGATCGAGCGGGGTTCGCGGCGGCAGGTTGTTGCCCTCCTGCAAGACAAACCGCCCGCCCTCGAGCACGCCCGACTGCAGGATCCGTTCCGCTTCCGCGGCCAGTTCATCCCGGCTATCTCCGACAAACAACTGCACGCGCGGCCCGCCGTATATGGTCGATTCCGTTCCCAACTGCCGGCGCAGTTCCGCGAAATCGAGCGGAAACCCCGTGTCGTATACCGTCACGCCCAACTCCTGCCTCACCACCGGCAACAGGCGCTGGACGTGGCCGCACAGGTGAATGCTGCGCGCCTCCGCCGTGGCGAATTCGCCGTAAAGCCGCTTGTGCAACGGTAGCACGAACTCCCGGTACTGCTCGACCGACAGCAGTTCGATCGCGTCGTCCGCCGTCACAAAACTGTCCTGCGGCATGGGGATCTCGAGCCGGTCGCGCCACGACCGCATCCGCTCCGCCGTCGCTTCGTACACGTATTCGAGCAACTCGCGCGCATACTCCGGGTCTTCGAGCAGGTCCCGGCACAGTTCCGTCGCCCCGCGCAACGACGCCGCAACCGTGAAAACCCCGTCCGTCCCGGCAAACGGCGACGTCTTTACCGGTGCCACCGGTATGCCGAGAAACGTCCAGCCGCGCAGCCGTTTTTTGTCCCACGTGTTGATGAAATGGAACCACCGCTCCGTCCACGCCCCCGCGAACGGGTCGGGGATGCCCGCGTCGAACAGCATGCGTTTGTTGTCGTCATCGAGGATGGGCGTCGTGTCCGGCACTTGGCCGTCGCGGTAGTGGACCGGGCAACCGAACCACGCCGCCTCGTAAAGGTTCTGGAAATCCACATGGACCGGCCACTGCACGGGCAGGCCTTTCTCGTGGTCGCCCGGCAACATAAACCGGCACCAGTACTGCCACTCGAGGACCACCTGCGCCATCACCTCGGGGTCGTGCATGTACTCCTGGTACGACATCCCGCATTTGTTGTACGACTCGTCCAACATCAGCATCCGCGGGTTCGTGTTGAACCGCACCGGCACGCGCTCGTGCCGCCCCTCGCGAAACGCCGCCCACAATGCCGCCGCCCGCCGGTTATGCGCGTGCGCGCGCGCGCCGTGAAAATCCTGCTGCGCCAGGTCGGGCAGGTTGAACAGCATGATTCCCGCATCCGTGGCCATCTCTCCCTCCTCAGGAATGCGCCTTCGCAAGTACCGTCTACTTCAGTTCATCGAGCGCCTTGCGGGCTTCCTCGATACTTGGGTCGAGTTCCAGCGCTTTCTGCAGATGTTTTATTGCATCTTCCCGCCGTCCCAGCCGCGTCAGGTTTTTCCCGTGCGCCAGCCGCGCTCCCGCCGAGTTCTCGTCCCGCTGGACGGCGGTATAGAAATGCTTCTCCGCCTCCTCGTACTTCCCCTGCGACGCCAGCAGTCTGCCCAGCGCCAGCGGTGCGTCCACGCTGCTGTTATCAATCTGCGACGCCTGCCCGTACTCGGCCGCCGCTTCCTCCGTCTTGCCCAGGTGTTCCAACGCCAGCCCGAGATAATAGTGGGCCTGCACGCTCCGCCGGTCCAGATCAACCGCCTGCCGGAACGCCTCCGCCGCCTGTTCCGTCTGGCCGCGCTCGAGTTTCACCCGGCCCAAGCCAACCCGGGCCGCCGAGTGTTTTCCGTCCAGCCGCAGCGCCTCCGCGAATTCGGCCTCCGCCTCATCGAGACGCCCCGCGCCCATATAAACCGTCCCAAGCCGGGCGTGCGTTTCCGCCACGTCCGGCGCCGCCGCCAACGCCTCCTTGTACGCCGATATCGCCTCGTCCCGCCGCTCTTGCAGCGAGTACACAAGCCCCAGATCCGACAACACCTCCGCCAACCCCGGGTGCGCCGCCACCACGGCTTTCAGCGCATCAACCGCTTCCGGGAGTTTTCCCTGTTGCGCCAAGGCCAACCCAACCTTGTGCCCGGCCACCGAATCTTTGGGGTTACCGGACAATGCCGACCGGTAGTAGGCTTCCGCTTGTGCCCAGAGGTCTTTCGCCGCGTAGACGTTGCCCAGCGCCACCAGCGTGGCCGTCTGGTTGGGATCCATTCGCAACGCCTGGCTTAACGCGCTTTCCGCGTCGTCCAACTCGCCCCGCCGCAGCAACTCCCGGCCCAAGGCGAGGTTTGCGGGGCCGCTGAACGGGTTCGCCCGAACCGCCGCCTTGTAACTCTCCAGCGACTTGTCATGGTTGCCGGACGCCGCGTGACCTTCACCCTTGCCAAGCAGGGCGTCGGCCTGAGTCGCTTTCTGCGCTTTCTGTTGGCGCGAATTGGCCTCGGTCTGCACAACCCGCGCGGCGGGCGGCTGGTCCTGCACCGCCGCCGGAGGCTTTTCACAAGACGCCGCAATCAGGCCCGCCAAACAAATCAAGTTCATGTACTTCATGCGTTTACATTAGCCCAAACGGCTCATCAGCGTCCAACAAGAGGTCCAGGCCGGCTAGCCCGGCCGATGCGCCAACCGCTCCGACTCCTCCCATATATATAGGAAAGTTGTTGCTCTTTTTGGGGCTGTGCGGCGGCGTTTTGGGCATTGAGATTTGCGAAACAAGGGGGATTTGATTGACAAAACGAGCCGGTAGCATACTAGTAATG
>DATKVG010000066.1:0-2933 GCA_035530195.1 Bathyarchaeia archaeon | reverse complement strand
TTTGGGACCGGTACGAACTGTATGATCTGGAGAACGATCCCGACGAGATGAACAATCTGCTGGGCGAGTTTATCGTGAAGAACGAGGGCGGGACGCTCGACAACCTGATCCGCGCGCGGGCGACCGGCGACGTGAAAGCCGCGTGGCAACTGACCTCCCGCCGGCTCAAGGAATTGCTGAGGGAGACGGGCTGCCAGCCGGAGCCGAGCTGGCGATAAACCGGAGTCAAGACGTTTTTCAAACAGCCTGAAGGGCTGTTATAAGTCAGCCTGGGGCAACGCCCCAGGAAAAAGACAACGCCAAACCTCACCCTGAAGGGGTGACACAAGCCTTGTTGCACCCCTTCAGGGTGCTCCTTCTTTTACATAACAGTCTCCTGGGGCGTTGCCCCAGGCTGACATGTTTGGCCCCTTCAGGGCCAGCAGCGATTGCTTTGGCTGGCTTATGCTAAGTAGCCTCGAAAGAATGAGGAAATTCGCATAGTAGTCCTCACGGGCAGGCGGGTCATCAGGAATTGTCCGTGTCAGTCGGTGTCAGTCCGTGTTGGTCCGTGAAGATGCGGTTATTTTACTTTTGCCGTGGCGATCGGGTGTTTGCGCCGGCAGCGGGGGCAGATGGCGACGGGCCGGGCGTAATCGGGCGGGATCTTGATTTTGATGCCGCAGGGGCAGGCGATAAAGGCGAACTGGTTCATCTGCCGGACGAGGTCCCCGGCCTCGCGCATTCTCATGCGTGGGTCGGGCGCGTCTTCGGCGTTGGGCGGCCGGATGGGGAGAGCCTGGTCGGCCTCGAGGGCGGAGTGCGGGACCACGCCGGCCTTTTTGTCCCGGACTTTTTTGACGGCGTCGTCGTAGGCGTGGAACGAGACGGCGCCGGCCATGCCGCGCAGGATATTGATCCGCTGCTGGATAGGCGGATGGGTGCTGGTGAGGTTGAGCGCCCTGACGCCGGGTTTCTCGAACGGGTTGCTGATGTACATGGGCGCGGTCGCCTTTGTGGCGCGCGCCATCGGCGTGGGATCGCCGCCGATCAGTTGGAGCGCGCCCGCCAAGCCTTCGGGATACCGGGTAAGGATGGCGGCGCTGGCGTCGGCGAGGTATTCCCTGCGGCGGGAGATGGCCAAGTAGACAAACTGCGCCACGATCGGCGCCAGAATCGCCAGCACGATCGCGATGACTATCATGATGCCGCCGGCGTTGCCCCCGCCGCGCGACGATCGGTAGCGGCGCGAATGGGCGCCGCGCCCGCCGAACCACAATCCGCGCAAGAACAGGTTGGAAATCAACACAATCGAGCCGATGGTGACGCCCACCATCGTCATGAGTAGGACGTCGCGGTTCACGATGTGAGACATTTCATGGGCGACAACGCCCTGGAGTTGGTCGCGGTTGAGTTTTCCGAGCAGCCCGGCCGTCACGGCGACGACAGCCCGGTCGGGCCTCCGTCCGGCGGCGAACGCGTTCAGTGCCATGTCGTCGATGATGAACACACGGGGCATTTTGGGCAGGCCGGAGGCAATTGTCATCTCTTCGACGATATTGAACAGGCGGGGGTGGTCCTTTTTTTCGATTTCTTTTGCGCCGCTGACCGCTAGCAGAATGTTGTCGCCCTGGAAATACGCCACCAGCGACATCACGAGCCAGACGACCGTAGCAATCAGGACGCCAACCGGCCCGGCGCCGGGCTGGACCCCTTCGGCGATGGCGTATCCCAGCGCCATCAGCACGATGGCCAGCAGGACCACCAGCACAACCGACCGCCGCCGGTTCATGCGGATCTGTTCCCACATGTTGATCATCGGGACTTAGCCTCTTTCCCCGAATTCCGCGGCGGTTAGCTGAAGCTGACCTTTGGGACGGCACGCTCGGCGGCGTCTTCGACTTCGAAGAATTCGGCGAGCTTGAAGTTGAACGAGTTTGCCACGAAATTGCTCGGGAACATCTGGATGCGGTTGTTAAACTGCATCGCCTGGTCGTTGTAGAACTGGCGGGCAAACCCGATCTTGTTTTCCGTCGAGGTGAGCTCTTCCTGAAGGGCCAGGAAATTCTGGTTGGCCTTGAGGTCGGGGTACGCCTCAACGGTGACCAGCAGCCGGCCGAGGGCCTGGCTGAGCACGGTTTCGGCCTGCGACTGGGCCGCAACGCCGGCGCCGGACGCCTGGGCGGCGACGTTGCGGGCTTTAGTAACGTTTTCCAGGGTATCCCGCTCGTGCGTCATGTAGCCACGGACGGTTTCGATGAGGTTGGGAATCAGGTCGTGCCGCCGTTTTAGCTGGACGTCGATCTGCGCCCAGGCGTTCTTGACCTGGTTGCGCAGGCCCACCAACGAGTTGTAGGTGCCCGCCAGCCAAAACAGGAAAATCACTACCGCACCCAACAGAATGTAGAGAGGTATCATTTTCAGCGCTCCTTCAGCTACGGGCCGCCCCGCGCGATGCCCCTGCCATCTCCCATATACTACCACAAGGTGCGGGATCTATTCGTGCGGGGTTCGGGGCGGGAAAAAGCCTGTCTGCACTGACATAGTATGGCAGTCTTTCGTCTTAAAAAGTGCCATTTTCTTGTGTTGACAGGTGTGGCATTAGGGTTTAGAATAGGACTACTTGGGGAGTTCTTCTGTAGTAATTGTGAGAAAATGTGCACTTTTGGCGCTCGAGGTTACTTGGAGAGGGAGGCCGATATCATGAAAAGGAAACTGTTGGTTGTAATCCTGTATGCATTGTCCGTCACGGCAGCGAGTATCGTTGCCTTGGCCTTACTAGCCAGCCCGGCGGTGGAAGCTTGTATCGGCGCGGACGGAACGGTCCCGCCGTGGGGAGGCAGTGGTGCGAACGGCGTGATGGCGGCAAAAATCGCCGCGGCTTGGGAAGCTGCTGGCCCCGGAGCGAAATATCCGCTTGTTCCCCCGGTAACGGGGACGCAGCCCGCGGTAAT
>DATKVG010000065.1:0-25597 GCA_035530195.1 Bathyarchaeia archaeon | reverse complement strand
GAGGACTATCTCGGAGCCGGCCGACGCCGGCTTATCCACTTATCCACCGCTATCCACAAAAGAAAAAGAACCAAAAAGAAAACCGGCTACTACGACGACTCTCTTGTGTCTCTCAGGTCCGGGAAGTATCATACAAGGCCGGCTTCGCTGAAGTCGGCCCTCTTCGCGCAGAGCTACCCGACCTTTCCAGCCTTCGATCGCCAAACCGCCTGGAAAAAGGGGGGAAAAAGGGGGACGCTGCACTTATTTCCAAAGCCGATAGACTTGAACCGATACCAGCACTGTTGAAATAAGTGCAGCGTCCCCCTTTTTCCCAAAGTCGGCCTTAGACGTTGAACTGGCGGAGGTGGTGTTCGAAATGCAGGACGTGGAGCCGGTCCCAGCCGTCGACGCCGATATGGCCGAACACAGGATGGGGTTTTGGTTCGAGTTCGCCCGCCTGAACCAGGGCCAGGTAATCTTCGAGCACGGCGTGGAGCGTCTCGAGATCGGCCTGGCTGGGAGGCGTGACGGGCCCGGTGGAAGTTGCGCCTTTGACGTTCTTGGGGATCTTGACGATGCCGCGAAGGATGAGCGGGGCGAGGATTCGGCGTGAGAGCCAGTTGGACTTGTCCGGCAGGTCACCGGCCTTGCCCATGGAGTAGCGGACGGAGTCGATGAGATGGGCGAACATTTTGCTGGGCGTCAGGGTCCCCCAGCGGGGTATCGCGTCGGGTTTTATTTGTTGAAGGCGATTGATAACGTCGACCAGGTAATCGTGGTCGAAGTGGACGATGCTGCCTAGGTCACGAAACGGGTTCGTCATATGGGGCCGCCGGATCCTTGCCCAAACCAGTTGTTGAAAAGTACTTAAGTGGGCTGATTCTAGCCGTGCCGAGGCGGAAAATACAAGCAAAACAGACCGGAGACCGGAGACCGGAGACCGAAAGGAAAAGTAACGGTGCTTGTGAGTAGGCCGCTTCCACGGGCGCGGCGGGGAAGGGATGGGAAGGCGAAGAGTATTTGGAATTGTCCAGTTGCGCAATTCGCGAAGATGCCATACAATTGGGTCCGAGGGGACGGAGGGTCCCCCTGAAATCAAAGAGAGGGTAGGATTATGTTTAATCGAAAAAAGGGATTCACACTGATCGAACTGCTGGTTGTAATTGCCATCATCGGTATCCTTGCAGCGATATTGCTGCCGGCGCTGGCGCGGGCCCGAGAGGCAGCTCGTAGGTCCAGTTGCGCCAACAACTTAAAACAGATGGGCCTGGTGTTCAACATGTATGCCAACGAATCCAAGGGGAACTTGTTCCCGCCGACACGCATCTATGACTGCGCCGATCCGCCGCAGAATGCGAAGGACTTTACGTTTAATGGGCCGTCAATTTATCCGGAATACCTGACCGACGTCAGCGTGTGCGTGTGTCCATCAGATTCGGACGCGACAGATATGCCGGTAAGATGGCACCAGGACCGCGACCTGAACAAACCCGTGCTGGCATGCTCGCTGGCTCGGGGCAGTTACTATTACTCGGCCTGGGCCTTTTATGAGCCATGGATGCTTAAGCCGGGCGTGACGCTTCCGCGTGTGGCGGATGTCGATATGGAGACCGTGACCGACATCGTGGAATTCGCACTGACATACGTGAATGAAGATCTTGTCTATGCGTTCGTGGAGATCGTTACGAATCCCCTGACGCCCGAACAAAAAGAAGAACCCATCGGTCCTGCGGAGCGGTTGCGGATCGGGATCGAGCGGTTTTTCATCACCGATATCAACAACCCGGCGGCGAGCGTGGCCGCATCGAGCGAGATACCCGTCATGTGGGACGAAATCCGGTACGATGCCAGAACGTTCAACCACGTTCCCGGCGGCGGCAACTGCCTGTACATGGACGGTCACGTGGAGTGGCTGCCGTGGCCCAGCGAGTTCCCGGCCGACCTGGTTGGCTTGCTGCTCAGTGCGGTGTTCTAACATTACGTTAGGCTGAAGAGATAGAGGCGCCGCCGCGGGTGTTGAATCCGCGGCGGCGGTTTTTATTGCGCAATTTGCGAAGATGGCCTAGAATTGGGTTGAAGGGGACGGAGGGTCCCCCTGGAATAAAGAGAGGGAAAGGTTATGAGAAACAAGGGATTTACACTTATCGAATTGCTGGTTGTAATTGCCATTATCGGTATCCTTGCGGCGATATTGCTGCCGGCGCTGGCGCGGGCTCGAGAGGCGGCCCGCAGGTCCAGTTGCGCCAACAACTTAAAACAGATGGGCCTGGTGTTCAACATGTACGCGAATGAATCCAAAGGCCAGAAATTTCCATCGGTAAAGATTTACGCTTGTAATGGGGATTTGGCGGGCGACTTCACGTTTAACGGCCCCTCAATTTACCCGGAGTACCTTTCGGACGTTAACGTGCTTGTGTGCCCCTCGGACTCGGATGCGGAGACCGTGCGGGCGAAGTTCCACCGCGACGATAATCTGGACTTGGAAGTGGAGGCGTGCCGGTTGGCGCGAGGGAGCTATTATTACACGGGCTGGGCCTTGATTGAGCGGATCTTGATGGGCCCGAATCCGGTGAAACCGCCGACCGACCCCACGCTCGTTATTGACGACTGCAATTTCTACCTGGCCACTGCATTTGCGACGGCGATAAGCACTGTTGAGGGTCGCGACAGCGACGTCTCCGTGGACGGCAGCCCATTCCCGCCCGAATATTGCATGATCTACCGGTTACGTCAGGGGATCGAGCGGTTCTTTATCACCGACATCAACAATCCCGCGGCGAGCGCGCAGGCTTCCAGCGATATACCCATCATGTGGGATGAGATCGCGGTGTACGGCGGGGCCGGCACGTTCAACCATGTCCCCGGCGGGGGCAACTGTCTGTACATGGACGGCCACGTGGAGTGGCTGCCGTGGCAGACGGAATTTCCGTCCGATATGTTGATGCCGATTATTTCTATGGCGCTTTAAGCCACTTGAGAGCGATCGCCGCCGCGGGTGTTGAAACCGCGGCGGCGGTTTTTTTGTGGAAAAGGCGCGTCGCGCTGGAGGACCGGCGCAAGAACTACACGCGCCAAGAGACAAAAGGGACGGAAGAACTGCAGTTTGGTCCGAGTTTTGGGGTTGGACGGCGCGGGTAGGAAAATGCGGCTCACAGCCAGCGCCTCCTGCCGTCAAGACGATTGAAGGTGAGTTCTCGGCCACCGGCTTTGGTCTTGGGCGTGTGGTCTGGCTGGCGCGGGCGGGACGACGCGGCTGAGAAGCCGGCACCTACTCGGAGACGTTGACTTTGTCGCCGATGTCGAGAACGACGTTCTTGGGCCAGCCGTTCCATTTGAAGAGGTCGCTGAGTTTTACTTTGTAGCGGCTGGCGATGGTGCTTGGGTTGTCACCTTTTGCGACCAGATGGGTCTTGGGATCGGGTTTTGCCGGCTGGGTGGGTTCGGAATCCGCCTTGGCGGTTTGTATGGGCGGGACCTTCAGCTTTTGGCCGACGCGGATGATCGATTTTTGGGTGAGGTTGTTGTAGCGGAGCAGGACGCTGAGCCCGACGTGGTATTTTTCGGCGATGTGACCGGGCGTCTCGCCTTGCACGACCACATGTACGCCTTCCTCGGCAGGTGCGTCTGGCTCTTTGGCATGCGTTTTTGCGGTTTCTTTTGGCGCCGTGACCGGTGTGTCGGGTTCGGCCTTGGCCACGACGATCTTTTCGGCGGCGGGTTCGCCGGGTGCGGCACACCCTTTAACGACCAGCCGCTGGCCTATCTGGATGGTGGACGCCTTGGACAATTTGTTCCAGGCCAGGAAATCGTCGACGTTTACGCCGTACTGGGCGGCGATTTTAGCGGGGAATTCGCCGGGTTTGACGATATGCGTAAGCTCTTCGGCCCGTTTTTGGGCCTCTTCCTGTCGGGCTTTTCCCACCATTTTGTCGAGCGGCGATACGACCAGTTTTTCGCCGGTGGTAATTCGGACGCTCTTTTTATTATTCCATGCCAGCAGGTTTTTTATGGAGACTTTGTTGTGCTGTGCGATCTCGTAGAGGGTGTCGCCTTTCTTTACGGTATAGACGGCGTTTGCCGGCTTGTCCCGATCGCGGGCGAGTTCCTCGACCCCGGCGGTTGCCGTCGTGCTGCCGGGTATCGTGAGGCGCTTTCCCTGGGCGAGGTGGTTGCTTGACCGGAGCCGGTTGGCTTTCATGAGGCTGCTGATCGACACGCCGTACTTGGCGGCAATCCCGCTGAGTGTCTCGCCGCGCTTGACGGTGTGTGTGGTTTTGCGCCCGGAAGAGGAGGCGAACGACTCGGCGCGCGCTTTAGGGATCGAGTGCAGCGCGGTGACGAGCCGTGCGCTGGCTTCGGGTGGCACCGCCAGCGCGAATTGGCCTTCCGGCGGGGTAACTCCACGGATGAGATCGGGGTTAAGCGCGCGGAGCGTGCCTTCGGGCAGTCCGCAGGCTTTGTCGAGCGCGGCCAATGAATAGGAGCCCTGCACCGTAACGGGCACGGTCTCTTCCGGCGGCTGGGGATTGGGCATGAAACCGAATTTGTCCGGACTGTTGGCGACGAGGATCGACGCGACAAACTTCGGGTAGAACTTTCGGCTCTCTTCCTGCATTCGTGTGCTGCCGGCGGATGATTCGAGCAGGCGCCATAGGTCCATTTCGCCGCCGGCCGCGGCGATCGCGCGTTCGAGCCCGCCTTCGCCCATGTTGTATGCGGTGATGGCGAGAGCCCACTCGTTGCCGAACCGGTCATTGAGGTCTCGCAGGTATCGTGCGGCGGCTCCGGTTGATTTTTTCCAGTTGAACCGCTCGTCGACGTAGCGGTCGATCCGCAGGCCATAGCGCGAGCCGGTGCCCCGCATAAACTGCCACATCCCACCCGCGCCCGCACGCGATACCACCTTGGGCGAAAACTGGCTCTCGACCATCGCCAGCCAGACCAGGTCCAGCGGCAGGCCGGCCTTAGCGAGTTCGGCGCGGATAAACGGCAGATATTTGTAGCTGCGGTCGAGGCCCGCCTGGAAATTGCGCGGGTACAGTGACTGGATCTCTTCGATCTCGGCCAGGATTCGGTCGGACAAGGGGAATTGGATGTTGATGTCGCCCGACACGCGGTCGGCGATATCGGCGGGTTTCAGTTCGCTGGGGAATCGCTCGAACAGTTTTGCGTGCTGCTCGCTGTTCTCGAGGATGCGTTTGAACTCGGAGCGGAGATTGTAGAAGACGGCGGGGTCGAAATTGGCCTCGGAAAGCAGTTCGAGCATTTGGGTGTAATGCTTGAGCGCGGCTTCTTTGTCGCCGTTTTCCTGGGCTTTATTAGCGGCTTCGAAGTTTTCCTGGGCTTCCCTCAGGATGTCGGCCATGGCTCGAGGCGAGACAGGGGACAGATCCTGAGTGTGTACCTTAGCGATCGGCATTGGTGTGAACTGGCGATCGGCTCTGTCTGTGGTGGCACAGCCGACCAAAGTGGATATGAGGCCTGACATGGCCAAACACGGTAAGTACGCGCGTCGTATTTTCACGGCAAGCAGTCTCCGCTTGACCATCTTCCGCAGCCGCGTCGCGCTTACGCGTCGCGCTTAAGCGCACCGTTGCAGAAGATGAGGGCTTATTCGGCGCGCGCGCGCGCGCGGCCGAGACCCAGGCGCTCAGCCGGGGCCAATCTCAAATGTAAACAGCCGGTGACAAACCTAACACGTTTGGTACAAAGGCCATTGTAGACTCATGCACACAAGCTATGTACCAATTCAGGTGCCTCCCAAGGCGTTGGCAGTATAGACTACAATGTTTTGTATGTCAAGCGGCGCGGCTGGGAATAACCACAACGGGTAGTGTAGGTTTTTGTTATGGAGAGCGGGTTTTCCGAGTGTGCATAGTCTGAGATATTACATAAATGTTGTCAGATTGACAAATTTGTACACCCGTTGACAAAGGAGGGAGATGTGGGATGAGGTATATCAAAAAGCTTGTGGGGCAGAAGTGCTATTTGTCGCCGATGAACCAGGACGATGCGGAGCAGTACGTGGAGTGGTTGAACGATCTCGAGGTGATAAGGCACCTGGGCCATTCTGCCGAACCAGTCACGGTTGCCGCGGAACGCAAGAAGCTCGATGAGTTGGGCGATAAGCATGTTTACGCGATCGTGGACATCGAGACGGACAGGCTGATTGGGTCCGTCGGGCTTAACAACATGAATCCAACGCACGGGTGCTGCTGGCTGGGCATCGTGATCGGCGACAAGTCGTACCACGGCAAGGGTTACGGGCATGAGGCCATCGAGCTGCTGCTTAGTTTTGCGTTCACCTTCCTGAACCTGCACAGCGTGGCGTTGTGGGTGTACGACGACAACGCGCGCGGGATCGCCTGCTACAAGAGCGTGGGATTCAAAGAGTGCGGGCGCAGGCGCCAGGCCAACCGGCTCAACGGCCAGTGGCGCGACATTATATTTATGGACATCCTCGAAGATGAGTTTGCGGCGGGCAACGTCGGCGCGTAACGTGTCTTGGAAACGTGCAGGCGAGACGCCCGCACCACAATTTGGCGTCGCAATGTCGGTCGCGCAGGAGCGCGACCCCACCGCGCGGCGTTATGCCTGGGAAACCAGTTTTTCGACGAACTCGCGGGCGCGTTTGGCTTCTGTGATGAGTTGGGGGAGTTCGCCGGGGGTGAGGGTTTCGATGATGAGGGGGCCGGAGGTGAAACCGCCCTGCTTGAGGCGGGCCATGACTTTGGGGAAATCGACTTTGCCGTCGCCGGGCGTGACGTCGACCTTCTTGGGATGGACGTAATCCTTGACGCTCATGCCGACCACGAGGCCGTCGACGGTTGCGGCGTCGTCGACAGGGTCGAGCTTCATGTCGGAGTAGTAGAAGATGTTGCCGGGGTCGTACCAGATACCGAAGTTCTTGTTGTTGACGAGTTCGATGGCTTTGCGGACTTCGGGTCCGGTGGCGTTTAGGCCGCCATGGGGTTTGACGCTGACGCCGATGCCTTTTTCGGCGGCGTAATCGCAGGCGGCGCTGATGGCTTTGTAGTAAGTTTCGTAGAGGGCCTTATCGCCGATCCCGCCCATCATGAGGTTTTTGACGCCGGCGGCTGCGCAGTTGTCGATGAGCCGGCGCATCCCGGCGGTCGCGGCCTCCAGCCCTTCACCGGCGGGGATCTCGCCGCCGTAACACGACGGGACGATCAGGCCGCGGTCTTTGCATTCTTTTCCGACTTCGGCGGCCTGTTCGGGTGTGGTTTGCACGGACAGTACGAGGCTGGTTGGCGGGTTTTTGGCGGTCATCAGGCCGACATATTTGAACCCGGCTTCGGCGATGGCATCGAGCGCGACTTTGTAGTCGTGGGCAGCGAACGGGCGCGTGTAGCAGCCGATCTGCCAGCCGCCAGCGGAGCCACCTTGCGCACGGGCCGCCAACGGCATTGTGGCCACGCCCAAACCCGCCAACGCCGCCGATTTCAGCATCTCGCGGCGGGACAAACCACGCTTGTCAGACATGATCAACGCTCCTTTCGTTTAAATGGGACATACGGGACCCATGGGACGTATGGGACCTATAGGTTTTTTTCTTGCCGTTGCGCGAGTTTTTCGACGACGTCGGCCAGCCGCTCCTGGGCTTTTACCATTCTGCCCAAGAACAGCAACGTGAAAAGCGAAATCGCGTAGCCGATGGCGGAGGGGACAAACACCGTCATCGAGATCCCTATGCTTGAGACGAAAGCCAGGATTGCCGCCAGAATTATTATGCCGACCACTAATTCGCGTGTCTTGAAGCTTTTGGCCGGTTTCATGCGTCTGTTCAGTCATTTCGTTTTCCTCGTGGTGCGTTGTGTGAACTGCTTGCTGGGATCGCGGTCGAGCGGGAGCTTGACCCCACCGCAACCCACCCCACCGCGACCTACCCCAGCGCAATTAGTCCCTCCAAATATCCCGGTTGCGCTATCCCATCCTGTTGTCGTTGTGCTGCGCGAGTTTTTCGAGGGCGTCGGCCAGCCGCTCGTGGGCGCGCATCGCCCGCCATGCCACCACCAACACAAAAACAACGGCGGCCAGGTATGCCAGTGGAATGAACCAAAGCATCATGTTCAGATCCTCTCTCGGCGCATCAGGCGTTGCGCCAGTTTTTCACTGCCGACTCGTATGGGAAAAGCTCGAGTGCGTTGCCGTTCATGATTTTCTGGATCAGTTCCGGCGCGTCGCTCTCGGGCAACCAGCCTTCTTCAATCAGCTCCGACACCGCTTGGGCGACGCCGCGGCGGGCGATGGCGGCGTGGCCGACCACGGGCTCGACGGGCCGGTAGTCACCGCCGAACGTGAGCACTTTGGATGCGGGCGCGGCCATCAGGAATTCTTTGAGGAAGCGAACGCTTGTGGCGGGATTGATGATCCAGGCCCAGCACATGTCGATGTAGGCGTTGGAGTAGTGTTTGGCGAGCGCGATCGCCTCGTCCTGGTAGGGGTAATCGATGTGCATGAGGACGAAGTTGGCGTTGCGGTGCTTTTTGAGGAGTGGGCACAGATCCGAGGCGTGGCGGCGGAGCCATTCGAGCGGCATGCCGTTGTGGCCGGCGAAATAGCCGGTATGCAGCTTGACCGGCAGGTTTTCCGCTGCGGCTTTGTCGATGCAGTAGTGCATAAGGTGGTCCTGCAGCGCCTTGTTTTCAAAGTCGGAAAGCGACTTGCGGTCGGCGGCGTAGCGGGCAAAGAGGGGTGCGGCATCCGCGTCACTGACCTCGGCGAAATCGAGGGGCCGGTTGTACGCGCACTGGTTTTTCGTGGCAATGGCGCGTGGGCCGTAGGTGTCGAAACACCAGTCGATAGCGCCATGGAGATCCTCGAGCGTGCCGATGGTCTTGCCGGTGAGGCGAGACAACGTATCGGTGGACAGGCTGGTGCTCATCGAAGGGGTCCAGAGGTCTTGGGCGAGGAGTTGGGGGTCGGGTTCGTCGTTATTGAACACGGGTGATTCGAGCGAGTTGACCTGGCAGTACTCGAGGTTGGCGACGTCGCGCAAGATGTGGCGGTAGAAGCCGGGTTTGACGCCGCCGGCGAGTTTTTCGGAGATTCGGGTATACGTGTCCTTGTTCAGGTCATCCTCGCCAAACAGGATGCGGGCGGTCTCGCGTGCGCAGAGGAGATAGCCGGTGTTGCGGCATTTGTTGTAGTAGGGTTCGACGAGCTTCCATTTGCCGCCGACGGAAAGGTCGTTTGAGGTGAGCTTGCGGTAGTCGGCGCCGGACATGCCGGAGACTTGGAGGTCGGAATCGACGTAGTGGCAAAACAGCATCGAGAAATCGGGGGCCGGGATTTTGGGATCGGGCTTGGATAGGGCGCCGATGCGCATGGCCTCGGGCCACAGGTGCTCATGGGTGTCGATAAACCGGGTCTTTTCGACGAGCGCCTGGACGTCGCTGCGCAACGCCGGGCCCGGCGTGCCACGGCTTTTTCGGCCTCCGCCCTTGTGGGCCTGCCTGGCTTCCGCTGTCCCCGCCACCCCGGCCGCCGCACCCACCGCACCCAGAAACTTCCGCCGGGATACTTTGCCCATTCCGCACACTCCCATGGGTTATGTGTTGCGCGGATATTGTAGCGGAAAAAGCCGCCGGGTGCGCATTTTGTAATGCACGGGTCCCGGCGGCCGCAAAAGGCGGGGACAGACACGCTTTTTCCAGACGGCCGGGCCGCGAAAAGCGGGTACAGCCACCTCTTTCAAACTGCCGAAAGAGGTGGCAGTCCCCGTTTTTTAGGATCGGGCAAAACAGCCGTGCGGGCACTCGTCCTCGCCTTCGCCTTCTTCGCCTTCGCCTTCCTCACCCTCCGCTTCGCCTTCAATAGGCACTTTTGCAGTCTTGAAGACGGCGGCGGCAGCGGTGTCGCTGCCGACTGTGATTTCTATGGGGTGATAGGTCCATTCGACGCCGTTGACGAGCCAGGAGTCGAACATCCACCCCGAGGCTGGTTCGGCGGTTAACGTGAAGAGGTCGCCGGCTTCGCATGGGTATTCGCCTGGGACGGGGTCGGTGGAGCCGATTCCGAGTGTGGCGATAGACAATTCAAAGGGCCCTTCGAGGGCGCCTACGACGAAGACGGCGCCGGGCGATTTGATGATAGTGGAATTCCAGGCAAGGCTTTCACCAAACTCGCCTTTGAGTTCGACGTCAGTCAGATTCACCGGGAGGATCGTCCCCGGCAATACGCCCGGCCCAACTACAAGCCGCAGCACTATTAATTCGCCGCTGCCCGAATCGAGGCCGGTGGCCCGGCTCATGGCAACACGGCCGGAACCCGGACTGGCGCTGTATTGGAGCACGAAATCGGACAGGGCGGGCGATGGCGCCGCCGAAGCAAACGCCAAGCCGGGCGGGAGGCTGATGGTCAGCTCGATGCCGCTGATGCCGGCCATCTCGTTGATCGTGACGGGCACATCGATGAAGTGGCCCGGCGGACCCTCGGCAACGGCTGCAGCGACCGCGATCGCTGATTTAGCGGCTGGCGGCAAGTAAGCCTTGATTTGCGGCGGGTTGAGCGGCAGGCCGACGCCCAGCCGCATGATGAGTACAGCGTCGCCGGTGTCGATGACGCCGTCGGCATTGAGGTCGGCCGCGGCAAACTGACAGGGGTCCTCGATGATGTCCAAGCCGGCTGCCACCTGAAGCGCCTGGAGCACGTCGGCGCTGTTGATCCTGCCGTCGCCATTGATGTCGCCTTGCCGGAAGTTACACTCGTCGCCTTTACCCACGCAGAGTTCTCCGGGCCCGGCGACGACAGCCAGCGGGTTGCCTTCAGCATCGAACAGGGATACGCCCGGGTAAAGGATGCCGTTGTCCCAAAAATCGGAGAACTCCAGCGGGCCGCATTGCCTGCCGGTTATATCGCCGCGGATGGGTAGAATGACATCGAACAACCGGCCCTGGCCATAGAGGTCCGCGTCGCTGGAGATCCTGAGGATTCTGACCCGGCCGGGGATGTCGGTATTGACAGCAATTGAGATGCCGGCGGTTGTGGTGGTCTTTTCAACTTCAATCTCGCGCTGGTCGTCGACTAGACCGGTGGGGTACGTCAAGTTGAAGTCCATGCCGCTGGGGCTGATGCCGGAGGCGTTGCTCATCGAGATGGACACGCGGGCTTCCTCGCCAGGTTCTGCCGTGATCGACGGCAAAGAGAGGGCCACGATGCCGAACGCCACTTCCCCGGAAGACACCCAGGGGCTTCGATGTGTTTCCAAATCAATTGCGGAAACGAGATACTGATAGGTGCCGGGCGTTACAGTGTCATCGCGGCAGTAAAGGAACGAGACAGGGGTGCTGCCCGTAATCATTACGGGTGGCACATAGATTTCGTAAATGCTGGTGATGCACCTCAGCACCTGGTAGCCGTAGACGTTTAATGAGGGGCTGGGATCCCACTCGACCAGGACGTCGGTTGCGCCCGCCGAGGCTTCCACATTGGAGGGAGGCAGCGGCCAAAGCGGTTCGAGGCCCACATCGAGAAATGCCGGGGCCATGGTCAACAAGTCCTGCGGGGCGTAACCGTCTTTCACACCCGAAACCTGAAGCTGAAGTTCGCTGGGAACGGTGAGCGAGAATTCGCCGTCCGATTTGGTTATGCAGGAAGTGACGACGCGGCCAAAGTCCGTCTCCCGCACGGTTACCTCAACGCCAGAGAGATGCTCTCCGCTCCGCCAGTCCGTGACGACCCCCTCCAGCTCGACCTCCGGCAATTGGGTGAAGGTGACGGAAACGGCCTGGTCCTGGTCCATGTAGATTTCCGCAACGGTCAGGGCGGGGCCGGGCGTGACGTCGCCTACCCAGCTATCGACTTTCCATCCGATGTAGGGCGTAGCGAGAATCCGGGCCAACGTTCCGTCCTGGAACAGATGCTGGCCGGCCGGCGGAAACGTTTCCCCGATCCCCTCGAAGGACACGTCTAGGCTCCAAGCCGGCTCACCGATATATTCGTAAGCGCCGATGTCGACGCCGCTGCCCTGTGGACGGACAATGCCGAGGGCGTCAATATCGGGCGCGCCGGATGGCGTCCCGGCGTTGATGCAGGGCGATCCCGGCTGCAGCCTGTAATCGCCGTTATTGGGATCGACGAATTGGGGATTAGCTCTGAGGATGTTACCTTCGCCGGGCATGTCGCCGCTGAACAGGCAATAATCCATGCTTACAACGCCATTGTATTCAGTCAAGGCACTGCAGTCGGAAGAGCAGTAGACAATGCAGTTGACAAGACCTGCCACTGCGCCGGAATCAACACGCAGCGGCCTCAATGCATTGCCGAGCAGCGTGCAGTTCGTGAAGTCCACTGAAGACGCGTTTTTTGCATAGACTCTGCCTTGAAACAAGCTGTTTTGGATAGAACCGGTGCTGCCTACTATGTAAACGCACCGTCCCTCCGTGGAACGAATGTCCGTTGCGACAATGTCAAAGCTGCCGCCCGTCAGGCTCAACGAGTGGGCAGTGCTGCCCGAAGTCGTGATTTCAACATTGTCCAGGATGACCATGTCGCAGCGCTCCGCGCTAATACCGCCACCGGGCGATAGGACTTTCTCAAAGCTGCAGTTCCTGACTTCAAGAGAAGTGCACCCATAACTGTAGACTTGGTGGTACGCCTCGGAGTAATCGACGAACGTGCAATCGTCGATACTCACTGCCGCCCACCAGCTGTAGACTGCGCCGCTTTTGGCGTCGGCGTTATTAGTGAAAGTGCTCCTTTTGACCGTAACGGACCCGCCCCTAGTATAAACGGCAGCTTTTCCACCGGCGTTGTCAAGGAAGGTGCAGTCGTCAACAGTTAGTGTGCTGGCGACGTTGTCCATGGCATCGCCCGCCTGGTGGGCCTGGTTTTCCGAGAACGTGCATCCGACGAAAGAAAGACCGGTGCAGGTGTTGTTGTGGACACCGGCGCCCTGCCCTGACGAAGAATTGCCGTAGAACGTGCAGTTGACGATCGAGAGCGAGGAGATCTGATAGTTGCACATGCCGGCGCCGTAGGTTTTGGAAGCCGCGCCGCCCTGGACCGTAAAACCGTCGAGGGCAGAGTTGCTTGCTCCGATCACGACATGCTCGGCAGGTTCTCCCCCGCGTGACTGCGAGCCATCGAGCACTGTGGGGTGGGATTCGCAATCGCGTTCATCGAGGGATGTTTCCGTGCCGGTAAAACCGCCGTAGACGGCCACCCCTTCTTTCATGATGACGGAGCCGGTGTTGACGGGAGGGTCGCCCAGGAAGCTGATTCGGGTTTCGTCATAGGCGCCTTCCGCCACCCAGACTTCACCCCCGCCGTCGTAGTAGGCGGCGTCTATCGCGGGTTGCACCGTGCGGTAGGCGGTGGACCAGGAAGTCCCGTCTTCGGCACCGGTTGCGAATTTGTTGATGTACCAGACATCGGCGAACGCGCCCGACGACAGAAGTAGAACCCCCATCCAACATATGGTAAGGAATCGGGCCATGTTCCCCTCCCTTCCCGTTTCGCCAACCTCACAATTGATTCACCCTGCGGCTAGTATAAGGCCGTCCCCTGCGACTGCCATTATACACAATTGCATAGCAAAGAGTAAAGAAAAACGGGTGGGGCTCGCGGTACGGGTGTGGAAAAATCGCCAAAACTGAGCCGGTTTGGAAAGTAAGCACTGGCCTTGGCAAATGCGGTGGCGTAATCGAAGACCTATCCGACCGATCGGACGGATCGGACGGATCGGACGGATCGGACGGATCGGAACCGCGAGGGGGATTCCTCGCTACTTTTCATTCAGGCGTTTGTTCAGATCGCGCCAGGCCGCGATGGATTGGGCGAGGTGTACTTTGACGTCGCCCTGGATGCCCCAGCATTGGAGGCCGATTTTGCCGGTGTATCCGGCGTCGCGGAGCGTGTTGAGGAACTCGTACATGTCGTAGGACCCGCTGCCGAGCGGCTGTATCCAGTTGCCGGTTCCGGCTAGGACTTCCTGAGCGGTGTCGGCGCCGTTGATGCTGACGGCGCGCAGGTACGGCATGGCCTGTTCGAGAAGGGGTTTAAGGTTTTCGCCTCGACCGGCTTTGAGCCAGTGGCAGAGGTTGAACATGACGCCGACGTTGGGGCGGTTGACTTTTTTGGCGACGCGGACCGCGTCTTCGATCTTCTCGATCCAGTCGCCGGTGTGCGGGTAGAGCAGGAGGGCGAGCCCATTTTCCTGGGCGATATCGGCGAGTTTGGTGAGGATCTCGACGGCTCGGGGATCGGCGGATTCGTCGGAGGACTTGAACTTGTTCATGATGAGCAGGAACTCGACGTTGCGGCCTTTCAGTGAGCGCATGACGTCGGGGAGGCTGGGGTCGTACGGTTCGGCCGCTTTGGGATCCATGTTGATGACGATCGTGATCTGGAACAGCTTGAGGCCCTGCGCATCGAGCGTGGCCAGCCGCTCGGGGATGTTATCGAGCCAGAGGTGGCCGACGCCGTCGTAGCCGAGTTCTTTGAGCATTTGGGCCTGTTGTTCGAGGTTGCGTTTCTGGCTGTCGTGGGTGTCGATGCAGAACGGGAAGAACGCTGAGAACACGGGTGTCACCTTTTCGTCGGCGTGTGCAGGGGCCGGCATGGCCAAGACAGCAACCAGAGCGATCAATGCTAGCGCCAAGTACATTTTTGCAGTGTCCATATGCCTCCTGCTGCCCTTTCAGGGCAGAGCCCTCTCCCATGTCCCATAACCGGGGCGTTGCCCCGGCCTTTTTCCTCTTACGCTTTCAGCGTGTAGAAGTCGCCGACCTTTTAGGCCGCGAAAAGCGGGGACAGCCACCTTTTTTCAAACTACCGAAAAAGGGATGGCAGTCCCCGTTTTTCGCTAACTTCTCCAGGGGCGGGTCCTGTTGACTTTTTTCAGGACGTTGGCCATGAGCGCGGCGTCTTCGACGATCTCGAAATCGAACATGCCGACGAGCGCGTGGTCGGCGCCGTTATCGAACACGTACTGGAATGCGTCTTTTGGCGGGATTGCGCCTGCCGCCATGATCTTGAATGCAATCCACGGTTTCTCGACCTTGCTCATGACGTCGATGGTTTCCTGCGGATTCTTGCACCAGTATCCGGGGTCTTCGTTGTAAGGTTGTGTGAGCTGTTCGGGCCGTTTTGGCCCACTCGGGTAGTTGTGATGGTGGAACGTCTTGATGTAGAAATCGGCGGGGACTTTGTGCTCTTCGCACTTTTTGATGGCTTCGAGATCGTGGGCGCCCACGCCCGACGGCACGCCCATCTCTTTTGCGCATTCGACACACTCGGCGAGCAGATCCATTTTGCCTTCGGCCGCCATGGGGTCGGTCCTGACGCCCCAGAGGTAGATCGAGTCGGTCCCATCGTCGACGAGTTCGCGCACCTGCTTGCGGTACTCCTCGAGCCCCGGCTTGATTTCGGCGGTCGGGCAGATAATCCACTGCATTTTGCCGCCTTCCTTACGGTACTTGCGCATGACGGCAAGCGCTCTCGGGACGGTGTGTATCGAAAGCGTATTGATGCCGTGTTCTTCGGCCAGGGCCATGGTTTCGAAGACTTTGTCGTCGGTGTTGTAGTGGGCGCAGAGGTTGTAGACGTATTTGAGGTCGCGGCTGTGGGTGAAGTGGGTCAGCAGGTTCCCGCCAAGGAGCATCCGCGATACCTTCATCCCGCCGATGTTTCCGGTGGGCAGCGAGGCGGACGCCGTCGCGGACGGCGAAGGTGCCGCCGCGGGCGCGTTCTGAGCCCGTGCCGCGCCCGCGCCCAATGTCAATGCCGCGGCCGCGGCCGCAGGAGCCAGCAGCGATTGCTTCATGAATTCTCGCCTGTCTTTTTTCGCGTCCACGACACGTCCCTCCCTCAGGTTATTTGCCGGACATTCTGACACAGTGCCTCGGGGAAGGCAAACGGAGTTTGTGCAGGCGGGACGCCCACACCACAATGCGGTGTATCAGTGTTTTCGGGGCAGGACGCCCATCCAGGACAGCAGGCGGCATCTCAGGATCATGAAGATCATCTCGATGCCGAGGAAGAAGGCTTTGATTTTGCTGCCGGTGACGGATGATTTTCCGACTCTTGCTTTGTAGTTGACAGCGATTTCGGTGAAGGGGAGTTTGTTGAGGATGGTGAGCAGCATGATTTGGGGGCCGAACGCCGAGCCGGTGATGGTGAACTGTGGCGCGATTTTTTCGTAGGCGTGACGGTGCAACAGGCGCATCGAGCAGCCGACGTCGGTGAGGATGGTGGTGTTGAACAGGAACTCGATCAGCTTGCCGACGAACCAGTTGCCAAACTTGAGAAAGAAGCCCATGTTGGCGCCCTGCCAGACGAACTCGCGGGAGGTGCGCGTGCCAAACACGACGGGTACGTCGTCGCTGTACGCCAGCATTTTGATGACGTCGGCGCCCGAAAACGTGCCGTCGGGTTCGGAAATGATCAGGAGGTCGCCGGTCGCTTCGGCGAGGCCGCGCTGGATGGCGATGCCGTAACCCTGGCGCGGCTCGTGCACGAGTACGGCGCCGGTGCCGGCGACTTCTTCGTCGGTACCGGGCGCCGCGTTGTTGTTGACGACGACGATCTCGTCGACCAGGCCGGATGCAAAGAAATCCTGGATCGCGCAACGGATTGAATCTTTTTCGTTGTATGTTGGAAAGATTACGGAGACTTTTTTCTCACGCCACATAAGCCTGCTACCAAAAAGTGTAAAAGACCGATTCAGTAAACCAGCATTGAAACGCCATGAACGCCAGCGTTGCCGCAATTGGAGCGAGCCGCCGGCCGTCCTGGCTGAATTTGTTGAGCAGGTGCGCGGCCGGGATTGCCATGAAGGGCATAATATACATGGCGGACCGCTCGCCTTCACCCCGGCCGAGGTAGAGGCAGGCCAGTGCGACGAGTGTTGCCGCGAATGCCAGGAACAAGCCGCGTGTTTGTTTTTCGGGCCGGGCGAACCGCCACAGCGCCATAACCGACACGGGAATCCCGGCAAAATAGAACCACGCGGCCGGGTTAGCCAGCCGCCAGGTCCAACCGGCATATCGCGGGGTCAGTTCGTTGAGATGGGCCTGATCGAGATCGAACTGCGCCTTGCAGTCGCGGAAACAGGCGATCATGTCAAACCCGGACCACCACCGCACCGCGCCGTGCACGGCGAGGAACCCTACGGCCATCGCGGCCGCCGTCAGTATCACCATAAAGCGTCCGGCTGGGACGCCCCCAGGCAGTCGTGGGGGGTGTCCCCTTTTTTTCCTGAGCAGGTTTCTTAACCAATCCAACAATGGGACACCCCCCACGACTGCCGGGGGGCGTCCCAGTGGTGCCGTAACGGTCGGTGTTCGTCCGTGCGCCATGCGCCACAGGCCGGCGGCGGCAAAGAATGCGCCCAGGCCCAGCAGCGAAAACGACAGCAGCGAGCATAGCCCGTACAAGACGCCCGCCGCGAGACCGCACAGAAGCGGTTTTGCGTCGAGCGCGCGCCAGAACAGGTAGAGCGTCCAGAGTGTGAACGGCATAAACAGGATGTCCGCGCTGGTCGCCGTAAACAGGACTACCGTCGGCATGACGGCGTACAACATGCAGCACGTCAGCCCGGCGCGCTTTCCCACCACGCGGGCCGACCACAGGTACAGCGGCACAATGCCCAGTGCGCCAAACACCATCGTCGCCAGCGAGAGAGCCAGCGGGCTTTGCCCAACCGCGAACGACATCAGCCAGAGCAGCGCGATCGGGCCGGGGGGATGCACCTTGGCGTGCATCGACAGGTACGGGCGGACCTTGGCGTAGTCGTGGAACAGGGCGCGGATCCCGCTGGTTTTGCCGATGTCGCCGATGTATTCGTATGCTTGGCGCTGGTATGCATGGGAGATGCCGTCGACGCCGCCGCGCAACATCGCCACCGCGCCCGCGAACAGGAACGAGAAGACCACAACGGCAAATACAAACCAGGCGGTCGCGCGCGCGTTTGGCCCGCCGGAGTCCCAGTCGACCCGTTTCCAGAACACGGCCAACCCGGCCATCGCCACCACCAGTACGGCCAGCGGCGCCAAATGGTATGCGCCGGCTTGGGTAAATACTGGAAAGACAAGGGCGTAGAACGGCATGGGGCTGCCGTAGATACCTTCGATTCCCACGGCCCACAACACAAGCATGGCGAGGAGGTACGCCACAAAGACTTGGGAATATGCGGAGACAAGGCGCCGGGTGGATAGCTCCGGCGGCGCCAGGGCCGCGTCCAACTCCGCGGCACGCACGGTCGCAGTCTCTGGCATGGTTTGTTCGAGCATAAGACGTTATTTTAGCGAATCGAATGTTGAGAAGTGAAACGGAAAACACCGCGTTGTGGATTCAGCGGGGAAAACTCTTGGCAACTCTTGGCGGGTTTGCGGTATTATCTATGGTGTTATAATTCCGCGGAAACCACTATGCGTTGTGGATTTAGCGGGTCTTGCGTTGACTTGGCGCATAAGGTGGGATAAGATCGAAGTCTGCCGGTCACGGTAACTGTTTTTATGGACCATCACGACCAATATTGGAAATCTTTGTCGTCGGGGAAGCGTTTGCGGCGCGCCCTGATACTCTCGATAGTGCTGCACGTTTCGATATTGGCCGCCATCTCGTACTTTGCCGTGAAGAAGAACTTGGACATCCAGCCGATCGGTTTCGAGGTGGAGTTGGTGGAAGACCAACCGGCTCAGCCGGAGGCAAAACCCGAGTCGCCGGCGCCTGAACCGCCCAAACCTAAACCGCCCGAACCCGAACCGCCAAAAGTCGAGCCGAAAAAACCTGAACCCAAGCCCGAACCCAAGATAGAGCCCAAACCGGAGCCTAAACCTAAACCCAAGCCTAAACCCAAACCGAAGCCCGAACCCAAACCCAAAAAGCCCGAACCGCCTAAGCCCAAAGCCAAACCGGTGGAAACAGCGAAGAAGACCCGTGTCGAGGTGCAGCAGCAGGGGTTGCCGTCGGAACTTTCGGCATGGGCGGCGGCTGTTAAAAAGAAGGTGGAGCGGTTCTGGGTGCAGCCTGCGGGCCTCCGGCTGACGGATAACCAGGCGTGGGTGTCGTTTTGGGTGAACAAGGATGGCAGACTAGTAACGCAGCCGGAAGTCATGAAGGAAGCGAGCGACCCGGAACTGGGCCAATCGGCCATACGTGCGATCCAGTTGGCGGAACCGTTGCCGCCGTTTCCGCCGAACGTTTACAAACTTGAACAAGAAGTCGTGTATGTGTTTACTCTTGAAAACGAGGAGATGGAAGGATTGTGAAGAAAACCATTGGCATCGCGTTGATTTTATGTGTGACTCTGGCCGCTTTTTCGTGTTTCGCGCAGGCGGTCCGGATTGATTCGTCGGGCATGGGTGACAAGCGGTTTCTGATCGCGGTTCCCGACTTTGCGGTGGCGCCGGGGCTCGAGGCGCAGGGCGCGGAGATGGCGCAGGTGGTGGCGTACGACCTTGAGTTCACGGGCCTGTTCCGGATTTTGTCGCGGGCGAGTTACCCCGCCGCGTTCACCGGCTACACGTCCGACGTGAGCCGGCTGGATTTCGAGATGTGGCGGCCGGCCAAGATCGCCTACCTGGCATACGCCTACGTGTATAAGGAGGGCGAGAACGTCATTGCCCAGTGCCGGTTGTACGACGCGGAAACCGGCAACCCGGCTTTGGGCCAGCAGTTCACGGCGCGGGCCGACCTGTCGCGTCTGGTGGCGCACCGGTTTTCGGAGGAGATCGTTCGCAGCGTCGACGGCGTGCCGGGGATCGCCTCGTCGACCATCTGTTTCAGTGGAAAGACCGGCAACGTCAAGGAACTTTTCGTATCGGATTACGATGGGTTCAATGCGAGACAGGTTACCAAACACAACTCGATCTCGATCAAGCCAAAGATGTCGCCGGACGGCTCCAAGATCGCGTACCTCTCTTACAAGGACCGGTATCCGTTTCTTTACATTCTCGATGTGAACTCGGGCAAGACCACGGCGTTGTCGAAGAATGTCGGGCTCAACTCGGCGCCATCGTGGTCGCCGGACGGGCGGCGGCTGGCGCTGACGTTGAGCAAGGACGGCAACACCGAGATCTACATCAAGAACAGCGACGGGTCGGGCGAGCAGCGGCTCACGCGCGACCGGGCGGGGGACACGTCGCCTGCGTTCAGCCCGGACGGTTCGCAGATCGCGTTTGTCAGCGACCGTGCGGGCAGCCCGCAGATTTATGTCATGAATGCCGACGGCGGCAACGTGCGGCGGGTATCGTACCAAGGCGGGCGGGCATATGACCCGGCGTGGTCGCCGGACGGCAAAAAGATTGCCTATTGCGCGGAAACCGGCGGGATGCAGATTTACCTGCTCGACGTGGCGAGCGGCCAATCGGTCCAGGCCACGAACACGCCGGGTTCGAATGAGTCGCCGAGCTGGTCTGCGGATTCGCGCCATGTCATCTACTATTCGACGCGCAACAGGGGCCTGTGGGCGGTCAACGCCAATTATCCCTACGAGCAGCACCCGATCAACGCCGGCGGGATGCGGTGCGAAGGGCCGTCGTGGGGACCGCGGCGACAATGAGCGAAAAACGGGGACTGTCACCCCTTTTTCGGCAGTTTAAAAAAAGGGTGGCTGTCCCCGCTTTTCGCTCGCTTTTCGCTTTTTTTTCGCGGCCGGAGCATTAGGGGAGGCGCAAATGGCCGAAAAACTCGTCGTACAGAACCGGCGCGCGCACCACGATTACTTCATCCTCGAGAAAATCGAGGCGGGGATCGAGTTGCGCGGCACCGAGGTCAAGTCGCTGCGCGCGGGCGGGATGACGCTCAAAGACAGCTATGCCGAGGTGCGCGACGGTGAAATGTACCTGGTCGGTTCGCACATCAGCCCCTACGAGAAGGGCAACATCTACAACCACGACCCGGAACGCAACCGTCGTCTGCTGATGCACAAGCGCGAGATCATCAAGCTGGGGGCGAGGGTGGCCGAGAAAGGCCTGACGCTGGTGCCGCTGCGGGTGTATTTCAAGGAGGGGCGCGCCAAAGTCGAGCTAGGCCTGTGCCGGGGCAAGCACACGGTCGACAAACGCGACACGATCCGCGAGCGCGAAGTGTTGCGGGAAGCGGACCGGGCCATGCGCGAGATCCGGAAAGGATAAGTTAAGGCCCATAGGACTTATAAGTCGTATAGGTCTTATACGTCCTATGCCAGGAGGGTTTGCCGATGCCCAGCCGTGTTACCCGCCGCCGGTTTCTCGAATCTGCCGCAACCCTTGCCGCCGGCACCGCCGCCGGCTGCGCTACGTACCACCGCAAGACGCAGCCCGCCAAGCGGCCGAATGTTCTGTGGCTGATGACGGACGAGCAGCGACGGGATTCGATGGGGTGTTATGGGAGCCCGTGGGCCGCGACGCCGAACTTGGACGCATTGGCGCGGGACGGGGTTGTGTTCACTCGAGCGGTGACGCCGGCGCCGTTGTGCACGCCGGCACGGTGTTCGCTGCTGACGGGCCGGTATCCGTCGGAGACTGGGGTGTGGACGAACCACGATGGGGCGTCTCCCCCGCTCCCGTTCCTGACGGAGGTGTTTCATGCGGCGGGCTATGACTCGGCAACGTTCGGCAAGCAGCATTACAGCAGCAGGAATCGGGCGTTCCAGGTCGAGAAGGGGCCGGTGCTGAGCAGGGCGGTGGATTATTTCAAGTACGCGCCGCAATACGACGCGCGCGACTACGATGTGGTTCAGTATCCGAACTTGCCGTATCGGTGGATCTTCGGCGGGCGGTATCCGGAGCCGATCGAGCACGCGGCGGAGTACCAGGTGGCGGCGCAGGCCAAACAGTGGCTCGAGGAGCGGGATACGTCGCGTCCGTTTCTGCTGCGGCTATCATTTAACTGCCCGCACACCCCGGTGTCGGTTGTGGCGCCGTTTGACACGATCATCCCGGAAGGGGCGGTCCAGTTTCCGCCCGAGACGGAGTCGCCACCGGATGAGCCGGCCGATTGGTTGTCTCGTGATTTGTGTTCGATCGCGGGGTCGGATTGCATGGGGCGTGAGGAGATCCTCAAGGCGCGGCGGTATTACAACGGCTACGTGAGTTATGCCGACCACTTGTTCGGGGATTTTCTGCGGTGGATGGACGGGCGTGGCCTGCTCGAGAATACGATCGTCGGGTTTGTCTCGGATCATGGGACGCACATCGGCGATTTTGGGCTGTTTCAGAAACAGACATTTTACGAGCCGGCGGCGACGGTGCCGTATTTCTTCTGGTACCCGCGGGGGATTGCGCGCGGCGCACGGCTCGACGTGCCGGTGTCGACGCGGACGTTGCTGCCGACGCTGCTCGAGTTGTCGGGGCTGGAGCCGCCCGAGGGTTTACAAGGGGCAAGCCTGGCGCGACAACTGCGGCGCGGAGTCAAGCCGGAGCGGGCGCCGGTGTTCAGCGGGTTTACGTTGGCGTCGTTCGAGCGGACGCCGGGAGATAAACTGCGGCCGGGCGAACGGATTGTGATGGTGCGGGACGGGAGTTGGAAGTTGTCGTTGATTCACAGCCCCGAACCGCATGACGGGTTTCTGGTGAACCTCGATGAGGACCCGTTCGAGCGGCGCAACTTGTATGGCCGGCCGGAGGCGGCGAAAGAGCAGGGGCGGCTGGCGGGGCTGATCGGGGACCATCTCGCCGCAGGCCGGCAGCCGTATCCCGGCTGTGCGTGAGAGAGTGAAAAACGGGGACTGGCTCGCCTTTTTCGGCAGTTTGAAAAAGGCGTGCCTGTCCCCGCTTTTCGCGTCCAAGAACAAGACGCCATGAGTATGACTTACTACAACACTACTTGGGAAGGGGACCGTCGAAGTTTGTCTCGATGCTGACAAAACCCGAGGCGACGTCTTGGTTTGCCTGCTCGCCGGTGAGGTACGTCCAGAACTCGTTTTGGCCTCGCAGGAAAACGTTAAACCAGGAAATCATGTAGCGGGCGGCGATGTTTTTTGCACGGTTATCCTTAGTGGGTTTCCCGCCGAAAATCAGGTCGTGAATATCCTGAAATAGACCTGCGTAATCCTCCACGAAACTGGCGTGGTCCGCCTCATGAACCAGCACTTCTTCGGCCGGACATGACGCATAGAGGAAAAACTGGTGGTAGTTCTCGCTTCGCGGATTAAGAAGGCCTGAGAATTCGGCGCCCAGGATACATGTGGGGGTTGCAACCTGGGGCATCAACTCGGGCGTGAATGATCGGAACAACCGGGACGGCGGCAGAAATCCAGCGCACCCGTCGACCGGGTCGATGGCGACGACGGCGCCGACCGACGGTTCGTTGAGCGCGGCCGCAAGGGCGTATTTGCCCCCGATCGATTGGCCTGCCACGCCCAAACGTTCCATGTCCAGCATGCCAGCCAATACGCCTCCTTCGTCGTTCTGCCGGCGCAGCCAGTGGAACAACTTTATGGTATCGTCTTGCGCTTGTTCGTCAAACAGCCAGAAAAAGCGGGCGATGAGCACCGCATATCCCCAGCTTGCCGCTTGTTCGCCATAGGACCGGTAGGACAACGGCGGCTCGAGGTATCCGGGGATGAACAGGATCACGGGGCACGGCGCGGCGGCGGGGTCGATGGTGGCCCCGTCGGTGCTTGGATAATAAAGGTCGCCATCGGGCAGGGTTCTCTCGACCGGAAAATCCCAAAGCGCCTTCGAGGAGACTGAATAGTTGCCATAGAACCCGGGCGTGACCAGCGGCGTGCAGCCTTGAGGCAGCAGAAGGAGAATTCCCAACCCCAAGAAAACGTAGAAGCGATGCTTCATTTTACAGATGCTCCTCCCATGCTTCCGGGTAATTGTATGCATAGCTCTTGATGGCGTCAATTCTGCAGGAAGCAGTTTGCGCCGTGCGCGAAATGCGAAAAGGTTAAAGACGGGATAACGGGATTTACAGGATTGATCTTAATCTTGTTTATCCTGTTATCCTGTCGAAAAACAAAAGCCCCTCGGGCCTTGCGGCCCGAGGGGATTCAAGATTTAAGCCGGCGACGACCTACTCTCCCATCCAGCTTCCCGGACAGTACCATGGGCGCAGGTGGGCTTAACTACCGTGTTCGGAATGGGAACGGGTGTGGCCCCACCGCCAAAACCGGATTCACTGTAACGTCCTCGATAAGCCCCAAGGGACATGGACAAATCCAAGGCGCGTCGAGCAAAATGTCGCATCACAAGACTCGGTCCCACCTTCCGATGCTTCCGGAATTGTCCGAGTCCCGTCATGCTGCGGGAAGAGGTCCAGCGGCCGCCAGTTTCTTCCGGGCAGGATCCACGGTGAGATTCAGGCCTTCAAGCGTTCGAGATCCAAGCAGAGCAAGATCGCCTGGCTGCGCGAAGACGACCTCGTCTATCGTGAAGTGGTTGGCCACCCGCAGAATCGCAAAACCCACGTTGCGGGTAACCACTTCGCCATTAGCCATGACAAAGCGAAGGTCCTTCTTCTCCCTTCTGACGGCGATTTCCTCCAACTTCGCGGCCGAGATCCAGGTGAATTCGCTGCCAGTGTCCACCAGGAGTTTCGGAACACGCACAGACTTGGACCGGTCAACGTGATTCTCAACCCTGCAACTCGTGTAGAATGTACCCATGGCCTTATTGTAGGCGTTCCTCCCCTCTTCTGCAACCGCCAGCCAATTGCCCCGGCCGCCGCAGGAACCTCTCTCGAAGTTCCTCCTCTTCAAACACCGGACCAAGCCACTTTCCCCGCGACGTCACATGATACACTGCGTCCTCGTATTCTGTCCGCAAAAGCCTCCGCCACGCCCCAAACCCATCACGGAACACGAACCCCGCAGCGCACTTCTTAGAATGCACTGCGGGGTTAGACTTTTAAGCCGGCGACGACCTACTCTCCCATCCAGTTTCCCGGACAGTACCATGGGCGCAGGTGGGCTTAACTACCGTGTTCGGAATGGGAACGGGTGTGGCCCCACCGCCTTAGCCACCGGCAAAATTAAACTGTCTTGACAGGGACGGCCCGGAGGCCGTCCCGCCAAAGCCCCGATGGGCTTTGACGCTGAATGCAAGGGGCGCGTACCGGAGTACGCGGCATAGTACATCCGCGATATTGAATCAAGCGTGCTTGGTCTTCACGCAGGTGCCGAACTTGCGTTCGGATGCGTGAAGGTTTTTGAACTTAAAGGCCAAGCCTCACGAGCGATTAGTACTGGTCAGCTTAACGTGTCGCCACGCTTACACCTCCAGCCTATATACCTGGTGGTCTTCCAGGGCTCTTCAGGGACCTCGAGGGTCCTGGGAAATCTTATCTTTGGGTGGGCTTCGTGCTTAGATGCTTTCAGCGCTTATCCCTTCCGGACATAGCTACCCGGCGATGCCACTGGCGTGACAACCGGAACACCATAGGTCCGTCCACCCCGGTCCTCTCGTACTAGGGGCGGCTCCCTTCAAATTTCCTGCGCCCGCGATGGATAGGGACCGAACTGTCTCGCGACGTTCTAAACCCAGCTCGCGTGCCACTTTACTCGGCGAACAGACGAACCCTTGGGACCTGCTTCAGCCCCAGGATGTGACGAGCCGACATCGAGGTGCCAAACCGCCGCGTCGATATGAGCTCTTGGCGGCGATCAGCCTGTTATCCCCGGAGTACCTTTTATCCTTTGAGCGATGGCCCTTCCATACGG
>DATKVG010000064.1:0-32086 GCA_035530195.1 Bathyarchaeia archaeon | reverse complement strand
GCAAACAGATGTACTTCGTCAAGACGCGCCTGCCGGAAGTCTGGTCGCGCGTACGGCACGCCCTGTTCTACAACTCCTACCTGGGTTACGAACTGACCGGCGGGATGGCCGTCGAGCCCACGTATCTTGGCAACCACACCTACCTGTGGAACTTCCGCGAGAAAACATGGAGTGAGATAGGCCTTGATTTGGGCGCCGACCGGCTGTTCCCGGCCAATTTGGGCAGCCCGTGGTCATGCCTGGGGGCAGTCCGCCGCGAAATTGCGGCCGAATGCGGGCTCTCCCGCAACTGCCCCGTGACGTACGGCATCCACGACTCGAACGCCAACCTGGTCCCGTACCTGGCGCAGGGCCATTCAGACTTCCTGCTGAATTCGACCGGGACGTGGTGTGTAATGATGCGGCCGTCCGACACGCTCGAACTGACGCCGGCTGAAATCGAGGGGCGGGTATTCTTCAACCTCGATGTGTTCAACCGGCCCGTCCGCACGTGCATTTTCCCTGCCGGCATGGAATACGACACGTTCCGGGGTTTCACGAGCCTGCCCGACCACTCGAGCGCCGAGGTCGTGGAGGACGTGATCCGGGAGCGGAAGCTGTTCGTTATTCCGGGGGTTCTCCCGAGCGCGTCGGCGTTTCCCGGTGCAACCCCGCGGGTCGTCGACGGCAACTCGGTTTACGCGCTCAAGGACCTCCGGCAGGCGCCGAGCCCGCAGCTTGACGGTCTCGGCCAGGCGTACAACGGTGCGCTGAACGTTGCGCTGGCCATTGCCACCGCCAAGATGTTGACCACGTGCGGCGCGGGCGCGGGCACGACCGTGTTTATCGAAGGCGGGTTTGCCAAAAACACCGCCTACTGTCAGATCCTGGCGGCCCTGTGCCCGGAACAGATCTTTCTGATCGCCAAGATGAAGGAAGGCACATCGCTGGGCGCGGCCATGACGGGCTGGATGCTTGCCGAAGACGTGCCTCTCGAAGAGGTTGGCAAGCAGGTTCATACAGAGACGGTGGAAGTAGAGATGCAGGACTTTCCGGGCCTGGAGGTGTACGTGGAGGCCTTCCAGGAGCAGGCCGCGCGGTAAGGACGTATAGTTCAGGTGGTGCCGTGGAAGCGGCGTCCCCGCCGCTTCACTTAGTCATGCCACGCTAGCCGAAGGTCGCAAACAAAGATTCTGAATGCGGCTTCTTAGCCGCCTTAGTGCTGACAACGACAGAATTGTGTGCTCGTGAGAAGAGAGCCGGCAAGATATGCTTCGACGGCATCCTGCGCGGACAGGTCGGTCCGCACCATCAGGGGTTCAATGCCGAATGCCTCGAGGGCTTCCGCCGCGCGCCCCCCCATCCCCCGACACAAGATCGCCTCACAGTCCTTAAGGGTTTCTCCCATGCCGGCATGGTTGTGACCGTGGGCGTGGCCATGCGGCCCGGAACCGTGGCATTCATCATGTTGAAGCGGCCCCGGATTATTCGCGCGAAGTTCTTTCCGCACTATCCGTCCACCCTCGATTTCGAAGACTATGAAAGACGCGCTTCTGCCAAAATGGGCCGCAATAACTGCCCCGTCGTCGGATGGTACTGCAATTTTCCTCATCATTTCTTTTCCTTTGTAGTTAGCCTTGTTTCTGTCTGGATTGGCCGCCCCGATGACAACACCGCTTGCGGCCCTGGCCTCCTCCGCCCTCAACACCAGCGCCGCTTTCACGGCAGAAGTTTGTACTCTTACAGTTCGGACATACCTCCGGGCGTCCGCCGCCAAAGGGCAGCTCCCAGGTCTGTTCGCAATCCCGGCATTTGAATCGCCTCATTTCATTCATTTCGACTTTACCTCCTTCAATTCTTAGTGCTTTGCCCAAGATCAGTGCCTGGGCGGTTTTCCACCGCGCGCTGGCGATGATGCGGCCAAACGTCTGGCGCGACACATTCATGGATGCCGCGGCTTGTTCGTGGTAAAGGCCACTGAGATCCGCCAAACGTAACGCCTCGAACTCGTCCAATGTCAGCACGACTTCTTCCAGGAGCCGCGAGGGAATGCCGGCAGGCTTGAACACCGCGCACGGCGGTTCCTGGCCGATCCGGCGACAACATTGCGGGCGCGACATAATGTGATTTCCTTTTTCCGTCACTGAGGGTATTATGGGCGTATGCCCATAATTTGTCAAGCAGATTCTTTCTATGCGGGGCACGGCCACGGCATCCAATTGGATCTCGAGACGGACGCAACCCTCTACATACACAAAGCGGCGAGGGCGCCGCTTCCACAAAACCCGTGCAGGCGGGACGCCCGCACCACAACGGCGCTTCCACAAAAACGCGACCTGTCAAAACGCTTCCTTGAGGCAGTTGGCCGTTACCTGATAAACTCGGTTCAGGTTTCCGCTCATGGAAGCCACCCTATGGATGCCGCGGGCGCGGCGTGTTTTTTTGGACGTTTCTTAAGGCGCGCGCGAGTGCGCGTTATTGAAGGAGGCTGTTTCATGGCAATAGCACCGCATGGCGGGGTGCTCGTAGACCGGTTGTTGACCGGGGCCGCGCTCGAGGAGGCGAAATCGTGGGCGGCGTCTCTGCCGCGCATTAAAGTGGACGCCTACACGGCGTTCGACATTGACGGAATCGCGAAGGGCCTTTTCAGCCCGTTGACAGGCTTCATGAATGAGGCACAGGCCCGCAGGGTGCTGGACACGATGTACCTGCAAGACGGTCTCCCGTGGACGATCCCGATCCTGCTGGCGGTCAGCCAGACCGACGCGGACCGACTCAAGGTCGGGTCGCCCGTGGCTATCGAAGACGACGTGGGCGATCTGCTGGCGATCCTGCATTTGTCCGAGAGATTCTCGATAGATCACGGTGAGATTTGCGAGAAAGTATACTTGACGCGGGATACGGCCCACCCGGGCGTCGCGTACACGATGTCGCTGGGCCCGGTTTTTTTGGCGGGCGACCTCGACGTGCTGAAAGCGCGCAAGATCGAGTTCCAGGAGTACAACCTCACGCCGCGGGAGACGCGGGCCGAGTTCGAGCGGAAGGGCTGGCGCCGGATCGTTGCGTTTCAGACGCGCAACCCGGTGCACCGCGCCCACGAGTACCTGCAGAAAGTCGCCATGGAAATCGTCGACGGGCTGCTGCTCCACCCGCTCATGGGCACCACAAAAAGCGACGATATCCCCGGCAATATCCGGATGGAATGCTACAAGACCATCCTCGACATCTATTACCCGAAGAACCATGCGATGCTCACGATCATGCCGGTGAACATGCGGTACGCCGGGCCAAAAGAAGCCATTATGCACGCCATTATTCGCAAGAACTACGGGTGCACCCATTTTATTGTCGGCCGCGACCATGCCGGGGTCGGCAACTACTACGGGTCGTACGACGCCCACTACATTTTCGACAAGTTCGAGCCGGGCGAGATGGGCATCACGCCGCTGTTCTTCGAGCACTCGTTTTATTGCAGAGCCTGCGGCAACATGGCGTCAATCAAAACTTGCCCGCACGACAAGGAGCACCATGTTTTCCTCAGCGGGACGAAAGTCCGTGAGATGCTTAAGGCGGGGCAGATTCTGCCGGCCGAGTTCACCCGCCCAGAGGTCGCCAAGGTTTTGATCAAGTGGGCGCAAAGCGAAACGGGCTGATGGCGGGGCCACGGGCGCTTCGGGGACAGCGGGTGCTCGTGATCGGGCTGGACTGCGCGGCGCCGCGGTTCGTGTTCGGCCCGGATCCGTTCAGGCTGCCCAACATCCGGCGTTTGGCCGAACGCGGCTGCTGGGGCCGGCTGCGGAGTTGCGACCCGCCAATCACGGCGCCCGCATGGGCCTGCATGATGTCCGGCAAAGACCCGGGCACGCTGGGCTGCTACGGGTTTCGCAACCGGACGGACTACTCCTACGCAGGGATGGCTATCGCAAATGCCGCCGCCATACGCGAAAAACGGGTGTGGGACATCGTGTCCCGGGTCGGCAAGAAGGTGGTTGTCCTTGGGGTGCCGCAGACGTACCCGGTGGCGCCGGTGAACGGCTGGCTTGTTGCCGATTTCCTTGCGCCCGACACCCATGCGGAGTTCACCTACCCGCGCGGGCTCAGAGACGAACTGCAGAAAGCCGTCGGCGAGTACATCCTCGACGTTGAAGACTTCCGGACGGACGACAAGCCGGCGCTGCTCGAACGTATCTATGCCCTGATGCACAACCGGTTCGACGCGGCTCTGTACCTGATGAAATCGAAGCCGTGGGACTTCTTCATGATGGTCGAAATGGGCGTGGACCGGCTCCACCACGGGTTCTGGAAGTATTGCGACCCGGAGCACCCAAAATTCGAGCCAAATAACCCGTTCGTTGACGCATTCCGCGGGTACTACGAAGCGCTCGATGTCCGGATTGGCGAGTTGCTCGAGCTGGCGGGAGACGAGACGGCCGTGCTGGTTGTGTCCGACCATGGCGCGAAAGCCATGCAAGGCGGCCTATGCCTCAATCAATGGCTCATCAACGAAGGCTTCCTAACGCTCAAAGAGCGTGGCAATTGTGGTAATTGTGGTGCGGGCGTCTCGGATGCACATCTCCCGCCAGCACTTGATGCCTCGCAAGTCGATTGGAGTAAGACAAAGGCGTGGGGCGCGGGCGGCTACTATGGGCGGGTATTCATCAATGTCGCGGGCCGGGAACCCGAGGGTATCGTGCGTTTGGCCGAGTACGAGTCGTTTCGCGAGGAACTGGCGGGCCGGATCCGGGCTATTCCCGGCCCGATGGGCTATCCGCTGGGCAACGTCGTGCTGAAACCGCAGGACGTCTACCGGGAAGTGCGGGGGATCCCGCCGGACCTGATGGTGTATTTTGGGGATCTCGACTGGCGCGCCGTTGGGTCGATCGGCCACAGATCCATCTTCACGTACGAGAACGACACCGGGCCGGACGACGCCAACCACGATTATGACGGCATCTTCATCATGGACGACGGAACAGGGCGCAGGGGCCGGCAGCTTCACAAGCTGAGGATCGTAGACGTCGCGCCGACCCTACTGGCACTCATGGGAATCGAGCCGCCATCCGATATGCAAGGCAGGCCCATATGTTAAACTGCCAGCCGGCAATCGCAAGGGAATCGTCATGCGACAAACGGTCTGCCTGCAACTGAAAGGCGCGAACGCCGGGGAGGTCGCCGGAATTTTGGCGTGCCGGCTCGTTGAGTTTCAATGTAGAGCCAAGTTGGAAAGGCCGTCCAGCGCCGCGGAATGCAACCTGCGCATCGCGACCGCGCCGGCAGCGCAGGCGGCGGAAAACCTGGCCGTTGAACTTGACGCGCATGACACGCCGGATTTCGCCGCGGAAAAAGTGATTGACATATTGGCCGAAAACGGGGTTATTTCATTGCCGGCCGCTGATTATACGCCCGAGGAAGAAGAGAAAATCCGGCGGCGGTTGCAGGACCTGGGTTATATCGAGTAAGTACGGGGACGGACGAATGCTGATAGGCGTGAACGCGGTGAACTTGCGCGCCGGCTGGGGCGGCGGCGAAGAGCGGTATCTGCGCGCGGTGCTCGGCACCATGCGGTCGCTCCAGCCGCACACGTCCTTCGTCATTTTCACGGGCCCCGCCTGCCATGAGTCGTTCCAGCCGTTCGACCGGGTGCTGGTCGAGCCCACGCGCTCGATCCTGGGTTCAAAGACGGCCGAATTCGCTCGGCAGGCGAAGCCGGCGGGAATTGACCTGCTGCTTACGCCGTTGGCGGACGCGCCGGCGCCGTGCCCGATCCCGACGGTTCTGCTGACGATGGGCCTTCACGGCCGCCGCACACCCAAGCAAACGAAAAACATCGAGCGCGCCATCCTGGGCGCCGCGATGACGGTCGCGCCATCGGAGTTTGTGCGGAAACAGCTTGCGGGTCTCGGTGCGCCGCTCGACCGGGTGGTGGTCGCTCCGTATGGGATCGATCCGGCATTCGGCGAGCCGCAACCCGGCATTGTGGAAGAACCCTACCTCCTCGCGGTAGGCGATACGCGGCCGTTCAAGAGCATCGACCGGCTTCAGCACCTGTTCCACCACATCGAGGGGCAGTTGCCGCACCTGCTGGTGGTGGCCGGCCGGCCGTGCGAAGCCGAGCCGGGCGACTGGGGGCCGCGCGTGATCCGGTTCGACTACTGCCCCGCTTCGTACCTGGCGGCCCTGTATCAGCATTGCGACGCGTTCGTGCACCCCAACCACGACGACGGCGTGGCCGTCACGGTTCTCGAAGCGATGCGGTGCAGCACGCCGGTGGTTGCGTGGCGGGCCGCGGCGGTCCCCGAGTACGCCGGCGATATTCCCGTCTACCCGAACGCCGACACCGTCACGGCCTGGGCCGCGGCGGTCCGGCAAGCGATGGACAAGACCGATCCGCACCGGGAAAAGCGCCTCAAGGTCGGCCGTCAACTTGCCGCCGAACACACGTGGGAGAAGACGGCCTGGAAATTGCTCACGGCGTTTAAACATGCCAAGCCGCCGGTGAAGTAGACGGCTTTAGCGGAACAAAAAGGGGGGCTTAGCCGGTTCACAGGATGGGCGAAGTGTGGTTGCGGTGATGTCGTGACCCATTGGGATAGACGCCACTACCACAGTTAACTACGGTTTTTTTCCAGGAATCACCGTGCTTTTTACGGATGCACCGGGCCGTCTAAATGACGTATCGTGGCGGTGGGAGTATCGTCAGGGGAAGTGGAGGAAGGGAGCATGTCAGCGGGAGGCGCGTATTGCCGTGTAGCGGCGACCCTGGTTTTTGCGTGCCTGCTGCTTTCCGGCTGCCCGGACTCCGGGGGCCGGGTCGGCAATGATGTCTGCCTCACCTGCCATCAGGGCACGCTGGCGCCCGACCGGACGTCGTTCGTCTTCGGGCCGCACCGATTCCTGGATTGCGAGCCGTGTCACGGGCCTGGCCAGGCGCACGTAAGAAACGGGGGCCGGGGCGGCTTGTTCATCGAGAATCCAGGCAACGAGCCTTTCGACAAGAACTACGCGCTTTGCCAGGAATGCCACTTGGAGGAAGCGGGGCAGTATTTGGAGAGCGAGCATTACGGGGACGAAGCGGTTCGGTGTACAGACTGCCACGACATCCATGAGGCTTGCGAGACGCGGCTGCCGATTATCGATAACGCGCTTTGCCTTCACTGCCACGGCGAGATGGAATTCCCGGCGGCGGAGGCCATTGTGGCGCACACGTTCCACCCGTACGATCCCGCCGGGACGGGCGCAAGCCGGTGCGCACGGTGCCATATGCCGCCGCTGCGCAGGGAGGATCAGGCGGAAGGGCCGCATCTGCACCGTTTCGAGCCGATACCGCCCATCCGGAGCAACGAGGCTATGGACGCGGGCGTTTTCCCGGCGCCACCGAACTCGTGTTCGGGCATCATGGGATGTCACGACGGGTCCGTGCAGACGGCGCCCGTCTTTGATGTGGATAACCCGGATCACAACGTCATTCTGCAAATAATCTACGACTCGCGGTATGGAGAGGGCTGACCGTTGGCCACAAGCGGGAGAACATCAGGCCGATTCCGGCTGAAACCGGCGCTGTTGACGGTGCTGTGCCTCGTCATGTGCTTCGCGGCATTCGCGCAAGATGCGGCGACCCAAGCGCCTCCGGCAGAAGCACCCGCCACCGAGGCGCCCGCGGTCGAAGCGCCGGCTGAGGCGGCGCCCGCCGCGCCTGCACCCGGGCCCGCGGCTCCCAAGAAATGGTTTTCCGGCCGTTACGAGGCGAATGTCGACGCGGAATGGGATAAAGAAGATTCGGATTTCGACCTGATCCAGACACTGAAACTCGATATCACACCGCCGAAATACCCGCGGTTGCGCGTTCACGGGCTGGTGTGGACGAACGTCAACCTCGACGACGAGCTTGGGGGCAGCAGCGCGTTGCGCGACCTCGACGAGGCTTCCGATTCGGACGTCCGTGCGCGGCTGCTTGACCTGTACGTCGAGTACGACGATCTGTGGGGCGATTCGACGCTGCGGTTTGGCCGGCAGCGGGTGATTGAAAGCCTTACCAGCACGCGGATTGACGGCCTCTATTTCCGGCAGCAGCGGGCCGGATGGGACTGGTACGTTTTCGGCGGGGCCCGCGCAAGCCTCTACTACGACACGCACGACGACCTGGCGGCGGGGGCGGGCCTGTCTTGGACGCCGCTACCGCGGACGCGGCTGGCATTGGACGCCTACTATGCCGAGGAAAACCGTGACGAGGGCGGACGGCGCAGTTTTTGGCACGACTTGGCGGGGTTAAGTTTCCCGCGCCGAATCGAAACGGACCTGAGCGACTCGCTGGCCTCGGTGAGCGTGTGGCAGCGGATTACAGACGACCTCACCCTTTTTGGGCGGCTACGATTCAAGGACGGAAAACCGGACGAGCTTCTCCTGAACGCGACGGGGTTTGTGCCGCAGTGGGACCTTACCTACGAAGTCCGGTACCTCAACCGGCTGAAACGTGCCGGGGACCGGGTCAACGACCTCACGGCCTATTACCGCATCCTCGATTATTACGAGCAGTACCAGGACTTTTTCATTGCGCTTCACAGACCCATTACGGCCAAGATAACCTTGTCTTTGGAAGGCGAGATCCGCGAGTCGGAAGAAGACTCCTGGCGCACGGGGAACCGGGACTACCAGCGGTTTGCGCTGATCGGCGGGATTGACGACATCGCCAAAGACACGGATTTGCGCCTCGCGCTCGAGCGGTGGAACGTCGAGGGCGGCGAAGGGTTCTGGGCCGTCACGGGCGAGGCGACGCGGACGTGGGGCAACCTTGAACTTACGGTTGGGACGGCCTATGAACGGTACAAGGACCGGCTTGTCGAGTACCAGATGTGGCCGGGCATCTTGAACCAGGCGCTTGTCTGGGCGGTTCCGGGTTACTACCTGACATCGAACCCGCTGGTTTTCCTTTTCGACGACTGGGCGGTCGAGACGCGCGAGGATATTTATTCCGCGTATGCGCGCGCCGAATGGGAATTCCGGGAAAACCAGGCGCTGAGCCTGCGGGTGACTTACGAAGAAGACGAAAGCCCCGATGCGCCGTACTGGCGCGTCCAGGCGGGCTACACGCTGCGGTTCTAAGCGACTCCGGGAGAAATGGGAGCCATGCGCGAACGTTTTCGAGGGCACGAGCGGAAGGTTGTGGCGGGCGTCGTGTGCCTAGTGCTGGCCGCGTGCGCCACGCTCACGACCATGAAGCTCGGCCGGAGCGACCGGGGCATCAAATTCTCTCATCCGCAGCATAAGGACGCCGCGGATTGCACCGATTGCCACGAGATCGCCGGCGCCAACGCGGCTATGCCGGGCCACGACGTGTGCAACGCATGCCACGACTTCGATGTCGACAAGCCGGACCCGAAAGAGTGCGGCGTCTGCCACACCCGGGCCGATTACGCCGTCGATGCCCGCCGGAAACGGCTGCGCGACGAGTTGATTTTCTCGCACGCGCCGCACGTCGAGAAGAAAATCGAGTGCGCCACGTGCCATCCCGCGCCGGATAAATCCACGCTGCCCAACGTGCCGATCATGCCGTTCTGCATGAACTGCCATGGCAGCGTCGATCCGGACCTGAACGCATGCCCCGTGTGCCACAAGGAAATCCGGCAGGACAAGATGCCGACGACGCGGGCGGGATACCGGCTGGCGCATGATGCGCCGCAAATCTGGGTGAAAACCCACGGCCAGGAGTTCCGGTACGACCGGGCCTATTGCGCGGTGTGCCACGACAACCAGGTGTTCTGCCAGGATTGCCACCAGAAAACCCCGCCCGCCGATCATACCATCGCATGGCGGCGGAAACCGCACGGGCTGCGGGCGTCGTGGGACAGGACCCGGTGCGCAGCGTGTCATGACGAGGACTCGTGCATGAAGTGCCACGAGCACACGCGGCCGGGGTCACACCGCGGGGCGTGGGGCGGGCCGATCAACATCCACTGCGCCAATTGCCATTTCCCGCCGCAGGACAACAACTGCACCGTTTGCCACCAGGATATCGAGCACCGGCGAGCCAAGCCGTCGCCGCACGAGTTCGGCGTTTACCCGACCCCGTGTTCGGTATGCCACCCCGGGTCGAACCCGTTCCTCGCGCCGCATCACGTGAATAGCACGACCCGCTGCGTCTTCTGCCACTCGATGTAAGTTCCAAAGAAACTCATTCGGGCCTTTGGGGACCACCGCGCGCCCATTCGGAGATCGGCGCTACGGCGATTCGACTTTTGGTCTTGGTTGGAGTGAGGACTAAGGGGGCAGGTAGGCCATCTCTGCGGATGTTTGTTTGAGTCGTCTTCGGAGGGAGTTGGTCCCTCAAAACCAGGCAAACAACTACCGAGAAGAGAAATCCGCCCCCATAATCCCCCCACCCCTGCGGCCAAAAGCTGAATCAATGTGAGCGCGGCTTATGGCTGCAACCAAAACATAGGCACGGGCCGTTGGGACGCCCCCCCGGCAGTTGTGGGGGAGCGTTCCAACGAGGTGCTCGCTACAAACTCCGACATCCTGCGAAGACCCCGCCTTAGTTTTTGGGTTTGGCCGGTGCGTCTGTGCCTAGTGGGTAATCATCGCCGCGACCGTTATCGTCGCGGAGGTTTGGGCCGATGCTGTATAAGGTGCATTCGGTGTTGGAGATTTTACGGTAGATGAAAGGTTTGCCGGAAAAGGGGTCGGGCGGTAGTTCGGGCGCTATCTGTTGGAGGTCCTCGATCTTTTCGGGATATGTTCCTTGTTTTTGCCTGTACAGATCCAGGACCATCCGGACTTCCAGGCCGGCCAGCATTGCGTCTGTCTGCAGGAGCGCCGCCACAGTCCAATTGAGAAGGTCAATCGACCTCCGTGGAAATTCGTCCGGAGGGCTTGCCGAACCGGTATCAGGCGGCAGAAGCCGGTTGAACTCCGGGTAAGGAAGAGAGGCGGCTTTTGCGACAGACTTGTACGTCGAGAAGGTTTTCTTGAGCGGCCAGTTCCAGTAAATGCGCAGGGGAATCCTGATGAAGCTTAACTTTCCCTGCATCTCGCTGTCCGCCGTGTTATTGATCGCGCCATCAGAGGCCCTTAGCGTGAATCGAACGGAGTCCACGGGCGGCCGGTCGACCTTGCGCAACTCCCGTACGGTATCGAGTGCGGGTTGCAGGACATCCGGGGGCAACTGGGGGAGAACCCGAACGAGGTAATTAACGGTTACGTCCATCATCATGCCGCCGGCCATCCACAAGCTGTCATCGCGCAACATCAGGCATAGCCGCAGCAGGTCGAAAATATACTGGGAAGCCTGCTGAAAATCTTTCTTATTGAAAGCATCGATGGCGCACGCCCCAAGCAAGGCTCCGACTTTCTCCAACTCAAAGGATGCGGGATAATCGAGTGCTCCGGCCATTTCCTTTGCGGCCAAGTCGCTCGGCAGCAGGCAGTACGGTTTTGCAAAGGCTTGCCGCGTCTTTTCCAGCACGGGAGCGCACTGGGCCAGGTACGTTAACACCTGCGGGTCGTCATCCGGCCGGGCTATCCCAAGCCGGCGCGCGATTGAATCCCGCAAGGGTTTGTAGTTGATCGGTTTGCCGCCCGCGGAGGAGACCACCAGCGGCGGCGGGACGTTTGCCGGAAATGACTTTAATGCATCCAGCAAGACTAAGTAGGCGTTATCCTGAGAGTCGCGCATCGCGGCGTGTTCCGACGATTCTGCCGGCGCCAATGGCTGCGCGACCCACCATAGTCCGCAAATGACAATTATCACGAATGCCAGGATAGCGAGAAGAATGAAGTTACGAACGATATGAAGCTTTTCCACCGGCCCCGCGCCGGGCATCTGTCTCGTTTGACTCTTCATGCCGCTTAACATGTCATACATTGCATAACTATTTCAATCCGGGTGCGGGCAGCGGTGGGACGAAACTCATTCCTGGCAAGTTGCGATCAAGAACTGACAAATGGTGGCATGGCCGTCTCGGCCATGAGCCGGGGACCATGGGCGGGGACCACGGGCCTGGGACCACGGGCGAGACGCCCGTGCCACGGTTGTTTCTGCGCCTCAGCCTGCGGGTTGAAAATGAAACGGCGGGGACGCCGCTATCTACGAAGTGCGAAACTTACGGGACCGCTGGGAGGAGGTGAGTCTCTTCAGATTTCCTCGCGATCGCCGAATTGGAGTTTGGCGCTACTGCGGCGCTTGCGAGCGGCAGATCCATGAAGAAGACGCTGCCTTTGTTGAGTTCGCTGCGGACGCCCACCTCGCCCCCGAACTGTTGTGCAATCCGCCGGACAATCGACAGGCCGAGCCCGCTGCTGACGCTGTCGTCGACCTCCTTGTGACGCCGAGGCAGGCGGACAAACTCCTGGAACAGCAGACCGAGATCTTTTTCGGCAATGCCGATCCCGTTATCCTCGACCTCGATGCGCACGCGGTCGTTGTCGGCGTTGGCGCGTACTGTCACCCGGCCGGTGCCGCGCGGGGCGTTGGGATAAATCAACTTTACGGACCTAACCTGTGGACGACTTCGACGTCCTCGCCGCGGTCTTCACCGTGGCATACGGCACACGTCTCGACGCCTTGCTCGATGTCGGTCATCAGCACGGCGTGGATGTCCGAGAACAGGTGGTCGTGGCACGAGTTGCAGGCGGCGCGTGTCGGCAGGATTTCCGTGACGGAGGTCTCGTTGTCGATGACGGTCGGAAGGGCCTCGCCGGGCAACGGCACAGCAAACGTGGCGGTCTCATCGATACGCTCTTCGAGGTGGCAGATGGTGCATTGGCGCCGTTCGCCGGGGAACCGCACCTTGGTGAAGTCGTTTTCACTACCATTATACCCGGCCACCGTATACGGCCGGTTCAGCTTTTCGCCGGTGTGGATGCGGTGGATCATGTCTTTGAAGTTCACCGTCTGGGTGTCCGCCTTCATCAACCAAGGCTCGCTGTCGTCCCGCTCGACGAGATCGGTCTGGTTGGTACGGTGGCACATCACGCAGACCTCGACGCCGAGCCGTTGCGCGCCGTGACCGCGGATTTCGCCATGGCACGCCCCGCAGTTTTCGTTTGCGACAACATCGCGCCGCGCGGTCAGCTCGCTGTTGTCCAAGGTGAACACGGTGAAGCCATTGGAGGATGTACCCTGCCGAACCGAAGCCCCGTCGAAGGTGAAGGTCACTCGCCCTGTCATGGCCACCGCATAGCTGGTGGAATCGAGCGGGAGGGGGTCCTCAAGCGTGTAGCGGTACTCGCCGCCGCCGTTGTTCTCGAGCCGGTCCGACCCAACAACCGATTCGCTGACGTTGGCCTGGTACTCAGGAGCCGGCCATGCCAGGAGCATGCTCGCAGACACGCCCGCCGCGGCCAGGTCGGTTATTGGCTCGCCGGCCCCGTCCACGGCGGTGAAATCCACCGTCAGCGCAACCATGCCGTTCTTGGTGGGCACGGCCTCGGTGGTAATGCCGGTAATGTCCAGCGCGAGCCCCGGCCCCTGGCTTACTTCCGTAGCGTGCGCTTCTAAAATCGGCGCCACGGAGGGCTCAGTGGCCTTGTGGCATGTGGCGCACATACTGTCGTCGGGCTGATCGAAGTCCAACGGATGGTTTTCATAGCCATCGGGCGTCGCATTCGGATTGCCAAACCAGACCCGGTCGTGGCACGAGCCACACGCGGCCTGGGTAGGCCGAGTCAGGTAGTTATCGGCGTGCGGGGCGTCGCGGTGGCAGGCCGTGCAGTTGCGCACGTCCTGCGGAAACATCACGTCCGAGAAGTTTCCATTGCGGCCGAGCGTGTAATCGACGCCCGCGTTGACGCTGGGCAGGTCTTCGCCCATATGAATCTTGTGGATCATCACCTTCATGTCCACCGTGTTGCCCGACCTGGTGTCGGTGCTTTGCGGCGTGTGGCACAGGATGCAGTACTGCACTTCGCGCCGTGCGCCGTGCGCGGACAACCGGGTGTGGCACGAATTACACGCGTCGGTCGTGACAATCTCGCGAGTCTGCGTTACAGGTTGACCGTCGGGACGGAACCGCGTGATGGAGTTGGCGACGTAGACTTGCCCGTCAACGAAGTACTCGCGGCGGAACTGGCCACCGACCTGGTGGGTGGCGGCCCGGTTGTAGCTGGCCGGCAACACCGTCGTGAACCGGTACGATAGCGAGCCGTCGTAGTTGCGTGTGACGCCGTCCAACCGCGCGGCATCATACGTGGCATTGTCAGAGCTGTTCACCGCGTAGCTCACAAAGTACGGGCTGACCGGAGCCTCATTGAGATAGTCCAAGACGAATCGCACGTCGGTGAATTCCGAAATTGCGACCCGATTACCGTCGTCATCGGTTGCATTGAAAACGATTACCGGCCGACGGTCATCTGGAATTGTCACGGACTTCACAGAGATCTTCAATCCTGGCTGTGTGGCCGGAAATTCCGGTTCTTCGCCCTCGCCGGGCTCTTCCGGCACCAAAATAACGGCCGTGCCGGTAGCGCCGCTGACGTTGGCCGTTGCCGTGATTGTCGCCGTGCCCGGAGCGACGGCGCGAAGAACAACCGCTGCGGATTTTACCGCTTCGACCACCGCCACGGTCTCATTGCTGGATTCCCAGGCGAAATCGGTATCGTCGGGGGAAGAAGACTGGGCGGAAAGCTCGATTGTCTGGCCCGCTTCGACCATCGCGTTCGGCGGTGACACCGTAACCGTTATCTCGTCCGCGATTGGCGGGCAACCCGTAAGGCCAAGTAGGATGGCCGCCAAACCCACACCCGTGATTATTGCATGTCCATGTCGCATATCACGACGTCTCCCGCCCGTTTGCCGTCTCCCTCAATAAGGATATTCGTGCCGGTGCACAGTGCCACCAGCAGGATAATGCCTGCGTGAAATCCAAACATCGGGGTAAATCACGGAAACCATCACCTGTTTCCTGCGTAGTCTTCCTCATTGGCTGTAGGTCCCATCTCTGAATGGGACCAGCCTGGTCCGAATCGGAATTCGGACCTACCAGCCCCCGCACCTCCTCCTGGCCGACTTCAGCGAATTCGGCCTACTTTATCTGCAGTTGATCGAGGATCTCGGGCTCGGCCTCGTCCCACGCCAGGACGGTGTGGCAGATCGAGCAGTCCTCGCCGATGCTGTCACCAGCGGCATTTTTCAACGTGTCGTTGTGGCACCGCGAGCAGCCCGGCGACAGGACGTGGCCGATATTGTTGGGATACGTGCCCCAAGAGACTTTCATCTCGGGGAATACGTTGCTCTTGTATATGTGCACTGCCTCGTTGACCGCCGCGTCGATCTTGGCGTGGTCGGTAAAACCGGGTTGCTGTTCGGTGTAGTAACGGCGAATATGGTTTTCGATATTCCCGGGTTCGCCGGGTTTGCCCGTGGCCAGTTTGAGTGCTTCGGTGGCGACTTTCTTGATGTACGGGATGGCGGTGTCGATCCGGCCTTTAGCGAGGGCCCCGTCGACGGCTTCGTCGGGCGTCTGGAACACGTGGGTAGGCCGGTTGTGGCAATCGATGCAGTCCATCACGCGGACCTCGCCCGCCGGCGTCTCGACGTCGGGCTTTTTGAACTCCTCGACCGTGCCGTCTTCTTTCTCGACGCGCACCCACGCGATTTCCTGGCGCTTTTCGTCGGCGGGTATGTAGGTGGTCTTGATGCGCGGGTTGATGTGCCAACTATGGATGCCGTGGCGTTCGCTCGCCCCGCCGCCAACGTGCATCAATAACACCGACTTCGACGGCGTGTTGGTCTCGTCTTCCTGGAATTTCGTGATGACTTTGATCCGGTCGCCCGTGAACTTTTCCGGCCAGTGGCAATGCTCGCAGGTGTCCTGGGAGGGCCGCAGGTTTTCCACGGGCGTGGGGATCGGCCGGCTGTACGTGTTGAACGTCACCGCCAAGAGTTGGCCGAGACCTGACAGTTTCGCCTTCACAAACCACGGGGCGCCCGGGCCGATATGGCATTCGACACACTTCACTCTCGAGTGGGGCGAGCCGGTGTAGGCGGTGTACTCGGGCTCCATCACGGTGTGGCATACCCTGCCGCAGAACGTGGGCGAGTCCATGAACTGGACCCCATGATAGGTGGCCGTCGAGATGATCAACAGGTTCACACCGGTCAGGACGATCACAATGAAAGCGATGCGGCGCGTGTGGCCGCTGTTGAGGTCAATCACGGGAAACGGCCTGGCGCCGGGCGTCCGATCCTGGCCGCCGTGCCTGCGAGCCCGCCAGTGATCCCAATAGACGCCCACCGGAATGAGCAGCAGGCCGGCAACAAACACCGCGGGCAGTATCAGCAGCGCCATGATGCCCAGGTACGGCGATTTGGTAAGTTGCAGCAGAGCCAGAATCAGAAATCCCGCGATAAACAGGCCGCTCGCCCCCGCCAGCGCCGCCCCGCAAAGCGTAATCCAGTTGCGCCCGAACAACGTAATCAGCGCGCCCAGCCAACGCCGTTCTGTCGAACCCATCACCGGCACTCCTTCTCCGACCTCAACGCCTGCTTCTTGTCTTCCCACGACCATACCGCGGCGCCCAAGAGCAGCACACATGCCTTAATTATACAAAAACCCAGCAGGATCTTATACGTCCCGCTGCTGAACCCGTAGCTATGAAGGCCGACGCCCAGCAAGTTCACGCCTCGGCCCGCCGTACGTTCCCTCGAGATCCACCAGGACGACCTCGCCGCCCAGCATAGACAGCTTGGGCAGCGCGGCGATTTCTTCCTCGGACGCCTCGGGCAGGCCGAGTTGCGCCCGCCACCGGTTGACGTTCATGGCCACGCCGCCGGCCGTGGCGCCCAGCACCGTTACGTAACACTCCGCCTCACCCGCCGGGCCCACCCTGAAATTGGCCAGCCGCAGCCCTTTCGTTCTATCGTCCACCCAGCCGTCCGGCGCCTGCCATGCAAGAGTGGCCGTCCGCCCAGCCGTGCTGCCCATGTTTGTTGCGGTCATATCGGGGCAGGCATGGGGCGGCGCAGTATTGGCGGGGATTTCTGTGGGCTGCACGATGCGCGTCTCACTGACGGCCCGGGCCACGACTGCGAAGCACAAAAGCGGCACCGCCATGCCAATCAGCACCGCCACAACGGTTTGTCTGTTGATTACGTTCATCTTCTTGCTGCCCGTAAATTGAAAACGGGGACCGCCGTGGGAAGTCGGCGGCCCCTGATTACAGAGAGTGAAGCACTGCAGCTAAATCTTGTGGGGAAAAGGCCTCTATTTTTTATCCGGAATCTTATGCTCGATCTTCTTCCAGGCGGCTTTAAAATCGAACCCGCTCTTGGCGCCGTCTTCGAGCGTGAATTTCTCGGGATTCCACGTTGGGCTGTCTTCGTTATGGCACTTGCGGCAAACCGACTCGTTGGGCCGCACGATATGCGCCGCCATGTTTACCGACGTGTCTTTCTTCATCTTAAACGCCTTGCCGTCCTGGACGTGCAGGGACGCCGGGCCATGGCAAGTCTCGCACTGGACACCGTCGCTCATGTTGATTTTCGTGGGCACGGGCGGCTGTTTGGCCTGGTCGTAGGCCGTCACGTGGCAGCGCAGGCATTCGGGCGATTCCTGGGGCGGTTTCGCCAGCCCTTTCTTTTCGCCGATGGCCTTGGCCTCGGGGCTGGCCAGCCGTTCATAGGCTTTTGCGTGTGCTTTGGTGCTCCAGACGGTCCAGATTTCGCCTTCGTCTTTTTTGTTATGGCACATTTTGCACTGCGAATTGCCCACATAATCGGCTTCGGCAGCCATGATGGCGGCCATCCAACCCAGGCACAACAAAGCCGCCACAACGGCCGGGAATACTCTGCTCATATCGGGCTTCCTTTCCTGAAAAGACTTTACGACATTATAACGTGAAGGTACTGCAACCGCATACGGCGAACAACCGTGCATACCCCGATTTATATTCCCGCGGGTAAGGGAAAATCCCGTAGGTGAGCGTCTGTCAGTCAGTTTTCAAAAGACCATTGTCGATGGCAAACCGTACCAACTCCGCCCGGCTGCGGAGGTCCAGCTTGCTCATGATGTTGGTCCGATGCGTCTCGACAGTTCGGTCTGAGATGAAGAGTTTTTCCGCCACTTCGGCGTTGGTGAACCCGTATGCCAGCAGACGGCAGACTTCCTGCTCGCGGGCGGTCAGCACGTCGAGGCGGGTGTACGCGAGAATCAGCGGCGCGTGGCACGATACGCACAGGTCGTGATCGCCCGACAACAGGTCCGGCGGATTTTAGCATGCGATTGTCCGATTTGCGCATGGGTGCTATTTTGGAGTGCGACCGCACTTTGGAGTGCGGCTGCTTGCGGCCGCTTTTGAAGCTCAACCCACTGCCGTAATCGCGGTCGCAGTTGAAATGAGATCGTTTATAACGCCTGGCGTTGTGCCGCGAGTATCCTGACCGGCCCAATCAGGCCGGAATCCGGCAGCGGGGCGTCTTTTGGCCAGAGGTTCCACGTGCTGAAGGTGTACCGGCCGGTGGGGCTGGGCTTTCCTTCGAGCACCCATTGCGGCCACTCGACGAGATTGCCCTCGGGGCGGCGTTTGGAGTCCTCCTCGAGCGCAGCGTCGCCGATCATGCGGTTGATCCACAGGTTGGCCACCTCGATCTTTAGCGTGTTGTCGCCGGGTTTGACGTGGTCCGTCACCTCCACCGTGTACGGCGATTTCCATAGCACGCCCAGGCCCTTGCCGTTCACCGCCACGCGCGCCATAACCTCGACCCGGCCCAAGTCGATATAAAACCGCCGGCCCTCCGCGAACCAATCTGCGGGCATGTTGAACGTCGCGCCCCACGTGGCTATCCCTGAAAAATGGGCAACGGCCGGGTCGGCGTGGGTGCTCAGCGAGGCCAGTTTGTCAAGCGTGATGCGCTCCGGCGCGCCCCAGTTTGGCGGGAACGTGACGTCCCACGGCCCCGAAACCTCGAGCGGCTGCGGCAACGCCTCGACCGCCACCTCACGCGTCCCGCCATCGGCCAAGCGGACTTCGTACCGGCCTTCGCTCCTCGTTTCAAAGACGGGCCGGCCGGCCTCGTCGTAGACCACTCTTGCGGCCGCCTCGTCATCGCCCAGCGGGCCGATCGCGATGACCTCGGGGTCGGTCGCCGAAGCCGTGAGCCGCTGGCCTTCCGATGTGTACTCGACCACGAGCGTTTTCAGCACGTTCACCGCCGGGTCGCCTCCTGTCAGCAGCCGCATCACCTCGAATTCGCGCGCGCCCGTATCCAGAATCCGCTGGATCTCCTCGCGCACGTCCCTGCTCCGAGAAAGGTCGCCGGGCGGGCCCCAGATGGCTTTCTCGACTGAATCGACCGGCTCATCGGTGAAGTAGACCGTGTCTTTATCCTGCCCCATGATCTTGAAATTGCGCCCGCCGGCCGTGTACTCGGCCGTGAGCGTTTTCACCACGCCGATTGCCGGGTCGCCCTCGAGAGCAAGTTCGGCCACCTGTACCGTGCGCGTTCCCGTGTCCAGGCGGCGCTGCAACTCTTCCGCGACATCGCGTGACCGCCCCGGGTCGCCCGGCACACCGTACGTGGCCGAGGTCACCTTAAAATCCAGCGCCACTTGCGCCACGGAAACGGCCGGTTGCCCGTCGCGCCATATGCTCTGCACCGGCTCGACGCCGCTGCTGTCCTTGCGGAATACCACGAATACCGACCCGCTCGCCGGCAGCGCCAGGTGGACGCGCGTCCGCCCGTCCTCGCTTGCCCACAGCGCCGTCTTCTCGATCGTGCCCGTGTCCGGCCACCACAACTCCGGCGCCTTTCCAGCCACCCGGAACGTGCAGACGGTGCTGACGCCGCGGTCATGCGGGTTGGCGACAAAATAGAGGTCGGCGTCGCCGGTGACTCTGTGAATCCAGTTCAGCCGCGGCCGGGTTTCGAAATCGGGCCGCACGCCCATTTCCTGCAGCACCTGCTCGACCGGCACGCCCCACCCCACTCGACCCGCGCCCAACCGGTGTTCGCGAACCGTCTTACCGTCGCAATCCGCCCAAAGCTCGCCGGCCAGCCGTTGCACGTCCGCATCGCATTGCGGGTATCCGGCCAGGCTCGGCGATTTCACGGGCCGCGGGCCGATCACGGTTGCGCCGTTCTCAACCAGTTGCTTGATCTTCCCCAACAGTTCCGGCGTCATCGTGGGGACGTCAGGAAGGACGAGCACGCGATACGACGGCCCGCCCGGGATCGACAACGAATCGGCCATGCGTTTCATGACGGCCTCGGCGGGGATGTTGTCAAACGCGTACGCGTTGGGCGGATGGCCCATGAAGCTCTGCGGCGCGGCCTCGGGCTGGAGATAGGCGATATCGGCGACGTAGCGGCCCTGGCGGAGCATGTATTGGCACCGGGCGAGGTAGAGGTGCCAGGCGGGCAGCATGTCCCACCATGTCTGGGTGCGCTCGTAATGGATGCCCCACGGGCCCATGGTCATGCCGGGCCGGCGCTCGGGGCTCACCCACGGCTGCAACGCGTACCGGTGAAACACAAACCGGTTCACGCCCGCGCAAAACGCGGAATCGCCCAGCGCCTTGATGGCTCCGGGGTGGGCGAGCCATTTTTCAGAGTCGTTGGCCGTGAAGGCTTCCGCGCCCATAATGTTAGCGCCCCACACGTGGGCCGCTGACGCCATTTCCTTGCAGGTGTGGAACCCGTTGCCGCCCACCCAGAACTCGGACATCGGCTCGTCGGCGCGGCCCGCATAAGGTAAATCATCGCACGGGCCGCCGTACGCCTCGATTGAAAGCCGCATCCCATGTTGGCGCGCCAGGTCGCGGAGGTGGCCGGCGTAATTGTCCGCGATCAGTTCAGACACCGTCTGCCGCAGGTCCCACAGGAACCGTTCGGAGATTTCCAGGCTGCCTACGACGCGTCCCGCCATCGCCGGCAGGAAGGTGAGCGGGTCATACCCGCGCCTGGATTTGAACTCGTCGCGCATCCGGGCGGTCCAGTTCTGGGCACCGTTTTCCCAACTGTCGATATGCGTGGCGACAAGCGACTTGCCCGCGGCGGGCCCGGCGTCTTCGATGAGTTTCGCCATCATGCCGTTGAAATTGGCTTCGATGCCTTCCTTGCTGAGCTTGTCGCATTCGAGACCCCGGCCCGAAGTTGGCGCGGGTGCGTTCTCGACGCCGGTGCTGGTGTGGCCAAACCGGACGATGGTCCACTTGCCCGGTGGGGCGTCCCACGCCAGTTTTCCGGAAGCGTCCATTTGCGTGCTGATGTCGAGGACGCGGTCATGCGGGATGATCATCTCCGCCGGCACTTCACCATGTACCGCCGGGCTTACCCAGCCCGTTTGGAACAAGGCTTTGACGGCGACGTCGGGGATGCGGTAGGGGCCGGGGGTAGGAAATACCAGCACAGCGATGTCGCGGTAGAATCCGGCAAGGGTTTCGGGCTGGGTGAACTGCACGTTGATGTTCTTCGGGCCTTCGATTTCGAGTTCGGTCCACACGACCTTCTGCATAGACAGTTCGGGCGTGATCCATGGGCCGCCGCTGCCGTTCCAGCCGGCGTCATTGTTCATGTTGACTTCGAGCCCGAGCCGCTGGGCCTCCGATACGACGTGGTGAAACAGTCGCCGCCATTCGTCGCTCATGAAGTCGACCGGCCCCACCGGGACGCCCTGGTCCACTTCCATGATGAGCACGCCGCCGATCCCCACGCGCTGCATCGCCTCGAGGTCGGCCGTAATGGCCTCTTCCGTGATATTGCCGTTGAGCCAGAACCAGTACACCCACGGCCGCGCCGAATCCGGCGGCGATGCAAAGTCAGATTCCAACGAGGCCGCCGCAATAGAAGCCATGCCACCCATCAACAGGAGTACAAAGCCAAGTGTTCGCCGAGCACCCATGTTGTTTCCCTCCGATTTAGTGCATCCTAAAACAGTTCAAGCCGAAAGTACAGGCACTTTGGAGTGCGGCAGCTCGCTGCCGCTTTTTCCAGCCGTCCCGCCACGAAAGCGCAAGCAAGCTTGCGCACTCCAAAAGGTCCGTGTACCATGGGCAAAGAATATGGAGATGAGTCATGAAAAAGAAATGTCTGCTTCTTCCCTTTGTGTTTCTTGCGGCGTTTGTCGCGGCGGCTGCTGCGCCATCCGTAAAAGACACGGTCGATTCCATCGCCGACCGGCTGCATGCCGCGTTGACCGAAGACCAGCTCGTGGCGCTTGACGAGGCGACGCTCGAGAAGTTTGTCACGCCGGAAGACAAGGCGGTGCTGGCGACGCGCCACTGGCAGTTCGACGTGGACGTGCCGGTGGTCGTCTACGTGATGCGCGAAATGAGCCAGCCCACGACGCCGTTCTGGCTGGCCGAATCCGGGTTTGAAAAGACCGATATGACCATCAAGGCCACCGGAAGTGACATGAATTTCGAGGTATGGCGGAAAAAGTTCGACACGGGCCGCGTCGGCCTCGGCATTAACGGGTTCGACAAACACCGGCCCCACTATTTCGTCGCCGTCAAACCGCAAAAGGCCGGTGCAAAACTCACCATCACCAATCCCTACCCGGAGTGGCAGGAAGTGCATGAACTAAAGCCGGGCGCGTTCTTCTACCACGACTGGTCGGAACTCGGCGTAGCCGCCGTACCCGACGAGATGGCCGGCTCCTTGATCCTGCCCACCATGCGCGGCCGAGCGCGCGAGGCCCATTTCATCGGCGGGTTCCGCAAGACGTCCTACGCTTCCTCGAACACGCCCGACGACGTCGTGCTCACGCCCAACGATGAGTCCCCCGCCGACTCGATGGCCGTCCAGTGGCGGACAAGGCCTGAAGTTACGGCAGGCGCCGCCAGGTTCAGAGCAAAAGGCGAGCCCGAGTGGAAGACGGCGGAGGCCACGCGCGAGGTGGTCGAAGACAAGTTCATCGTCAACGATCGCAGCGTCGCGTTCTTTACCGCCGTCATGGACGGCTTGAAACCCGGCGGCGAGTATGAATATGAAATCAACGCCGACAACGGAGACTGGCTCTCGCAAGGCTCGTTCAAAACCGCGCCCGATCCCGGCCAGCCGTTCACCTTCGCCTTCTTGAGCGACACCCATAACAGGCCGGAGAGCGAGGCGCTGCTTGCAAAAGTGACCTCAATGTATCCGCAGACTTCATTTGTCACGATCTCCGGCGATCTCGTTGGCACCGGCCAGTATCGCGACGACTGGGACGCGCTGTTTAACCTCGCCGGCTCGTATTTCAACCGCCTGCCCGTCGCACCGTCCATCGGCAACCACGACGGCATCGACGGGCTGGGCGTTGACCTGTACCTGGCACAGTTCGACCTGCCCAAGAACGGGCCCGCGACCCTCGATCCCGAGCGGGCCTATAGTTTCCACTACGGTAATGCGCTGTTCGTCATGCCGGACGTCGTGGCGCCGGTGTCGACGCAAACGGCCTGGATCGAGGCGCAACTGCGCGACGCGAAAGACACCTGGAAGTTTGTCGTGTTCCATTTCCCGCCGTACTCGCCCGGTGTTACCGAACCGGAGATTGTCAAGGAATGGGTGCCCCTGTTCGACAAGTACCACGCCGATTTTGTGCTAAGCGGCCACGTCCACCACTACGTCCGCACGCACCCACTCAAAGCCGGAGAAGTACAGCCCTCGCCCAACGACGGGACGATTTACGTTGTAACCGTCTCGGTATCCGGCCGCGACCGGCCCCCGCGATCACACCCCAAGGCCGCCTTCATGAAATCCAGCGCCGCCGCGCTCTGCAACGTCTTTACCGTCGACGGGAACACCGTCACCATGAAGGCCATCGACGCCGAAGGCAACGTGCAAGACCAACTGACAGTCACAAAATAGGCGAAAGAATCCCGGCCGTGCCTACTGCGCCCGAATGGCGGCGGCGCGATCGAAGATTTCCTCTCGGGAGACGCCGGCTTCGGCGTACATGGCGAAAATGTTGTCGTTGGGCGTTTCGGGCGGAATAGCGTGGGATGCGGCGAGGATGTAGCCGCCGCCGTCGGCCGTCATGCCTTCGATCAGCCGGGCCGTGGCCTTGCGGACCTCGTCCACCGTGCCGAACGGGAGTAGGTCCTGCGTATCGACTCCGCCCATGAATGCGATGGAATCGCCGAATTCCTTTTTCAACGACAGCGGGTCCATCCCCGCCGCGGTGCACTGGACGGGGTTTAGCACGTCCATGCCGATCTCGATCAAGTCGGGGATGATCGACCGGACAGCCCCGCACGAATGGTACGCCACCCACAAGCCCTTGCGCGTCCCGACGTCGAAAATGCGGGCGAGGTTCGGCTTGACCAGTTCGCGCCACGACTCCGGGCTGAGGATCGTCGAGGCTTGCGAGCCCGCGTCGTCGCCCGTCCACAGCCAATCGAGGTCAAACCGGGCGCACGCCTGTTCCGAAAGCCGCACCGAGAACTCGCCGCACCGCGCGCACATCTCGCGCGCCAGGTCCGGCTCGGCGAACACGTCGACCAGCGCCTGTTCCATCCCGCGCAGCCGCCAGTACATCTCGAAGACGCACGGCGACACGTCGCACCCGATGAAATAGTCGCCGCGCCCATCGAGCACCGGCCCCATCAGGCCCAGCAGGTCTTCGAGATGCGCATATGGGAATTCGTACCCCAGCAGTTGCCCGCGCGTTGCCCCCGCCAGCGGGGAATGCTCGATCTGGTTGAAGGGGCCGCTGCGCACCCACCGAATCCCCCACAGGTCGGTGTGGCCTTCGCCTTCGCGCTCGTGGACAATGCCTTCCATGGCGTGGTTGTTGTTCACCCACGTCTGGCGGACGTCGTCGCCCAGCGCTTCGGACACGCGCGGCGCCGGGATCTCGAGCAACAGGCCCAGCCGCGCCGCCGTTTCCGGGTGCAGCCACATGAAAATCGGGACGCGGTCCACCGGCTCGCGTTTGAGCGCCGCGTGCACGCGCTGTCTGGGCGTCATGACGGTCGTCCCTCGCTGTTCCTGGCCCGCGAGAGATTATGCAAGACGTTTGGCGCGATATCAACGGGCAAGCCCCGGAGCTTTTCCTGCGGGCGGGTTTCAACTGTTATACTGGGCAGGCATAAGCCGCGCGCCCGCGCGGCAAGGAAGGGAGGGCATGATCGTCGGGATACCGCGCGAAATAAGAGAAGACGAAGGGCGTGTTGGGTTGATCCCGTCCGGCGTGGCGGCGTTTGTCGCGCACGGGCACACGGTGCGCCGCTTGATGGACGTCACGTACAAGGCGGTCGCAGACGCGTTTGGAATGGAATACTGCGAGGTGTAGATGCCTGAACTCCAGGTCAAGTCCGATATGCAGTACCTTGCGGGGCGCCTGGAGCATCGCGGCGCAAACACCCAAAGCGAGCGTGAAGCCGCCGAATACATCCTCGCCCGGATGCGCGAATACACGCCCAGCGCCGATCTCGACGAGTTCTACTGCGCCGACGGGGCCGGGTTTATCACGGCGTCCTATTTTGCCGAGTTCACCGTTGTCACCATCATTGCCGTCTGGTGGCCGCTGGTGGCGCTCATCTACGGCGGGCTGGTGTTCACCCTCTACCTCGCCGAAGCCAGCGGCTACGCGATCCTCACCCGGCTCATGCCCCAGTACGAAACCCAGAACGTTGTTGCGCGGTTCCTGTCTTCCCGTCCGCAGATGCAGTTCGTCGTCATGGCCCACTACGATTCCGTCAAATCGAGGCCGCTCACCTATCCCAAACCGCCGTTCTGGCTGCGGCCGGCGCATGTCCTGATGGTGTTTTGCATGTTCCTGGTGATCGCGACGTGCGCCGTGCAACTGATGAACGTGCTCCCCGAGCCGCAGGCCCAAATGAACCTCTGGATCCGATGGATGGCCGTGGGGTTGTTACTCGCCGGAGCCGCCGTCGTACTGCGAAACGAGTTGCTCACCGAAAACACGCCCGGCGTCAACGACAACGCCAGCGGCGTCACGGCACTGCTCCGCCTCGCCCACAACCTCAGCGTACTGCCCGTCAAGGAAGCCGACGTATACCTCGTCGCCACCGGCAGCAACCAGACCGGCATGCACGGCGCACGCCATTTTATACGCAGCTATTCGGTAGACCCGGCGTCCACCTATTTTCTGTGCCTGGACAGCGTCGGCGCGGGCAACAGCCTGGCCTACGTGTCCGAACTGGGCCTCATGCAGTTGTATAAAGCCCCGGAGGAACTGGTGATGACGGCCGCCGCGGCCGGCGAAGGGTTCAACGCGGTTGAAGCCAACCTCGTCACGCCCCATTCCGATGCGATGCTCCTGCTCGCCAGAGGGTTCAAGGCCATGGAGATCACGTCCGTCCAAACGCCTGAGGAGCGGATTGACGAAGAAGGCAATCCTGTTCCCGCGCCGCCCCAGCGGATTCAGCGACCCGCCGCCATCGACAACATGCTGATCGCCCAAGCCGCCGACTACGCCGAAGCCATCCTACGCCGGCTCGTCACCGACCTCGAACTGCTGACCCCCTCGTAGGTCCTGTGAGTCGGATCGGTCGGATCGGTCGGATCGAAGAGAAAAAAAGCCTTTGCAGGCGTGAACCTGCAAAGGCCAAGTAAAAAGTCTGTTCTTGATTCTAGCGCTTCGAGAACTGGAACCGCTTTCGGGCGCCCGGTTGGCCGTACTTTTTGCGCTCGACTTCGCGTGCGTCGCGCGTGAGCAATCCGGCCCGCCGCAGGACCGTCCGCGAATTCTCGTCCAGCTTTACCAGCGCGCGGGCTATTCCCAGCCGCAACGCGCCCGCCTGACCGGCCAACCCGCCGCCTTCGCACCGTGCGCGGACGTCGAACTTCCCGACGCTGCCGGTGATTTCAAACGGCTGGGTGGCGATCATCACGAGGGTTTCGCGGGCCATGTACTTGTCAATTGGTTGACCGTTGACGACGATTTTTCCGGTTCCCGGCTGAATGCGCACTCGTGCGGTGGCGGCTTTACGCCGGCCGATGGCCACGGTTTCATTGGTTGTAGCTGCCACTCTTCAAAATCTCCTGTTACGCGCCTGCAGGCGTGCCTTACGCGCCCTGCGCGCCTATCGGATGCGGTTGCGGATTCTGCGCCTCGTGCGGATGCTCGGCGCCGGGGTAAATGCGCACATGCCGCGCCAGTTCCCGGCCAAGCCGGTTGTGCGGCAGCATCCCCTTGACGGCCAACATCAGGGCGCGCGTCGGGTGCTTGCGCACCATATCGTTGTAACTGATTTCCTTGAGCCCGGCCATGTAACCTGAGTGATGGTAGTACATCTTGTCGGTTTCCTTGGCGCCCGTCAGCTTGGCTTTGGTGGCATTGATAATAATGACGTTATCGCCGCAGTCCAGGTAGGGCGTGTACTGGGGTTTGTGCTTGCCGCGGAGCAATTTCGCCGCTTCCGCCGCTACACGGCCCAACACCTGGCCGTCCGCGTCGATCACGAGCCACTTCTTCTCTACTTGTCCCAGTTTCGGGACATACGTCTTCACGGCCGATACCTCCAGATAATACGCGCATCTACGCGCCGCGCATTCATGCGCGGTCGGATCTTACCCTGCAAACAGCCGCTAAATATACCAAACGCAGGCGGGGTAAGTCAAACTGCCTTCTCTGTTCATTGTAGCGCAGGCGGGATGCCTGCGCTACAACTCTCGCCCGTTTGCAAAAATGGGCTTGCCCCGGCTATGTTGCCGTTATGAAACCCGACCTGCTCGAATTGCTCGAGTGCCCGGCATGCCGCGCCCCGGGGCCGTTCAGCCTTCTCGACCCGCAGGCCGACCCCTACGAAATCGTCCGGGCGCAAATCCGCTGCGACGCCTGCTCCGCATCCTTCCCCGTCCGTCACGGCTACTGCGACCTCCTGCACAACCCGTCTGAACCCGTCCGCCGCGAGTTGGCCGCACAACTCGAGATCGAACGCCGCGGCCCGCCGCCCGACCCCGCCGCGGCCGCTGCCTCCATTCTGCGCCTGCCCGACGGCAACCCCGACGCCGTCGAGCACGCCCCGCTGGTGCGGTATGCGGTGTCCGCCCTGTGCCCGCGGGGCGATGAAACCGTGCTTGACCTTGGCGCCGGGCTCGGCTGGACCTCCGCCCTGTTTGCACGGGCCGGGTGCCGGTGCGTCCTGGTCGACATCTACAGCACCGTACTCGAGGCGGGCCGGTGTTTTGCCCAAAACGGCGCCTATTTCGACCGGCTCCTGACCGACATGTCGCGCCTGCCCTTGCGCCCCGACGCGTTCGATGCCGTGTTCGCCAACGCCGCCATCCACCACACCCCCGACCTCGACGCCACCTTGCGCGAGGCCGCCAGGGTGCTCAAACCCGGCGGTCGGCTCATGTTCGTCAACGAACCCGTCGTCGGCCGGTGGGAAACCCGCCGCCCCGCCGAGTTCGGCGCCGATTACCGCAAAGACGGCATCTGCGAGCGCGCCTATACTACCCCGCAATGGCGTCACGCATTCCGCCAGGCCAAGCTCACGCCCGCCTTCAAAATCCTCGATGTCGGCTTCGACGAAAAAATCCGCCACCGCGCCGACTTGCCCGCCTACGCCCGCTTCCCCCGCAAACAAGCCCTCGCCCTGCTACGAAACGCTCCCGCCCGACGTTGCATGTTGAGACTCTTCGCCCCCATCGCTCTCGAACTCTACCCGTTCAACGTCATCCTCGCCGCTCAAAAACCACAGTAGATCACACCACGGACAATTGAGACAATTGCGACCAACGCCTTGCTTTCCGATTTTCTAAATCCGCAATTTCCAATCCGCAATAAAAAAGTGGTGCCGGCTTTCACCCGCACCACCACAATTCAACCGTTTTGAGGCCTTCTTAGGCCCACGTCATCGCGGTCGGCTTCTCATGCACTATGACCTGCTTGAGGAACTCGACGGCCTTTTTCAGGCCTTCCATGCTGGACATCAGGCTGTCTTCGTGCTCGATGCTCAGTGTGCCGTCGTACCCGATCATGCGCAGCGTCGACACGAAGTCTTTCCACCAGTCGAACCCGTGACCGTACCCGCACGTCCTGAACACCCAGCTCCGGTTGAACTCGTCCCCATACGATTTGGTGTCCAGCACGCCGTTCACCGCGGTCGTGTACGGGTTGACGCGGACGTCCTTGGCGTGAACGTGGAAAATGGCCTTGCCCAACGCGCGCACGCACGCGATCGGGTCCATCCCCTGCCAGAACAAGTGGCTCGGGTCGAAATTGGCGCCCAGGTTGTCCCCGCAGATATTCCGCAGCTTCAGCATGGTTTCGGTGTTGTACACCACGAACCCCGGGTGCATCTCGAATGCAATCCGAATCCCGTGGTCTCTCGCGATCTTGCACTGTTTCGTCCAGAACGGGATCACCTTCTTGGCCCACTGCCACTCGATGATTTCCATGTAGTCCGGCGGCCAGCCGCACGTCACCCAGTTGGGTTTGGTCGATTTTTCGTCGGAACCCGGGCAGCCGGAAAAGTCGATGACGGTTTTCACGCCCAGTTTCTCGGCCAGCCTGATCGTGTTGTTGAGTACGGCCACCGACCGCTTGGCGAAATTGCGGTCGGGATGCAAGGCGTTGCCGTGGCAGCTCAGCGCGCTGATACCGATCCCCGCGTCTTTGAGTTGGCTCAGGAGTTCTTTTCGCCTGGCCTGCGACTTAAGCAGCGCCGGAACGTCCAACAGGCCGGAGCCGGGGTAGTTGCCGGTCCCGAACTCGATCGACTCGAGCCCCAGTGCTTTCAACAGGTCCAGTACCTCGCTCAGCGGCCGCTTGCCGAACATCGCCGTTACCACACCCAGTTTCATAATCGATCTCCTTTTACGCGCGCGCGCGCCAATTGGTTGCGGGCCCGCAAACGCGCGCCCGGAGTTCAGGCCTCTATTTCACCATCTCCCACCGCTTCTTCGCCGACGAACGCTCGACCGCCTCGAGCACTCTCTGGCATTTCACCGCGTCCTCGAACGTCGAGTAGGTTACCTTCTTTTTTCCAAGGTTGCGCACGAACTCGTAGATCTCGTGGACGAACAGGTGCTCGTAGCCGATAATGTGCCCGGACGGCCACCAGTTCGACGCATAGGGGTGCACCGGGTCGGTCGCCTGCACCTGGCGGAAGCCCTGCAGGTCCGGCGGGTCGTTCCGGCTGAAGTACTGGAAGTAATTCATGTCTTCCTGGTTCCACAACACCGAGCCCTGGCTGCCGTAGATTTCGATGCTGTTGTAGTTGCGCCGGCCCGGGGCGAACCGCGTCGCCTCGAACGTGGCCAGCGTGTTGGTTCCTTTCAGGCGCGCCACGAAAACCACCGCGTCGTCCACGTCTACCGTGTCCATCTTGTGCGAGCGTTTCTCGCCGCTCTTTCCGGCGATCCCCGTGTCCGATGATGTGACATGGCGCCGCTTGATGAACGTCTCCATGGTCCCCGACACCTGCTCGACGTCGCCTACCAGGAACTGGCAGAGATCGACGATGTGCGCGCCAATATCTCCCAGCGCCCCCGAACCCGTGTGTTTCTTCTTCATCCGCCACACCATCGGGAAATCCGGATCCACGATCCAGTCTTGCTGATACGCCGCCCGGAAATGGTAAATCTGGCCCAGCGCACCGCTCGACACCAGCTTCTTAATCGTCTGCACGGCCGGCGCAAACCGGTACGAAAAACCGCACATGTGCTTCACGCCGGCTTTGGTCACGGCATCGAGCATCTTCTTGGCTTCGGCCAGCGTATTCGCCAGCGGTTTTTCGCACACGACGTGCTTGCCCGCTTTCGCCGCCGCGATTGCTATCGGCGGGTGAAGGAAATTGGGCGTGCAGACGTCCACGATGTCGATGTCGGGCCGGTTCACGACCTTCTGCCAGTCTAGCGAGGTCTCCTGCCAGCCGTACTTGTCCGCCACCTGAACTTCTTCCGCATATTTGCCGCACAATACTTTCATCACCGGCTTGACGGGCAGGTCGAAAAACATCCCCACCTTGCGCCACGCATTGCTGTGTGCTTTCCCCATAAACTGGGCGCCTATCATCGCCACGTTCACCGTTTTCTTCGCCATGGACTGTTCCTCCTCACCGTTACCAGTTCCGCAAAAAGCCATTATTGACGGATTGAGTCAATAATAATGCTGTTTGCCCCCCGAGTCAATCATAAACTCACATTAAAGTGTCGGCCCGATCCTGCTCGACCGTCCCTTTCTTGACCCCATGCCGTTTCACCCGTTACTCTCCTGGAAGTCCCGAAGGCGAAAACCGGCCTATTCAATTTTGAGGCGGCGGTAGAGAAAGGCTCATCATGTCCGAACCATTCGACCTGCAACGCCTGAAAATCCCTGACGAATCTCCATACCGCGAGTTGCTGGCCCGCTGCCACGGCGTGGTTCTGCGCCGCTATGCCGACGACGAGATCCTCATTACCGAGGGGGCTGAATCGCGGGAAGTATTTCTGGTGCTTCAGGGGGCGTGTGTCGTGGAAACGGCCCCCGCACCCGACGCTGGCAACCGGCCTGAAACCCTGGCCATCATCAATGCCACGCCCGCCACGCCCGCCTTCCTGGGCGAAATGGCGCCGCTGGGCGGGGGTTTTCGCACGGCGAGCGTCCGGTGTTCGGGTGCGGTGTTTACGGCGGTGCTACCGCCGGGCAGCCTGGATGTGGTTGTGAATGAGCTGCATTTTTTCACGCGGTGCCTCTGCCGGCAATTCGCCGACCGCCTCCGCGAAGCCAACCAGCTTATCAAGGACTACCAGCGCGAAAACGCCCTACAAGCCGACTTGGTGGTCAAGCAGCCGGGCGAAACCATCTTCAAGGCCGGCGAACCCTCCCGTAGCCTGTTTCAACTTGTCGAGGGCGTGGTCCGGCTTGAAAGCCAGGCCGGCCAGAAAACGTTTACGGCCGCACAACTGCCCGAGGGGTTCCTCGATCCCGGCCCGTTCTTCCGCAACGCCCCCTACGAATCCACCGCCACAGCCGAAACTATCGCCATGCTCGTCTCGATTTCCAACCAATCCCTCAAAGCCGTCGTCCGCAGATACCCCGACCTCCTGATTGGCCTCTACCGCGAAAATCAAAGCCTGTCATCCTGAGCGAGGAAGCCCTGTGGCAGGGCTTTTTTGTGGAAGAAAACCAAGATCAAAACATGTCATCCAAAGCCCGCCCCAAAGCCTGTCATCCTGAGCCCTGCCAGCCACTGGCTAAGGCTTTTTTTCATGGCCCTTTATGGCAGGGCGTGAGGATCCCCT